>JAYTRM010000031.1:0-3839 GCA_043746165.1 Bdellovibrionales bacterium | reverse complement strand
GTTCACTTGCTTTGAGGTGCCAATGCTAATGTCGAGGAAGAACATCGTGATTAAATCATTCGCTTTCATTGTTGGATTAGCTCTCACATCAAATGTCGCAATTGCCAACTCCGAGCACTCACCTGCGAGCGCCCAGCTTGGTGCTACGGGTGATGACCTTCAGGCTCATATCGATGCGGCGATGTTTCAGCAAAATATTTCGGGCCAGGCGCTCACCCAAAAGGGAGTCGCTTTCCACAACCTTTTGAATACCGACGGTTCAAAGGATTTGGAGTGGCCGAATTTTCCTCGCACCTGGCATGAACAGAGTTCTTCGGAGGTCGTAACGAGCAATACTTATATAGGGTTACCTCCCTCGATCGCGTCTGCCGCGGTTTATGTCAATTATCGTTATTCTTTGCGTACCTCACTGGTGATCGTCGCGGCAAACTTGAGCACAGAGCAACCCGTCGACAGCAATGGCGTGACGATCAATCCGGTCTCAGACCCATTGCAACTCGAAGTTTTTAAATGGGACCCGATCGGGCATCGCGCGCTTCCGAATGTGCGCAAACATTTTCCGATGGTTGCATTCTGTGCCTACGAAGCATCGCTCAACTACTCGGTCGGCGCTCGCGGCGGAATTAGTTTTTTTGGAAGCGGAGTATCAGTGGACAACGAGAATGTAAGTTCTGTGAATCACACTCTCTTTTCGCGGTTCTTTCAGGTCGACGGAAAATCCTCGCCGAGTCAGATGTTGCAAAATATTTGTGCCAAACAGTTTCGCCCGCAGGTTGAAAAGTACGTGCAGGCTGACTTCTCGCGCACCGTCGTGGAGCTCAACGCAAATTACAGTTCTGATAATGAGTGTCAGCCAAGTGGTGATGACAATGCGGGAGGCGATGGGGGCTGCAAGGATTGGTTTGATAAAAATATCGACTCAGCGGTGAGAAATATCACCGTTCCTCGCTGTGTCTACACGTCAACCGGCGTGCACCGCTGTCAGGCGATGAGCCACGTGGACGGCAACTGCGGCATGGTTTGGGATCCCGAATCGAAAGCGGCGTTGCCGAGAAGTCGCGTCTTATCGGGGCAATTCACCCGCGTGACCGATTCGCCATTTGAATACGATTGCGACACCGGCCTGACGTGCACGATGATCACCGAACCCGTGATGCTCATGGGGACAGTGGTTTGGAGCGGTAAAGCTCGCTGCCTCACTTCGCCTTGAGTTTTTTCTTGATCACGGTTTCGCGGACAACTTTGAAGAACTCAAAATCCATCGGTGACGTGAAGGCCATGTGCCAGAAACCGTGGCCATCGTCGTACATCTCGCGATACGCCTCGCTCGCCGGCATTTGCTGATCAATCACGCGATAAAGTGCAACCACGAGGCCTGTACGATCTGCGCCATGCGCGCAGTGAATGTAGACGGGCTGAGAGTTCGGATCATTCATGATTTGAAGAACTTTGTTAATCCGATCGACCTCATCAGGCGTGATGGTCATCAATGAGTTGAGTGGCTGGTTTTGGAAGCTAGCGTGGTGTATTCCGGCGGCCTCCGCCCCGTTTGCGCTCCTGCGCGATCTCCTCTGGCCTCTCACCAGGTTCGAGCCAGGCGACGATGGAGCCGATGTAAGGTGTCTCGAAATCTCCGCCTTGAAGATCTATAATCGTCTTGACGTACAGTTGGTTCACCAAGAAGTTCATTTGCTCTTGGCTCTCGGGACGTGCGCCGCGGTAAATGGTACTCGATGGAACGAGTTGGTAGACGTTTGGCGGCGCAAATTCGCTTTCAATCGGCAGGCTTGCGAAAGCTTCTCCCGTGGGCAGCTCTGTGGCCTGGGGCGTGATAGCCGAAAATAAAAAAACTGCAACAAGGGGCGCCGTAAAACGGCAAAAATCGGGCATAGTATTCACTTAGTATTCACTTAGTATTCCTGGGTAAAGAAGGTGTTTCAATAAGGTGTCATATATTGCCTGTCTTCAATTAACAAACGCAGTTTGAGCAAATCAGGTGGCAGGTCTTGTTTTGTTTGAAAAGCGCGCTAAAACTATGGATGGTGGGGAGGTGTTGGGATGATTTTAGCACTTGCGCAGGGGTTTAGTGTTGGATGTTTGGTGGTTGGATTTCTACTTTTCGTCGTTCGCCGTAGGCTGCAGATCAAGTTCGAAGTCCGACTCGCCTCCCAAGAGGAGTCTCGAAATCAGCTTCTTCAACAACTCGCTGAGGCTCAGGGCCAGCTGAAGGCCCGCTCAGCAGAGGCAGCTGAACTCAAAGCAGTTCGCGCTGAAAACTCGGAATTACAAAGGAAAGTTTTCGGATTCGAAGAGGGCGAAGAGCAGCGTAAGACTCGATTTTCTGAAGATCTGCACCGTCTGAACCTGGCCTTCACTCAGCGAGAGAGTGAACGTGCCCGTGACATAGAAAAGAAAAATGAGCTCGAAGAAAGTCGCTGCCTCGAGCTCAAGAACACTTGGCGGCGCCATGAGCGGGTTGTTGAGGAAAAGCTTCAGTTAATATGTCAGCGTCACTTGGTCGAATACGTCGCTAAGGAAAAATTTCCACTCAAGGGAAAGCCCGACAACGCGATTAAAATCGGTGGCGAATACATCGTCTTCGATAGCAAGTCACCCGAAGGCGATGACTTAAGTCACTTTCCCAGCTACATTCGCGCCCAGGCTGAAGCGGCGAAGAAATACGTCAGCGCTGAGGGAGTAAAGAACGATATTTTTCTTGTCGTGCCAACTGAAGCGATCGGTGGTGTCACCGAGACTTACCTTGCTCACGGAAAATATCGCGTGCACGTGATCACTCCCGAGGCGCTTGAGCCGATAGTCATAAACCTAAAGAAAATTGAGGATTACGATTTCGTCGACAACTTAAGTCCTGACGAGCGTGAGAAAATCGTTGCGATCATCGGCAAAATGGCTCACGGCATGAAGCGACGAATTCAAATCGACTACTTCTTTGCCAATGAATTTATTTCGATTCTGAGCGATGCTGAAAACTTGCCGGTTCATATTCTCGGTGATGCGCAAAAAGTCGAGCGGTCGTCGAAGCTCAATCCTCCGCAAGAGAGAAGGGCAAAAGTCATCGACACCAAAGAGCTCGGTCAAGAAGTACAACGACTCGGCGGCAAGGCCGTCGCTCAGCAGATCAATATTGAGACCGGTCTGTCTCCACTTGACTTGATTCCTCTCCATAAGTCTTAAGTCACTCAATTTTGTGAGGCGAGGCTGTTTAGTAAAGTTAAGATTCCTTAGCTTGTAACAGTGCATGCCCGCCGTAACTTTTTTCTTTGCTTCGCAAAAACATAGGTTCATCATTGTCAGAATTCAGGAGGAATTTAAATGGAACAGGTCATTGGTAAATACATGGTGAAGAGTCCCTATGTCGCTGAACCTGATAACTCTCTCTTCGACGCGCAATCAGTGATGAGCGACTGTGGAATTCGGCACTTGCCAATTCTCGACGAAGGTAAGCTCGTCGGGCTCTTATCAGAACGGGATTTGCGGGCAGCAATGTCCCTGCCGCAGGCCGCAATGCTCACGGTGAGTGATGTGATGAAACGCGATGTTTTCGTAGCGAAACGCACTGAGCCCCTGCGCGATTTGGTGCGCACGATGCAGGAGCGAAAACTCGGATCAACGGTTGTTGTCAATGACTCTGAAGATGTCGTCGGCATCTTCACGGTAACGGATGCGCTGGGTATGCTAGCCGATCTTCTCGAGCAAGAAGAAGACTCTGAAGATCCAAATCTCCATGCTTATCGGAAAAGCGTACCCGATTTAGTCGGATTGGCGACGACACAGGCAAACAAGGCGCGGGAAAAGAGCGAGTCCGGGTCGTGACGGCG
>JAYTRM010000030.1:0-15784 GCA_043746165.1 Bdellovibrionales bacterium | reverse complement strand
AACTATCGGCTCGATAGCGATGTCACTGAACCCTATTTTGATCTGCAAATGGCGAGCGGCGCAAAGATTCGCTTTGCAGGGTTTGGCCTTGAAGAGATTTTTAAAAAATCTGCAATTCAAGTCGATGCCCTGCCCAAAATAATTCTATCGACAGCCCCGATTGCAGACGCGATGAGGGAGGTGGCTGTCGAGGCGATTCGCGACCGAGTCGAGAATCTCATATTTTTCCAGCATGATAGCCAAGCTAATTTACGAAGTAATCTTCAGGCGCTCGATTCCACGATGGGTCTCGAGTTGGGTAAAGCCGGTGTGAGTATTCCGGTCGCCTTTGCGGCTCACGATCATTTGCGTAAGAGAGAAGTCATGGGACGCACACTACTTCTGGATAGCCGTTCAAATTTTGACTTTTCGGTCGTTGAACTTGGAGCGGAAGGTGAGCGAAAGTCAGATCGATTTTTTGATCGACCGGCCCAAACCAGTCAGCTGAGAGAAAGCCGAGCTCCGAAGTTTCCGCAGCTTGAAAAAATGGCGCGAGCCATTGAGAAGAAAGTTGAAGCTCAACGTCTGCGCTCAAGCCAGGTTGTGGGCCACACCGGTGGATTTACAGATATCAAGGTTGATTTAAAAACTGGGCGCGCTGAGCTTGGCACTGTGCTAGCTGATAGCTTGAAAGCATGGGGTCAAGCGAGTCGTCCACAATCGAGTGCAAGCTTGCCGATCGTAGCTTTTTATAATAGCTCATCATTTCGCCGTGATGAGCCCATCTTGCCAGGGAAATTGGTAATAGGAACACTCGAGACGTTTTATCCATTTCCAGGAGATGCGCGATTATTTTTAGCTAGCGGAGATGAAATCGATGCGCTCTTTTCGGCGTTGCGTGCATGGCGCCTCAATGAGGATGGAATGTACACTCCGCAAATGTCGCGGGGGCTTTCAGAAGCTCGAGATAAACTAGGTAAGTTTAGCCTCAACTTCAATGACCAACCGTTGGATTCGAATGGAAAATATCTTTTAGTGCTCGATTCTTGGCTATCGCGAAACGGTTACAAGATTGAAGTGTTCATGCAGTTTTTGAAGTCCCATCCGGTTCTGGCAGCGAAAGATATGACCGCGATATTTAAGTCGTATGCCCCGCAGGTCATGATGAATGCGTCACCCGATTTGACTTGCCGGAATCTGTTTCAACCGGGGCCTTAATTCCTAAGATTTTCTTTAGGCCTAGAATTTCCAGGCCATGACCTCAAAAAAAGGGCGTTGCCAGTGGGCCCTACGGAGTTGTCTCTGGATAGCCGGTCGGAAAGTTAACGGCATCGCCTTCGATCTGTGCCCAATTATCGTAATCGATATAAGGATCTGGTTGACCGTCACTCACGCCTGTCAGATCAGGATTACCATTGATGCCGAGAGCCAACTGGGATTGCATTTTCCACTTACGAACCATCAGTCGAATGCGACCTTGAAGAGCGAAAGCAGGATCAAGGCAGTCCCATTGATAGTACAAATGTCCTTGGCCATTGAGCGGCGGAGGGGGAGCTGCCGGGTTCGCCACGTAGTTGGCAATCGGCACTGCGGTTGCCCACGGTTTTGTAATATTGGCAGGAACTGAGTAGCCGCCGGTCAAACCACCATAGGTCGTAATGAGCAGAGACACGGGGAGATTGGTAGTTAGACTTCGCGCAAAAGTCGTTCCCTGAACAACCGCACCCTCGGCGCAATTGCCGACCTTGCCGCCCCAAGATGCTGTTTTTGTCGTGAAAGTATCGACCGTCGCCCCGGCGGCGTTAAGAGTTTTGGTATCGATTGTTGCGGTGTATTTTCCAGCACAGCAGTTGGGGCCATTTGGAAAATTGCTAGTATAATCGAAGGAACAAGAGGGAGCGCTGTTGACGATTGTCCAGCCGGCTCCAGGAGCGAGGGTGTCAATCGTACCGTTGACTTCAACCGTATATGAAATCGTTGCAGGCCCGGTACCAGTCGGGTAATCGACAAAATAGTAAGGCGTTTCTAGGACGTAGGCACAGCCGTCAATGGGAGCGGTATAAGAGAAATTAAATGTTTGGGCGTAAAGATCAGCGTCGGCAACTTCGGTGTAACAAATGATATCGTTGACCGTGCCTGTCGCGGTCGTGCTGACATCTGTTTTGCAAGATTGGCTCCAGTCGGTTGCCGCTACGCCATTAGAGCTGAACAGATGGGTCGGAGCGTAGATTGGAGATGGATAGTACGCGTTTACGGAAAAATACTCGGGGATGCCTGGCGAGGGACCGGGTGTTGGGGTCGCGCTGGGTGAAGGCGTTGGGCTCGGCGTTCCAGGATTATAATTGCCTTGTGGAGTGGACGTCGGCACAGGAGTCGCTGTGGGCGTTGGTGCCGGAAGTTGGATCGAAGCGGGCTGCACACCGGAGCAAGCCGAAAAGAAAGGGATGATGGCAATCAGGGCCATCGCGATCATTAAGCCGACTCCGCTTTCCTGAAATCGATTCTTTTTGGAGGTGTTCAGATAATTTCTCATCTGGAGATCTCTTCGTCGTTTTAATCACACGACTAAACAAAATGTCTGCTTAGCCCGTATAGCATTTACAAATCTAGACCTTCGTTCAGCCGACTTTTTTCAAAAATGATGGCGAGGCGAGAATCTCGGTACTGATCGGCTCTTCCCGCGCCAAAATCGCTGAAATTTCTGCGGCGCTGCCGCGATAGTGAAGTTTAACCAAAACTTCGATGTCGGTCCGCGAGAGACGATCTCTTTTCAGGAGCTCCTCATAAATGGAGATAAACAGTTTTTGCTGTTCATTCAAAACCTTGAAAGCTTCTTTGCGGGCAGCCTGTAAGAGCTCTTCGATCAGTGCGTCGTCGCGCTCTTTGAAGGAGGTCACATTGAACGGTGCCATCTGGCTCTCGAATGAGACGCCGAGGTGGTTGCCGAGGCCCGCTTGGCAGACGAGAGTTCCGGCTATCTCAGTCGCCTTTTGAAGGTCAGCACTTGCACCGAGGCTTACGTTATCTGCGCCGAAAGTTAACTCTTCTGCCGCGATTCCCGCCATGGATAAAGCGAGCTGGCTTAGGGCGTAGGCTTTCGTAATGAGCTTGGAAGCCGAAAAAACCACTCTTGGGCCACCGCGATGGACCGCAACAGTGCCGGCCAAGATTTTCAGCGGCAAGCGCCCGTCCTTCGTGATGCCGACGACCGCGTGGCCCGCTTCGTGGGCTGCCACGACGCGGCGGTAAGATTCATTGAGATCGATCACAGGCAGGCGATCTTGGCGCATTGTCAGCTGCTCTTCGCTGAGGACTTTCTGACTTGCATGGTCTCTCACGTAAAGTAACTTTTTTGCAAAATCAAAGCCGATTTCAACTTGGGTTGATGCCCGCTGTTTGAGATCGATAAGCCAAGTCGGAATGCGGCTTTCAACCATTTCATTGATCGTCGAAAGAACTGGTCTCGCGCCTTGGCTCGGCACTGCACCTTCGCGCATAATAAGTTCGACGAGCGTGGATTCAAAAGTCAACTTAACTTGAAAAGACGCTTCGACCCAGGAAGCAAGTTCCTTTAATCGCACGTCAATGAGCTTGTTGAAGGCTGCTTTAGAAAGGCTTGGAAAAATGACCTGCATGCTGCCGAGCCGTGCCACTTGCTCAGGTCGAAATCTTGCAAGCAGGCATTCTTTGATGGTGTCGGCGCTGACCGTGCGGGTAATTTCATAGAGATCATCTGCATTGAGATCATCCGGATTCACCTGCAAGGCGCCGGCAAAAGCCTCATCGAGATTGCTCGCCACAAATACTAGCGCTTTAGAAAAATCGAGGCGTTTGGCCTCCTGAACCGCGTGTTGGGTTTTTTCAACCGCCCAACGAAGAAAGACCTGATTATCCTCTTCGAAAAGTGCGGCGAGTTCGTCAATGGCGCAGTTAAGGCCGAGATAGTCGACAAGAAATGTCAGCATGCCGTCGTCCAAATTGACGTTTGTATTTTGAGAGTCTCGCTGACGCATGCGGATTTCGTTGCGGAGATAGTACAGGTAAGAAGTCGCCTGGCCCTGGGGCTGAAGGAGCGAGCCGTCATCGAGGAGCGGCCAAAAATCGGCGAGGGCTGGGCGATCGAGTTCTTCTCCTGAAGAATTGATCGTCCTCACATTGTGCAATTCGTCCAGCAAGAGAACGCATGAAGTCTCAGAGAGTTCATTGAGGCGGGCTGGAAGTGCCAGCCAATCGGTGTGAGCTTGCGACTGACCTGCAACTTTGCGAACATCTATTTCGCAATACTTTGTGTTCATTTTGAGGCTACTGACGAAAGCCCGGACAAAGCTTGATTTTCCGACGCCCGTCATCCCCCAGAGGCTGATCACAGTGGGGCGTCTCTGCGCCTCGGGCAGCAGATACCACGGACGGGCATAGGCAAAAATTTGTTCGATTTGTTCGTCCAGTCCGGCAAACTGTGACTTAAGATCCTTTTTAACTACTGCAAGTTTAGATTCGCGGGCTGCGATCTCGCCAATACTCGGAAGCAGTCCCGGGCTCCCGTTTTCGGGCGGTTTACGAAACAAGAGATTGAGACGTTGAGTGAGATCGGACGTGGTTTTTTCCATGGCTGGCTCATCGGGATTGTGAACTTCGAAATGGAGTCCAGATCGGACCTCAATGAGCTAGCCCGACATTCGGAAGCGGCCTTAGTTTGCAAGAAATTGCACGAGGACGGTGAATTCATCCTAGCCGGCTGAAAAAAGTTTTGAATTTCGACATCTAAAATGGCTTAATCCCGGCTATGGCAGCGGGATTGACGACTGAAATAAGAGCGCTTTACGATCGCGGGCGACACGGCTACGGCACGGAAAAAATCTGCTATGCGCCATTCGTTAATATGTATTTCAACAGCCGCGGCAATGTCGGACCTTGCTGGCTCACATTAGATCAAGCACCCCGCTACCCCGACCAAACGCTGCGAGAGATTTGGTTTGGCGAATATTTTTTGAAACTGCGCAAGTCAATCGAGAAAGTCGATCTCACTGGAAATTGCGGAGTTTGCAAAAAGCGGATCGTTGATGGTGTTTTCTCGCAAGTCTTGGCGCGTGCATACGACTTGCCCTATGCCATGGGCTCCTACCCGCAAATTATGGAGTTCGAACTCTCGAACCTCTGTAATTTGGCCTGCACTATGTGTAAAGGAAGTCTGTCGTCTAAAATTCGTAAAGTCAGGGAGCAACTAGCGCCGCTTCGCTCGCCCTATAATGATGCATTTGTTGAGCAGCTCAAGGAGTTTATCCCGCACTTGCGTGAGGCGCGCTTTAATGGCGGTGAGCCCTTCTTACAAAAGGCGTGTTGGGATATTTGGGAGCAAATCGCCGCGTTAAACCCCGATATTCTGATCACAGTGGCAACCAATGGAACAGTTCTAAACGAGAAAGTTGAGCGCTTGCTTGAGGCCTGTCGCTTTAGGATTAACGTGTCACTCGATTCCCTGATTCCAAAAACTTACGAATCGATTCGCGTCGGTTCAAGTTTTGAAACGGTAATTAAAAACACAGAGTATTTTGCCGACTATTGCCAACGTCGAGATACTATTTTCAGTATCATGGTCAACCCGATGAGATCAAATTGGCGGGAGATGCCTCATTTCGTTCGTTGGTGTTCTGAACGCAATTATCATCTTTGGTTCAACACGGTTTGGCGGCCTCGCCATTTGGCTTTGTGGACGCTTGCATCTCAGCGCCTCAGCGAGATTCAAGAATTTTACCTCCGGGAACAATTTGAGCTAACGGATGGCGGTAGAGATTTCATATTCGAGCACAACGTTAAAGTTTTTAAGAGCCTGGCGGAAAATCAAATGAGCGCTTGGATTGAAGATCAGGAAAAGCGTGAAGCCGAGGGTGTTTCTTACTCAGATCTTTTAAATGAAATTGAAGGTGCAGAAAGGCGTTTTAAGAGCCAACAAGTTTATGCTGAAAATGCACAGCTTTTTCAATGGATTGGACGAAAAACAAAAAATGTTTTGAGTAGCGACATGCTGTTTCACTATTTGAATAGGGCTCCTCGTCGCGAGCTCGAATCTACTCTCGAGTCTTGCAAGGGTGATGCACTTCTTGAATGGGTTTACCAGATTTGTGACTACTATTGATCTCAGTGCTTTATCATCGAAATGTTTAGTCTCGGGTCGTCGACCTTACTTGACCAGTTCAAAAGCAAGCTCGAGCGCCTGGCTAGCATTAAGTCTTGGGTCGCAGAGCGTTTCATATGTTTCTGAGCAGAGATCCGAACCATTAATGTTTTGTCCTCCGCCGGTGCACTCCGTGACGTCTTTTCCCGTGAGCTCGAGATGTACTCCGCCTCCTACGGTGCCTTCGCTTGCATGAAGCTCAAAGAACGTGCAGGTTTCGTGAAGGATGTCGGCAAACGATCTTGTTTTGATTCCGAGCGAGGTCGAATAGGTATTGCCATGCATGGGGTCACAAGCCCAAACAACTGAGCGACCTTCACCTTTAATTCTTCGAAGCAGTTTCGGTAATACGTTTGCAATTTTTCCTGAACCCATTCGTGTGATCAAAGTCAGACGGCCCGGCTCGTTTTGAGGGTTGAGGCGATCGATGAGCCTGAGCAGTTCATCGGGACGTATTTCGGGTCCGCACTTGAGGCCGATGGGATTGCCGATTCCGCGCGCGAATTCGATGTGAGCCCCGTCGAGTTGACGGGTGCGTTCACCGACCCAGAGCATGTGGGCTGATCCCGCGAAAGTTCCGCCATCGTAGCCGGTCTGCAGAAGGGCTTCTTCGTAATTGAGCAAAAGTGCTTCATGCGAAGTGAAAAAGTCGGTCGTTTCGAGGGCTGTCGGGTCTGGAAGCGAGAAGCCGGCGGCGCGCATGAAAGAGAGAGTGTCGTTGAGTCTCGAAACGATTTCGTCATATCGTGTGTGGAGGCGACTCTTTTCGATGAATTCCAGATTCCATGAGTGGACTTGTTGCAAGTCGGCAAACCCGCCCTTGGCGTAAGCACGAAGCGTGTTGAGTGTTGCGGCTGATTGAAAATAGCTTCGTTCCATCCGCAATGGATCGGGCCTTCGTGCTTCAGTAGAAAACTCATGGGCGTTGATGATGTCGCCGCGAAACGCAGGGAGGGTGACGTTGTCTCGAGTCTCGATTGGTGAGCTGCGCGGCTTAGCAAATTGACCTGCGACGCGGCCAACTTTGACCACGGGCTTTTTTGCTCCGAAGGTGAGAACCATCGCCATTTGCAAAAAGACTTTGAAATTATCACGAATAGTTTCGGGCCGAAAATCGGCGAAGCTCTCGGCGCAATCACCTGCCTGCAGTAGAAATGCTCCGCCTCGCGAAACTTCGGCCAGCATCTTGCGAAGATTTGTCACTTCCTTTTCAAATACTAGTGAGGGATAGCTTTTAAGACGAGCTTCCACTTCGCATAAAAGACCGGCGTCCGCGTACTCGGGCGCTTGCGCGACGGCAAGTGATCTCCAGCTGTTCGGCGTCCAGAGTTGAGAATTCATAGGTTCGCATCCTTAATGGCCATGATGTAGGAGCGAGTGAGCGCACGCAAGCCTTCTTCTGCCTGGGCGCTTTGTTCTATCAGATTGATCAAGCGACTGCCCACAACGACAGCATCGGAAAGTTTGGCGACTTCGCGTACCTGCTCTGGCGTTGAAATTCCAAAGCCAACCGCAATTGGCCGAGACGTAATCGCGCGTAGGCGGGCTAGCTCTGGCTCTAGCGTCGAAGATATCTGTGCGTTTTCACCCGTCACACCCGTTCGCGAAATGTAGTAGATGAACTCAGTAGAAGCGTCGCTGATCAGCTTTAATCTTGACGCCGACGTGGTCGGCGAAGCCAGAAACACGGTTCCGAGCTGGGCGTTACGATGGGCCTCAAGATAGCTTCCAGCCTCTTCAGGCGCGAGATCTACGCAGAGCGTGGCAGTCACGCCATGGGATGCGGCGTCTGCGGTGTAAGCCTTAAGCCCAAATTTCAGAAGCGGGTTGAGGTAAGTGAAAAGCACGATTCGTAAATCTGGAGTTTGCGTTCTGAGACGCGCGGTAAGGCTAAAAACGCTTTTGAGCGTTGTCTGCTGTGCTAGTGCGCGAGCCGAAGCCCTTTGAATTGACGGGCCATCGGCGAGTGGATCCGAAAAAGGTACGCCGAGCTCAATCGTGCGAACACCTTCGTCAATAAGAACTTTGACGTAACTCTCGGTTGCTTCGAGGTTAGGATCGCCGGCCATAAGAAACGGAATAAATTCTTTTTTGTTCATAGTGTGCTCATGGAGGTTTTTGTTGCCGCATCGACGATGTCGAGATCTTTGTCACCTCGCCCACTTAAATTAACAATAATCACGGAGCCAGGTTTGCACTCTTGGGCGCGAATTAAGGCGTAGGCAATCGCGTGCGAACTTTCAAGCGCGGGTAAAATCCCTTCAAGTCGTGAAGTCATATGAAACGCTGCAAGCGCATGTTGGTCATCGACCGTAACATAATCAGCCCGCCCGATACTTTGCAGATAACTGTGTTCGGGTCCAACGGCGGCATAATCGAGACCTGCAGAGATACTGTGAGTGGCGCCGATTTGTCCCTCATTGTCTTGCAGGATCAAGGTATCCGTTCCTTGAAAAACACCCCGACTGCCACCTTGAAAGCGGGCCGCGTGATCGCCTAAATTTTGACCGCGGCCGCCGGCTTCGACTCCGGTGAGCTTCACTCCCTCATCGTTTCGAAAAGCGTAAAAAAGGCCGATTGCATTGCTGCCGCCGCCGACGCAGGCAATGAGTTCATCTGGCAACCGCGCTTCACGTTCTAAAATTTGCGTGCGGGCTTCAGTGCCGATCACCGACTGGAAATCGCGGACCATCAAAGGGTAGGGATGAGGGCCGAGAGCTGAACCAAGCACGTAATGGCTGGACTGCAAGTTTGTGACCCAGTCGCGCATCGCCTCGCTCACGGCGTCTTTTAACGTGCGTGAACCCTGCTCGACAGAAATAACTCGCGCACCCAACAGCGTCATTCGGCGCACGTTAGCGCGTTGTCTCTGAACGTCATCGGCGCCCATGTAAACCACGCATTCGAGTCCAAAGCGCGCGCACGCCGCTGCAGTCGCGACTCCGTGCTGGCCTGCGCCTGTTTCGGCGACGATGCGTTTTTTTCCCATGCGTACGGCGAGCATCACCTGACCAAGTGAATTGTTGATTTTGTGCGCGCCAGTGTGAGCAAGATCTTCACGCTTAAGATAAATCTTCGCGCGGTCTCCCGTTTCTTTCGATAGGCGTTCAGCAAAATAGAGCGGGGTTTCACGGCCGACGAAGTCTCGCAGCAAAAGGTTGAGTTCGGTGTTGAAGGCCGAATCTTGGCGAGCTTCTCGGTAGCTGGCTTCGAGGTCGAGAATCGGTTGCATCAACGTTTCGGGAACAAAACGTCCGCCGAAGCCGTCACTGCCTCCGAATCGCCCCCGGTCATTGGGAATTTCAGTTATTTTCATGGTCACCTCGAAGTTGAGCAAAAAACGTTTTCATTTTTTGAGGATCTTTAATTCCGGGACGCGATTCGACGGCGCTTGAGAGATCAACGCCTGATGGATTCAGGCTCTGCAGAAGATTCATAACGTTTGACGAATTCACTCCACCGGCGATAAACAAAGGTCTACATCTAGAGATTGTTCGGATTTGCTCAATGATCTGAGGTGCCTGAATAGTAAGAACAGGTTCGATTAAAATAGAGTCGCATTGAAATTCTAATGCTCGGTTGAGATTCTGCGGCGTGATGACTTTCATAACTTCAAGGTGGGCAAACTCTTTTTTTACCTGCTCTACGAATTGCAGACTTTCGTTACCGTGGAGTTGAATACCGGTAAGGCCGCAAACATCTACCTGCGCGTGGAGAAACTCTAATTCCGGATCTACAAAAACTCCGAAACGCTTCGCGAGATCTGGAAGCCCCATAGAACATTGTGCAACATCGGCAGCGGTCACTTGCCTGGGACTTGGTGCGAAAATAAAGCCAAGATCCGTGGCCCCGAGATTTTGCGCGAGCTCCGCATCTTGACGCCGGGTGATGCCGCAAATTTTGATCCGTAAGTTCATGGCGCAGCTCTGAGTATTTCGCGCAAGCTCGCGCCTGGTCGTTTGCCCTGAGTCAGACTTGAGCCAATCAGAAATCCGTCAAAGCCAGCTTTTCCGAGCTTGTGAATTTCGTCGGCCGTCTTGAGCCCGCTTTCAGCGATCAGAGTCAAATCAGGCTGATGTTTCGCAACTAGCGAAAAACTCGTGGTGAGGTCGACTTCGAGAGTGTGCAGGTTGCGGTTATTGACGCCGATTAGTTTTGCTCCACAGCCCACGGCTTCGTCGAATTCTTGCGAGGTGTGAACTTCAACTAGAGGGGTTAGCCCGACCGCCTGGGTTTGCGCGATCAATTCGCCGAGACGCTTGCCCAGCAAGGCGGCGATCAAAAGGATGGCGTCGGCGCCGGCGACACGAGCTAGGTAAAGCTGGTAGGGATCTACGACGAAATCTTTCATCAAAATAGGAAAGTCAGGAAATTCGCCGCGGATCACCGCCAGATCTTCAATAGATCCCGCGAAGTAGTGAGGCTCGGTCAGAACCGATAGCGCAAAAGCTCCGGCAGCAACGAATTCGCGCGCAACTTCGATAGGATTGAGATCCATAGCGATGGCGCCAAGCGATGGACTGTGGCGTTTAACTTCAGCGATGACTCGCGGGGAAGCCCGTGATTTTAAACGCTCTAAAAAGTCCATGGGATGCCGCGCTTGACGGGCTCGGAGCTGAATTTCCGAATCTGAAATTTTGGAGCGCGCTTGCCGAACTCGTTCGACCGTGAGATCTTCGATTTTCTCGAGAAAGCTCGTTTTCATACGACCGCTCCGGTGACCTGGCGTATTTTCATTTTACCGAACAGATCGTGGGCGCGACCCGAATTGAGAGTTTGCTTTGCGATCTCGATTCCATCTGCAATCGAGCCGCATTTTCCGCCGACGAGCAATGCCGCAGCCGAATTGAGCAAGACAACGTCTCGCTGCGGACCAGATTTCCCGTTGAGAAGGTCAATAAGAATTCTCGCGTTGGCAATCGCACTTCCACCTTGTAAATCAGTTGGATTTGCACGCTTAAGTCCGACATCTTCTGGCGCTAGCTTCATCAGCGTCACTCGACCGCCCCGAAGGTGGGCGATCGTCGAAGGCGCGCAAAGGCTGAGTTCGTCTCCGCCATCGTCGCCATGAACCACCATTGCTTCGATGGAGCCGAGTTCTCCAAGGGCCTCAGCGACCGGCTGGACAAGGTCTCGGCTGTAGACCCCGACGAGCTGACGTTGAACACCGGCAGGGTTGAGTAGAGGACCAAGGACATTGAATACTGTGCGAACTCCGAGAGCCTTTCTTAAGCCTGCGAGGTCACGAAATGCGGGATGAAAAGAAGGTGCGTAGAGAAAAGAGAGATTAAAATTTCGCAAATCACGCAATGCCTCGTGTTCGTTGTCTGCAAACGGAATCTCTAGAGCTTCGAGTACATCAAAACTTCCTGAACGGCTCGATACGGCGCGATTGCCGTGCTTAGCAATGCCTTGCCCGGAAGCCGCGACGACGAAGGCGACGGTAGTGGAAATATTAAACGTCGATTGCCCATCACCACCTGTGCCGCACACATCAATGTAGTTTTCTATTTCTGCCAGCCTGACAGAAATCATCTTCTCCCGAAACGCCATCGCCATGCCCGAGATTTCTTGTGAGGTCGGTGGCCGATAGTGAAAAGCCGTGAGCAGTGAACCAATTTGCTCCGGTCGCGCCCTTTGATTGAGGATATCAAAGATCACGCTGCGGGCGGTTGCCGCACTCAAGGACTTTCCGCTGAGAATTTCTTTTAACGCTTCGATCATTGCAGACTCCCCAAAAAGGAACCTAGAATCAAAGCGCCGTCTTTGGTTGCGATCGACTCAGGATGAAACTGCACGCCCTCGATATTTAGCGTCTTATGGCGAATGCCCATCACTAAGCCGTCTTCGGTTTCGCACGTTACGGAAAGGCAATCTGGAAGCGAGCCTCTTTCAAGAATTAGGGAGTGGTAACGAGCCGCGGGAAAAGGATTGGCGATTCCTGAGAAGATTCCGATATCATCGTGACGAATCAGCGAGACTTTGCCGTGTTTGGGTTGCGGAGCCCGGATCACCTTGCCGCCAAAAGCCGCTCCGATCGCTTGATGGCCGAGGCAGACGCCAAAAATGGGAATCTTCCCCGCAAAGTCTCGAATCGCCGAGAGTGTGACACCCGATTCATCCGGGTGGCCTGGCCCTGGCGAAATGACGATGGCGTCTGGTTGAAGAACCGCAATTTCATCTGTCGTGATCTCATCGTTTCGTTTTACAACGCAGGTATATTGGAGCTCCTCTATCAGTTGATAGAGATTGTAAGTAAATGAATCATAATTATCTATCAGGAGGATCATGAAGATTCTCTCTTGTGCTTGCGGTTTGATTCGGCCGTGCCGATCGCGATTCGCAGCGCTCGGAGTTTGTGATGGACTTCTTGATATTCTTTTTCGAACTTAGAGTCGTTCACGATGCCGGCACCGGCGCTGAGGGTTGCCGTTCGTCCGGTAACACCAGCACTGCGAATGGCGATGCAAGAATCAAGTCCCCCGTGGGAGTCAAAAGCGACCACAGCTCCGCCGTAGAATCCGCGAGGTGCTTTTTCGAGATCGGCTAATATTTCCATCGCACGGACTTTAGGCGCACCCGAGAGAGTTCCGGCCGGAAATGTCGCTCGCAAGGCATCAATGGCTTTCATGCCACTCTCGAGTCGCGCGCCTATGTCTGACACGAGATGCATGACGTTGGAAAAGCGTTTAAGTTTGCGAAACGCCTGCACGTGAACTGAACCGGCAGCCGCGACACGGCCGAGATCGTTTCTGGCGAGGTCAACAAGCATCATATGTTCGGAGGCTTCTTTTTGGCTACGCAGAAGGCTGCGTGCTTGGGCGAGGTCTTCTTTTCTGTTTTTTCCGCGCGGTCTGGTTCCAGCGATGGGGTGAGAACGGAGGCGTTGGCCTTCGACTTTGACGAGCGATTCCGGAGAAGCACCGAAGTATACTTTGTCTGCCAATTTGAAATAAAAGCAGTACGGCGTCGGGCTTGTGAGGCGAAGAACTTCGAAGACTTCAATTGGATCAGCTTGCAACTCGCAATTGAACTGTTCAGCCAAAACAGCTTGGAATATATCGCCGCTTTTGATGTGCGACATGATCTGTTCAAACCCTTTGCGGTAGCCTCCCTCACCGAGCGAACCGTCGAGACGTTTGTGATCTAGCTCTGTCAAATCAGAGTCTACCGTAGACCTTCGCATCGGGGCCGAACGAACGTAGTTTTCCATTTGCGAGAGGCCTTCGCCGCCATCGAGGTCGATCAAATGAATGAGCTTCTTTTTGTGTTCGAAAATGATCAATTTACGGGCGATAGCGACTTCGGCACGTATATCGCCTACAGAGGTGTGGAAGTATTTTGTTTTCTTGAGTCGTGTTTCGATTTCCGAAACCGTGTCGTAGCCGACGATGCCAAAGGCGCCACCACCACAAAAGCCCGCAGCTGCCGGAGCCGCAACTTGGATTTCGGAAACTCGTTTACCGAGCTCGGAAAGAAAGGGTTCGTCGAGAATTTCGACTTGGTCGGTTGAATCGTCGTCTGATTGCCCGTCTAATTGCTCGTCTGGTTGTCCGCCGCGCACGCGTTCGACCACGCCGCCTCGGTCGCGCAGAATTTCAAAGGGTCCAAGGCCAATCACGGAGATTTCGGTGGGCGCGCCAATCTCAGGTGCCGACTCAAAAAAGAACGAGCCTTGCACTTTTGTGTAAACGAAATGGTAAACATCAAATGGTTTATATTTGACGTCAGGTAGAATTCGATGTGTCTGTACCATCTTGGCCCTCGTTTTGGTGCTTGTGACTCACCCAAGTCTCGCAAATTTAGCCGTGTACTAATAGCGAATTATAAGCTACGATTGGTTCTATATGGAAACCAATCGCTTGCGGCAATTTCGAGTGATCGTAGAGACGGGAAACCTACGTAAAGCGGCTGAGATCCTTACCATTTCGCACAGCGGGCTGAGTAAGTCGATGAAAGCCCTTGAGGCTGAAATGGGCTTTCTCCTGTTTCATCCGAGCGGCCGAGGAATCGTGATTTCTGATCAAGGCACGCAGCTGTACGAGCGATCAGCCCGCTTTTTGGAAGAGCTTGAGCGTCTTCAGGGTCATGAAGAAATAGTGAAGCCGCGCAGCCTCAGAATTGGATCTTTTGAAGTTTTCACGACGTATTTTTTTGGGCCACTTTTGAAGCAGTACCTTCCCGATACCATGATCGAAGTTCACGAGCTGGTTCCGGGGCGTCTCGAAGAAGCCTTGGTTTTTAACAAGGTCGATATTGGAATTACCTACGAACCCGTACCGCGCAAGGGAGTTGAATATATTCAGGCCGCAAGCCTTCTCGTCGGCATCTACGCTCTTCGCGGTCGCTTTGACCACGCAGAGCCCTCGGAAATTCCTTTTATCGTGCCGGTAAGTCCGCTCGAGGGTGCACCTTCTGGAGTCAAAGGACGCGATGCCTGGCCCGATGAAAAAATTGAGCGCAACGTTCGTTATCGCGTCGATTCGCTAGCCACCGGCCTAGAGATCGCCCGGCAGGGTCTTGGCGCCATTTTTATTCCGCGTTTTGTGGCGCGACTGCATAATAAGTCGGCGGCCTCGGAGGTGAAATTAGAAGCACTCAAGCTTCCGCGCGGACTCGGTGCGGTCAAACGCGAAATATTCATCGTCAAACGTGAGTCTACGCCCGAAGACCAAGCCATGCGTCAGATTGCCCGGGCACTTCGCGATATTTGCGTTGAAAACGAGAAGTGAACTATTCAGGATGTTTTTCCTAAAAGCTTTTTTGCCCAGGCTCAATCGAGACTTTTTATTAAGATTAGGGAGTGCCGATTGAGTGTCAGGATCTCTTCGTGGGTACCGCCCTTGTCAGGATGATAGATCCGCGAGAGTTCCCTTTTCGCCAGCAAAATGGATTTTTCGTTCGTTAACTCGTTCGGAGTGAAACCGTTTTGCTTGAAATAATCGAGAGCTTCTTGAACCTCCGGCGCTCGAGCGACCTCCGCGCTTCGGTCAATACGCTTGAGTTTCTTTTTTTCGAGCCGCTGTTGTTTATTTCTTTCTCTTAGCCGTACGGCCTGAGTTTTCTTAAATTCAGCTTGTTTGGCTTTGCGCTCCAAATTCTCAGAGGTTTCTTCGGCCGCCATGGCGAGTATCTTTTCTTTTGATTCCAGAAAGTCAGGATGCTTTTTTTCGACAGCCAATATAGTTGCCCAAATATGTTTACAAAAATGGCTTTTAGCAAAAGTTGGGCAGCTACAAAGCGCTTCAATCTCGGTTGACGAAATCGCCCGAGACTTGAGATGCACGCGAGCCCCAGTGCCGGCTTTGACAAGTGCCCTGACTTGGGTGTCAGCCGCGATAGATAGATAAATGAGATCTTTTCGGAAATAATCTTCGCCCTTTTTACGAATTTCGGGTTTGAAGTACTCGCTGAGGATTTGCATGGACATCGTCTCACCTCTAAATTCAGCCTTGGCCGATAAATTCTTGCACCCGATCGGGCCGTCTTTAAGTTCTATATCAAGTCGCTTTTAATATTGAAACCAAATGGTTGATTTAATCGCTGCGGGTCAAATTCCCCGAGGCTTGCCTCGACCGTCTGAGGCGTAGCCTCACGCCGAATGAGGCGGTAGCCTCAGTGCATGAGCCGGTA
>JAYTRM010000029.1:0-1226 GCA_043746165.1 Bdellovibrionales bacterium | reverse complement strand
AGTCGAAGTGGAGCTGGTAAAACGATTCCTCTTCTGGCGTATATTGATGCGGAGTTGCGGCGGCCATGGGAACGTGGATCGCTCGTTGTGTGGCTAGCGTTCAGTCTCACGTAAATCGACCGGCTTCGTCTCACCTATTCCGACCGCCTGATCGGATGAAGTTTTAGTCGACCGGAAGCGAGGAGTCAATTTCGCTAAATTTGATTCGACCTTTCATGCGGTGACTCGGCCCGTCGAAGATACAAATTTCTGAGTGTTCGAACATCCGGTCGATCGCGGCACCGGCGAGCACGGGATCTGGAAAAACCTGCGGCCATTCGTCGACGTCGCGGTTACTGGTGATGATCATCGCCGAGTTATGCTTTCGCCTGTCGAAGAGATCAAAGATCTCCTCACTCACATCTCGCGGCATGCTGACGACGCCCCAGTCGTCTAAGATCCAAAGCTTCGTCGTCAAAATCTGCTTAAATAAAACGTCCAGCTTGTTTCGTTCCTGAGCGATTCGGATTTTCGTTCCGAGTCTTTTTACGCTCGTGCAAAAAACCGAGTGACCGGCTTGAGCGGCCTTCATACCGATTGCAATCGCAAGATGACTTTTCCCGGTACCGGGTGAGCCAAGCATCAACGCGATCTCGTTGTTGTCGATGAACTTTAACTGAGCGAGCTCTTCGATCTTCTCTCGCGGGATTTTCTTATTAAACTCCCAGTCGAACTGCTCTAAGCTCCTACGCTCGGGAAAGCCGGCGCGCGCGATTCTTTTTTCGACGGCGTTATCTTTCCTCTGATCAAGCTCGGCTTCAAGCACCAGCGAAAGCCAGCCGATGTCGGCTTTTGTCTTTCTCTTCTCTAAAATCGTCTCGAGCATGGCTGATGCCTGCGGCAAGCGAAGTGCTTTCAATTGGTCTCTGATCGTATCAACTGTCATTTGGTTTCTTCTTTCGTATTTAACTGCATTAAGTTGTTTATGGTTTCGTGTGAACAAGGTTCAGATGTCTTTTATAGTCGCTCATCGGTCTCGCAAATTTTCCTCCCTTCATTTCACCGCGCCCCGCAGGCGCGCCTTGGCCGACCGGGCCGGCCCCAGCGGTGGCCGTCTGCTTTTTCTTCTTTGCCACGGCCGTCAGGCTTAAAATCTGGCGCACGCATTTCGCATTCACTTGAGAGAGCTCGAGAGCGCCAAAGCAGGCTTTGTTCACATCGAAGTCGGTGTAGGTTTTGTTGAGAGT
>JAYTRM010000028.1:0-1814 GCA_043746165.1 Bdellovibrionales bacterium | reverse complement strand
TTCCCGCATCGTCAAAATCTTCGGGTCGAACTACGCCGGTCACGATGACTTTGTATTCACGTTTGCCGATCATGAATGGCTGCATGCCGCGAACACGGTAACTGCCGTCTTTGAGCTGCTCGACGATTCGCGTGGGCACAGCCTGCACGCTAAAAGGAGCTTCAGCTGAAGGGGTGCGATTTTCGGCTCCAGATTGTAGCGCCTGATCTTGGCCGGGGGTGGCGTTTGGCGGTTGGTTGGCATTTGGCTGTTGGCCGGGAGGGTTTTGCGCCGTTTGAGCTCCTCCAGCTGGCGGCGCTCCGGCGCTTGCGGAAGCGCCTGCAGCAGCCTGCTGTTGAGACGCGAGTCCTCGCGGGGCGGGATTGTCGAGACGCTCGAGCAGTTTTGCAATGACGCGAACCTTGGTCTGCAGTTGGGCTTTCGGCGCGCCATCGATTTTGACATTCAAGAGATCGCCAACCATGCGAATTTGATTCTGCGAAAACAGATACGCGCCCTGGCCTTCCATCACCCAAAGCGACCCGGCATCTTCCTTGAGTTCTGAATCTTCTTCGAATTTCTTTCGATTCATGCGCTTGTACTGCCGGTCCGAATTGACCTTGACGTTGTCGTTGTCAGAATAACGAGTCGGACCTCCAGATTTAGACTGAGCACTGTCAGAATCACCACCGCCACTGATGAGATTTCTCAGCGACTTGCCGAAACTGGCACAACCGCTGAGCGAGAGCATGACAGCCACCGCGATTAAGGCCACTGCAAGTAGAGATTGAGACAAACGCGCTACTTTCAAATTCATTCTCTAACCTCGACAATTCCTTTTTCTTTAAGCAAACCGGAAATGAGCTTTGCGGTGCGCGGAATTTTCACACTCACCGTGTCGCCGATGTAGGCCTGGGTTTGCGCAATGCCATCGATCGAAACTTGCCAGTCGCCAGAACCGGCAATGACCTTGACGACTTCACCGTTTTTCACAGCGACCTCGCGACGTAGGCTACTTCTCCAAAGAATTTGGCCCGCCGAAATTTCGCGGGCAGCGACCGAGGTCTGCATATCTCCGTCACTTGCGGGTATATCATTGGAAAAAGTGACGTCTTTCAGTTGAAGAGCAAAGTCTTCGGGTTGCAAATGCTCACCAGCACTGATTTGCCGCGAGGCCACTGGAACTTTGCGACTGACGCTCAAGACTCCGCTCAGCCAGTAACTTCGTTTGCCGCCATCCTCGCTAGTAACTTCGAGGGGAAAGGAAAAGCTTCCGCGGGGAATTTCGTGGTGAAGCTGGAGCGACCAAGTCGAGCCCATCGGAATCGACGTCGGCAGTGCCGGCAAAGAAAGACTCGAAAACTCAATCACGCAGTCAGCACAGAGGGGCTTGAGTTGACGCGTGATCTCCGCTTCAATCTCTGGCGCGTTGAGGCGCAAGCTTTTGCGCGTGACGATCACCCGCGCCGGAATTCTCAAGGCGATTTTTTTGCCACTCGCTTCTTCAATCTCGCGAACGAGCGGGTGAAAAATTTGCTCGAGTGCGGCTGACGTAAAGGTGCGCGATTCGCCGGCATTGGGCATGTCCGCGAGCCGAACTTGGCTCAGCTTCTTGGTTGTCGCCTGATCGGCGCCGTGAGCCACGATCAGGTCGCTCAGCAAAATTTCAGAGCGGTTGCCGTCGAGTTCGACGACCGACTTAACCTGCACACTCAACTGTTCTGTCTGCGCGTGGCCTGCGCTTTCAGTGACGCCGGCGTTCGCGCCCAGGTTTGCGTCTGCGTTTGCGCCCACGTTTGCGCCCAGGTTCACGCCCACGCTTGCTTCTGCGAAGG
>JAYTRM010000027.1:0-3997 GCA_043746165.1 Bdellovibrionales bacterium | reverse complement strand
GATCTTGTCGAGCTCGTCCGTCGTAATGCCGGGTCGAATAAACTTAGCGACATGATAGAGCGTCTGGGCCGCAAGCTGACAGGCCTTTGACATCTGGCGAATTTCTTCGGGGGTTTTGATTGTCATCACGTCCCATGGAATAACTTTTCTAGGGTTAAAACGCAAGTCTTGCAGAGGTAAAGAGATCGAATACCCTAGCAATTTTCATCCCCACCTGACAAATCTGCTTCTGAACCCTTTAGTTCCAGTCATAACTCGGGCGAGAGCGATGAAAAGATACACAAATCATCTGAGTTTTCCTCATGCTACCTCCATAACTGCGCCTCAATGACAATCCACCCCCTGAATCAATTGATCAAGATTCCTTGCGGGCATTAACAGCACTTGGAACGGTCGTCGGTTACTTTCATCCGCGCCTTGTTTCGCGGGCTTGGTCTGCTTGGCACAAGCGCCGGTGCTATCATGGACGCTGTAGCTAAAGGTAATGACTCTCGCATTAGCGCCGCGAGACTGATCGTTGATTTTTTCATGCGCTGGCTGAAGTAAAGATTCTTTAAACGACTGTCGCGCTCCAAATTGAGCCACAGGCGCCTCGGGCCACCTCACCTTAAGTCGAGTCGACGTTATGCCGAAACCTTATCAGTCAAGGGAATCTCCCAGCCTTCTTATGTCATCGCTACGGAGGTAGAGTTTGAAAAAAGTAGTCCAAACGAAAGCTAAAAAACCCGCTAGAGCTAAAAATGCAAAACCAGCAAGGACCAAGACTGTGAGGCCCGCACTAACGAAAAAGAGCGGCACACTGAGACTGGTCGGCGCAAAAAAAGCAGCGCAAAAAAAATCCAGCGCAAAAGCAAAGGCCTCGCCTGCCAAAAAGCCTAAAGCTATCAAAGCGCAAGCCAACGGAACGAACGTCATCTGGAAATTTTTGCAAATGAAAGAAGCCCGCCGAAGAGAACATAAAGAAGTCGATCACCACGTTCATCCCGCACAAGAGGCGGCCAATAGCCAAAAAAACAACGTCCGCCACCACCAGCTCTCAAGATTCGCCGGCCCGCGACGCCGCTCCTCCAGCTCCCAGTAGCCTCAAGAAATTAAAGATCAAAAAAGAGCCACCAAAAGTGGCTCTTTTTATTTAGTCAACCGCCTTACAGCTTCAGGCTTTTGTAAGATGCTTGGATACGTGTTTTTGCATCTCGAACATCGTGACGACTTTTTTGTTTCCGAAGACTGGCTTTAGCTTGTCGTCGGCATTGATATTTTGTCTGTCTTGAAGGCCGTTCTTCTTGATGTATTTCCAGAGTTTAGAAACGACTTCTTGGCGCGGGAGTGGCGCGGCGCCAACAATCTCTGCCAACAGAACGCTCGGAATGTATGGAGCTTTAAGAGCGAGATTCAAAGTACGCTTTTTCTTCGGGGCATTGGCTTTTTTTTGCTGTCGTCGCAGTGGCTTTCAGCGCCTTTTTTGCAGTGGTTTTTTTTGCGACGGCTTTTTTGCTCGTCGATTTTTTTGCGGCTTTTTTTGCCCTTTTGAAGATCCTCCGAATCGGGCCAATTTACCCGATTAAACTTGTTTAATTAGGTCCAAAGAACCGGCCACTCTGATTTTTTGAACTCACACCTCAGCCCCGCTGAGATTTCGGCATATGATACTCATGTCAAAACTGTTGTCCAAAGAAATCTGTAGGAAAACTCAACAAAAGTCAGCATTCTCCTCGGCAGCAGGCCTTTCGAGCGGAGAAGTCCCAAGGATGGAGATATTTTTACGAGTTTGCAGTCTCGGAACAGACAGTTTTGCGAACATAAATCGGAGCCAAACGCTCCTTAAATAAGAGCAAAACCAACGCGGTCCCGAGACAAATTGGTCCAAGCCACAAAGCACGCCCGAGGCCAAATGAGTCTGCCATCGCGCCAAGAATGAAGTGCATGAAAATTAACCCCAATGACTGCGACGTGATCGCAATCGAGGTAATCGCTCGCGCACGAGGACCCTGCTCGTCGGCGATGAGGGTCACGATACAAGGGTAAAACACCGACATCCCAAGCCCCGAAAGTGCGAGCCACCAAGGGCCGGCGAACATTCCGATAACGAAAGCTGCAAATCCGAGTCCTCCACCAAAAAGCAGAATTTGTCGATTTCTCCACGGAAAATGCAACGCTGCGAATAGAAAACGGCCGATAAACATCGCGGCAAAAAAGGTCGCCAACACTCGATTGGCACTTTCGGGGTCAAAGCCCCACTCTCGCCGCGCGAGCAGAGCCAATCGCGAACTGATAGATATTTCAGCCACGACGTACAGACTTGAAACCCAGGCAAAGTAGAGCGCTTCCCGCCTTGGCGCCGGCTGAGCCAGCTGGGCGTCGGCATCGATCTCGCTGGCAGGTCGCGGGCTTTGCTTTTGCCGATGTGAACGTGCAAACAGAAAAACGGCAAGAGGACCGAGCGACAGAGAGGAAAGCACGAAGCGCCAGCGAAACCCGGCAAGGTAAAACATGCTGACCGCCATGGGTGCCATCAGAGAGGCGAGACCGTAGGTGCTGTGGAGACCAGCAAAAAGCCTACGGCGGATGGAGCGCGGTGCATTTTCGGTAATGAGATGATTTTGCGCTATGCTCAGACCCCCAAATGCGATGCCGATAATCAAAGCACCTAGCAATGTGACAACGAAAGTTGGCGAGAGACCAATGAGCAGCAGTCCGACAATCTGAACGAGACTGTAAATTCTTAAGAGCGGACCTCCAGCAGTGCGGTTGAGCCAGCGGCTAAAAAATGTGTTGTTGAGCAAAGCCGCAGCTGAAGATACGAGAAAAAAAAGCGAGCCCACCGAGTCCGACAGCTGATAATCCTTAAGCACATCTGGAAAAATCGGACCGCGTGAATTATCGATAAATCCGTAAGTAAATAGGCTCAGATATCCAAGCCCGATCCAATACCAGGCTTCTGGCGAGGACCGGTTAGGCCTGGACGAACGGTCGCGGCTCAAAGATATCGGCAAAAAACGACGCATGTATTTGTCATCTCACGGCCTAAAGAAATTCTCAATTTGAGCCGCTAAGAAAAGTATGAAAGCGAAGTCGTTCCTCGACATCCTTGAAGAGCAAATTCGGGCGGAAGTCCGAAAGGAACTTGAGCAAGAATTAGACTTCCAAACGCCTCAGGCACCGGGCAGCCGAGGCACTTCGGTTGAGACAAACCTAACAGACACGCAAGTTCTGCAGATGGACTTGTGGCTGTCATCACATCTCGACCATAGCCGTCTGTCTGGTTCAGTTCGTGGTCAATCGGCCTACCGCCCTCTGAAGCCCGTTCAGCCCGAGGGCAAACGCCAAGCAGCTCCCGAACGCCGAGTCAGCCTCACACCTCAACACTCCGTTGCTCTTGAGCTCATTTGCCGCTTTGCTGAAGTCGTGACGCCAAAGTCACTGACCTTCAGCGAGCTAAAGTCCATCTGGAGGCGAGCGGCTTTAAAAACCCATCCAGACCGCGTCTCACAGACCGATGCAGTCACTCAAGCGCGAGCCACCGCAATTTTTCGCGAACTAAGTGAGGCGCACGATATCTTAAGTGCGTTATTCTGCGACCGAGTCACCGACGCCGCTTGAAGGTAAAATGATATCGGGTCACCGTTTGGTCACGGGCCATGCCCCAGGCACTTCGAACCTAGATCGGTGGGCCTTGCCGGCGACCGCGCCTCTTGGCCTTCTCTCGAAGCTTGTAAGCAATCACTCCCAAGGCCTCAAGCTCATTGCGAAGGATGTAGGCACAAACTCTTTTAAACTCCCGCCCCAGGTCAGCACCCGTGAATAAACCAAGTAACTCCAAAACGTGCGCCGATTTTTCTGACAACTGCTAGGCGGTTGCGGCGTAAGCCTTGGACCCTGGCTGAACTTTAAGATCTTCTGCGCCACCTGCCCGGCAAAGACCCGAAAGAAGTGCTGAAGCCCAATGCGTTTTCTGCCGCAAATGCTCATGTGCAGATGATTCCGGCAAAGCGCAAAC
>JAYTRM010000026.1:0-10481 GCA_043746165.1 Bdellovibrionales bacterium | reverse complement strand
CGAAACCGCCCGGCATACCGCCACCGAAACCGCCCGGCATACCGCCACCGAAACCGCCCGGCATACCGCCACCGAAACCGCCAGCAATGCCCTGAAGTCCTGGGACAACTCCACCGGCGCCGTAGCCAGAAGCCAGTCCGAAAGACATACCGCCGGCGAGACTCAAACCAGGATACATGCCAGCCATGCCCATACCAGGATACATTCCCATGCCTGGCATACCGGCCATGCCCCAAGGGCCCATGCCGTTATACATTCCGCCGCCCATCATGTTCATGCCTGGGTACATGCCGCCCATACCCGGATACATACCCATACCTGGCATCATTCCGCCATTCATGGATTGTGCACAACCGTAGGCGCCGTTTTGACTTCCAGCGACCGCTCCGTAAATTCCTGCCTGCACGAAAGGAAGTCCCGAGCCGCCCGCAACGTAAGGCTGAGTCGGCCAACCCATGGAATTGAGGTTTTTGTTGTTAGCTTGGTTTGCGCGATAGCTGAGGTATTCCGCAGCACCGCCGGCTAAGAGGCCAGCGCCGAGAGGAAGAAGTGAATTCCAGATACTCGACGAGCTTGAACTCGATGAAGACCGATGGCCTCCGCAATCGGTACAGCTGGCTTCGAGCTTTGCATCTTCGCGGGCATCTTTTTGCAGATCGCCAATTTGTACGCCGATCGACGCAATTTGGTCTTCGAGGGACTTCACTTTATTGCGAGTTTTGTCGACCTCGCGAACCGTCCTGCGATATTTATCAATGGCTTCGGTGCAGCTACTTCGCTTGTCACGAGCTCCAGAGTTGGCAAAGAACGGGTTGGTGCAAACTTCCTTACTGACTCCACCGCCGTTGCGACAAATAAACGACCAAGCCCTAGATGAGTTGAGCGCCTGATCGGGGCCACACAGTGAACCGACTTCATTTCCAGCACCGTTGCTCTGAAAGCCATTGTTCCAACCTTGGTCGAGCGAATTTCCTTGCACGTTTGTGCCGGCCGTAGGCGCGGGGTTTGGGTCGTTAACCTGGGCTTGTGCTGGTGCACGGCCTTCGCTTGCCGGAGCTCGATCGCTGTGGCCTGGCTCAAAAATATCGGTATTAGTTCGTCCATCGCGCGCCGGAGGTGCCGGCGGGGGTGGGGGCGGAGGCGGGGGCTCGACTGGAGTCACGGTCGGAGGCTCAACGTACAGCGGAGGAGGAAGAGCCTGCTGAGCTTGGCAATTGCAATTGTAACCGTTTTCCATGTGATCGATAACTCGATCGGCCCAGGTCGAATTGATACTGTCGTTAATGGATTCCGAATACTTATCCTTCTTTGCCTCAAGCTCCCTGAGTTCGCGTTCGGCATCACGTTTGTCTTTAAGGAGGTCTTGTTTCGTTCTTTGCAAGTCGTTGATTGCATCAATGTCAGCCGTGGCTCCGTTGGCAACACTCTGCGGATAAGGGCACGCTTGCTGAGCCGGATAAAGCCCGTAACCGTAGCCGTATTGCGCGTGAGCATACTTCGCAGTCAAAAGACTTAGTGATGAAAAGAGGACAGCCTGTAATATCGGCTTCATAAAACTCCTCACTCTTCCGTGTACCGTTCTATCTTATTGACCTTTCGACAGATTTGCTTCCGGACTTGACTCAATCCGTAGCATTTCCTAGCAAAAGTCGACCAAAGTCGACTCAACCGACCCGATTTGGCGCCTGACACGACCTGGCCTAGACCCCAGAAGATGACAGAGGCTGACCGAGCCGTACAAATCTTAGACACTCCCAGGTGAGTTGTTGTTTTTGTGACAGTCGAGTCTGGTAGTTGACTCTGGCTATTGTGGAATTTGAATTGCGAGTTGATTCCTAAAACTCTAAACTGAACAGACCAATGAAACACTGTGTGCTGTGCGTCGATGATGAAGTCGATAATGTCGATGCCCTCGAACGCCTTTTTCGCCGCAAATACCGCGTTCTGAAAGCCACTTCCGCGCTGGAAGCGATCGAATTGCTTAAAGCAAATAACGTATCGGTAATCATCAGCGATCAGCGCATGCCACATATGACGGGCGTCGAGTTGCTCGCAGAATCGGTTAAGCTACAACCGTCGACGATTCGAATTCTTTTGACTGGCTACACAGACATCGACTCGGTCATTGGTGCGATCAACAAGGGTCACGTTTATCGCTATGTTACGAAGCCGTGGGATCCGGTCGACCTTTCCAACGCCGTTGACAAAGCAATTGAACGCTTTGAGATTGGCGAAGAGCTGATCGAAAAAAACCGCGCACTCGAACTTGCTTTAAGCGAACTTCGCACCCTCGATCAGGCCAAGAGCCAGTTTATGATTCTCGTCAACCATGAGTTGAAGACACCGCTAACTTCCATGCTCAGCTTCGCTGAGCTTCTCGCAGAAACACAGTTGCTGCCCGAGCAAACGCGAATGTTGTCGCGAATTCGCAGCGCTGCTCTGCGTTTGCAAGAAATGATCAACGATGCACTTGAGTATGTTTCGGCTGAAACCGCCCAGACGATGCTCGATTGTAAAACACTGCCGGCCGCTCGCATATTTTCCGAAACGCAAATTACGGAGCCAATACGTAAGTTCATCCAAGATGGCAAAGTGACGATCAAGTTCTCAGTGACTCCAGCGCAAATCTCTGGTGACGAAAAAGTCTTGATCAATGTTTTCCGTCGCCTTCTTCACAATGCTTGCAAGTTTGCAGTTACCGAAGCGAGCGGCGCTGCCATCGTCACTGTGACGGGCAATCCCGCTGAGGGTAACTGTTACGAAATTAAAATTCGCAATCCAAGTCTTCCCATCGACGACAAAGTTATCTCTAGCCTTCTCAAGCCGTTTACGCTCAATGAAAATGTGCTCAACCACACGGTCGGAACGGGGCTTGGCTTAAGCATATCCCAGGCCTTACTGAAACTTCATGGGTCAAAGCTTGGGTTTACCTCGGGTAAGAACGAGGTCGCCGTGACTTTCAAGCTTCCACTCAGCTAAAGAGTCGGCTTCTACCACCTAACACTCTCCGGATATCGGACGTTTTCCGGACAGAGGCCGCTGGCTCAACGCCATATCTCTAGCTGACCGCGCAAGCCTTTTGCACTCCCTTCCGCTGAGGGGATTTATGAAAGTGATTTGCTTTGGGTTCTTTTTTTGCCTTTTGTTGGGTCATCCAGTTTTTGCTGGCACCTTGGCCGCGTCTGAAAGTTTGATGATTCTTTCACCTGGCCAATCCAAGGTTTGGAAGACTCCGCGTGGCGTGGCGGTTTCAGTTTCAAATGGTTCAATTGTTCGGTTGAGTGATCTTGGCGATGGTGTCCGCATCACCGGGCGAAAACCTGGCTCAGCCAGCATTCATGCTGGCTCGACTGCACTTAACGTTTCGGTAATAAAAAGTGATCAGCGTGGGCTTTTCGAGAGACTCAGCCGAGCACTCGAGACTCGCCGTGGCCTGGAAATTAAAGTCGAGGCCGGCGAAATCGTTATCGGCGGCCGCCTCCTTCGCTGGGAAGATTGGCAAGCTCTCTCTGAAGCAGCCGAGGGAACATCCGCACATTACAAGTTTGCAGCAACAATCCCAAAAGATATTCAGGAGCGATCGGATCGAGGGTTGAAGATGGTTCTCCACGCTGCTCACCTTCCCGAACTTGCAATGAGTTATCAGCCCACCGCGGTCGTCTCGCTTCCCGCCGAACCTGCCGACCTCAAAAGTCACGTCGAAAGAGTTCTCTCGCCTTTTGGATTTCAAATCGATCGCAATTCCGAGGCTCTCGGGCTTGAACCCATGGTCAGAGTCAAACTCTTAGTCGCAGAATTTAAAAAGTCGATGATGAGGCAAATTGGTATCAAGTGGCCTTCAACGGTCCGTGCGCAGTTCCTGCCTACTTTTGCATTTCCGAGCGATCCCAGTCTTTCTCTAGATCTCAACGCGCTCGAAGAAAACGGTCTCGGCCACGTCCTTGCTTCGCCAACGCTGCTCTGCCGATCCGGAAAGGAAGCAAGCTTTTTAGCGGGCGGCGAAATACCAATTAAAATTCTCGATTATAAAGTTCAAGACATCATCTGGAAGCAATACGGCGTCCGTCTCAATATCACGCCCAAAGCCGATTTTTCCGGACGAATGAGCATCGCGATCGAAACCGAAGTTTCGATGATCGATACAGCCAACACCGTCGAAGGAATTCCGGGCTTTCTCACCAATCGCATCGAATCTCATTTCGACTTGGCAAAATCACAAACCATCGTCCTCTCTGGACTTATCAAAAAAGAATGGGGCCAGTCGAACTCCGGTCTGCCGGTCCTTGCCAATTTGCCCGTTCTTGGGGCCTTATTCGGAAGCCGGGATTACCGCGACAACCGCACGGAACTCGTCGTTTTCGTGACACCTGAAGTTGTGAGCGGAGATAGCACGTTATGACTCACCAGGAGCTCAGTTCGATTCACGAGCAAATCACGGCTGCGATTGCGAGTCTGCCTGATACCGATCCCTTCAATCTCTCATCACAAGACGAGCAATCACATGATAGCGATACGCAAATGCGAAAGTTGGTGGCTCGAATCTGCTCTTCGCACCCTGCAGAAATCAGTCAACGTTTCGATGATGAATACTTTCGCGCCGGTCCAATTGAGCCACTTTTTCTCGATCCTGAAATCACGGAGATTATTATTAACGGCAGTGACTCGATCTGGTTTGAACGGTCGGGAAAGCTGCATCTCTGGAAAGACCGTTTTATGTCGCAGCTGACCTACCGAAACTTCATCGCGCGCATGAGTCGCGAAGCCGGTTTTCAAGCGACTCTTGATTGCCCTTTTGCCGACGGCAAATGGCGCGATTGTCGCGTGCATCTGATCATTCCGCCGGCCTCGGGATCGCAGGCAGTTGTTACCTTGCGCCGGCATCCGCCCCACCGCTGGACGTTTGAGCGTCTCTGCGGGCGGGGTTGGGCCAAACCTGCGGCGGTTGAATTTCTAAAAGGGATCATCGCGCAGAAACAAAATTTTCTCATCGTGGGCTGTACCGGTTCGGGCAAGACTTCGGTCCTTAATGCAGCACTCGATATTCTCCCTGATAGCGAACGCTGCGTGATCATCGAAGATACAGACGAACTTAAAAATCCCAATTCGATTAGCAGCAAACTACTTACCCGAAAAGACCCGCAAGCGCTGCTCAAAGAGATCGATCAGGGCCAGTTGCTCAGGCAATCTTTGCGTATGAGGCCCGATCGAATCATTATGGGCGAAATTCGTGGCGGCGAAGCGAAAGATTTGTTGATGGCCTTTGCGACCGGTCACTCCGGTTGCATAGGCACTCTACATGCCGATTCGGCGAGGCAAGCTCTTTTACGACTGGAGATGCTGGTGCAATTGGGGGCGCCCCAGTGGAGCCTTCATGCTGTACGAACACTCATTTGGTTGAGCCTTCAAGCGATCGTAGTGGTCGCTCGGGCGCCTGATGGGTCACGCGTGCTCGAGGGAATTTATCGAGTCGCGTCTCTGGAAGACGTCGGTTTTTTGCTCGAAAAAGTCCAATGAGATCTTAGGCCGTCCGGTCAAGAAAGCTGCCTTTCGGATAGAGACCTTCCGGCTGTCTCATCCTTGGCAACTCTTCGATGTGATCCTCCTGATCGTCATGACCAAGCAGAGCCATCGCTGAGAGCGGCGGGGCTTCAGCCGATCGCATTTGTACGTCGCGAAGGGCAGTAAACTCTTCAGGCTTAGCGCCGGCAAATGCCTGCGCCGAATTGCTTTGAACAACTGGAGAACGAGCGTTATCGGTCTGAGCTGCAGTAGGCACGGCTTCCTTGGGTGTTGGTGGCGGCGGTGGCGAAGGCTTGCTAAAAAAGTTGTCGGCCACTTTAGAGGCGAGAGCGGCTTTCGCCGCGTCCTTTGAGCGCCAGTCGTTACCTTGCGAATCACTCGGCACCTGGGTCGGGGCGTTCGCTGCTTTTGACTGGCTGCCACTGGGCGCGAGTGCCGCTTCAACAGCCGCTTTGACCGGAAGGTGCTCGGGTCGGCCAAAGGCTGGCGTTCCCGGCCTAACCGGACTTGCGTCCTTGAGGTCCACCGACGTCACCCGTGATGTTCCGGGGATGATACTGCTGATCTTGTCCATACCGACCTCCTGTCAATCATGTCCCTCGGCTGAGGGTTGGGTCGCATTCCTTGCTTCCCGAAGCACTCTTCGGCATCTCATTTTGAGACTGAACAGGACTTAGGCCGATTTTTTCGCGGCTTTAGCTTTTCTCTGTCTGCGCCAAGCGAATGCCGAGCTCGATCAGTTGATCACGGCTAACAGCACTTGGAGCGTCGGCCATAAGGTCCGAAGCTTTTGCCGTTTTCGGAAACGCAATCACGTCGCGGATGGCATCGGTTTTAGCGAGAATCATCACTAGGCGATCGACTCCCCAGGCGACACCAGCGTGTGGCGGCGTACCGTACGTCAAAGCTTCCATGAAAAAACCAAATTTGTTTTGCGCCTCTTCGGGTGTCATACCGAGTGCCTTAAACATGGCCGACTGAACATCACTGCGGTGAATTCGTACGCTTCCGCCGCCGATCTCGTGTCCGTTGCAAACGAGGTCGTAGGCCTTAGCGAGGATTTCGCCGAAACGGCCTTCGTTGTAGCTGCGTAAGTCCTCGACGAACTGGTTTTGCGGGGAAGTAAACGGATGGTGACGAGCGGCCCAACGCTTAGCCTCGCCGTCGTACTCAAAGAGCGGAAAGTCGACGACCCAGAGAAAGCGATCTTGAGTTTCGTCGATCAGCTTGCACTCATGGCCGAGGTGGAGGCGAAGCGCACCCAGGGCACCGCTCGCGGCTTCGAACTGATCGGCGACTATAAACGCGCAGCCGCGGCCTTCCGGCACAAGATGCTTGAAGATCTCGCGAACTTTTTCTTCAGGCAGTACTTTGCCGATCGCACTCGTCAATTTTCCTTCGCCGTCGACCTTGATCCAGATGAGACCCTTGGCGCCGGCTTTTTTAGCAACCTCGACGAGTTTATCGATTTGCGCGCGCGAAAAATCGGTCGTCATGCCGAGACCGATCCCTTTGATCACGCCTTTTTTCGAAAGCACGTCGTCGAAAACCTTAAAGCCCGTTCCGCTGCAAACGGCTCCGAGATCCTGGAGCTCGAGCCCGAAACGTAAATCAGGTTTATCGACTCCGAAGCGATTCATCGCTTCCATGAATGACATGTGGGGAATTTTGCCGATGTCGACGCCGCGGAATTTTTTCCAGATAACCTGGGCCAAACGTTCGTTGACAGCGATGATGTCATCTTGATCGACAAAGCTCATTTCCATGTCGATTTGGGAAAACTCGGGCTGACGGTCGGCGCGCAGGTCCTCATCGCGGAAGCAACGGGCGATCTGAAAATACTTGTCGATACCGCCGATCATAAGGAGCTGCTTGAGGGTTTGCGGACTTTGAGGTAACGCGTAGAAGGTACCTTGATTGACACGCGATGGAACAAGATAGTCGCGCGCGCCTTCTGGCGTGCTCTTGTAGAGAATTGGCGTTTCGACTTCGATAAAACCTTCGTTTGAGAGAAACTCCCTCACCGTGCGGACGACTTCGTGACGGTAGCGCAAGTGACCGTTCAGACGAGTCGAGCGAATGTCGAGATAGCGATACTTGAGGCGCAGGTTTTCGCTGACATTATCATCGTTGATCTGAAAGGGTGGTGTTTTGGCTTCGCTTAAAATTTCCAGCGCCGTTGCGACGACTTCGACTTCACCGGTCGGAAGCTTGGCATTGCTCATGCCTTGAGGACGCTTGCGCACTTGGCCGCGCACGCCGATCACGAATTCACCGCGAACTGCGTGAGCGTTAGCCATTTCGGCCTGTGAAGGATCTAGCATGACCTGCACCAAGCCCTCGCGATCGCGAAGATCGATGAAAACAAGGCCGCCATGATCGCGCCGTGAATCGACCCAACCCATGAGATTGACTTGCTCGCCATCGTTGGCTCCGCGCAGAAGTCCGCAATAGTTCGTTCGCTTCAATTGGCTGACAAATTTTTGAGTCATGGGGAGGGTGTCCTTTAAACAAGCGGCTGATGGAGCGCCGGATTCGGCTATGCGACGCACGATACAATACCGAGACGGAGAATCTTTGCCAAGGGGCAATACAACTGCCTTTTGACACACCTTGTTTTGAGCCTACCGGGCGAGCGCCGGAAGCTGGACAGTCCTGGGTCTCAAGAAGTACACTCCCCGCTATGCCAAAAGTTAAAGTTGAAAGCCAATCCAAACACTCGCCCGCCGACGCCTATAAAAAAGTTCGCTCGCTCCTCGAATCGGATCGGGAACTTCGTAAAATGGACGCCAGCTACGTCTGTGAATTTAATGACCAAACCCTCACCGGTTCGGCAAAAGGCTCGAAGTTCGAAGCCGATATGCGGGTCACCGCGAAGGCAGGCGGGAGCCTCGTTGAGGTCGAAGTCAGCCTTCCTCTCCTGCTGACCCCAGTCAAAGGAATCGTGCAGAGCACATTGCAAAAGAAAATGGAAGCCGCACTGGCTTGAGGTTTCGGTGGCGAAATCCTCTGTAAAAAACGAGACAAAGGCCGCGTCCGGCAGCTCCAAAGGAAAAAGCCGGGCTCAAGCGCCCATCACAAGCTCCGCCGCAAGCTCGGCTGCAAGCTCCGCCGCAGAACCCGCGAATCCTGAAACCAAAGCTGTTAAAAGCTCGGCTCGTAAGGCGGCAAAGCCAGCCCGAAATCGGACCGCGCCCGAGTCAGAGCCAAAAAGATCGGTCATCACACCCGAGATCGTAGGTCATGCCGAGCGTGAAATCGATACCGGACCGGTCATCGAAATTGAACCAAGCGCAGGTCATGAGCTCAATGCCGATTTGTTGCGCGACGAACTTGAAAGTGTCGGCGATATCGAAATTGATCCCGATCGCGATGTCCTGGCCGACACCGATTTACTCAAAGGCCAAAAGCGCGCGGCTAAACCAAAAGCTTCCGACTCTCGAGCACTTGCGACCAGCGATCCGGTCACCACCTATTTGTCTGAAATTCGCAAGTACGCACTGCTCACCCGCGAGCAGGAGCAGGAGCTCGCAATTCGCTATCACGAAAGCAAAGATCCGGCTGCGGCCGAACTTCTCGTAACAAGTAATCTAAGATTCGTGGTCAAAATCGCGGCGGAATATTCGCGCTTTGGCGCCAAGCTCATCGACCTTATTCAAGAAGGCAATGTTGGCCTTATGCACGCGGTTAAGGAATTTAATCCCTACAAAGGCGTGCGCCTCATCACCTATGCGGTGTGGTGGATTCGAGGTTATATTCAAGAATACCTCATGCGCCAATACTCCATGGTCCGTATCGGCACGACTCAAAATCAACGCAAGCTATTTTATCGCCTGCAGAGGGAGAAAGATGCGCTGACGAGACTCGGCCAGGAGCCAACGGTTCCGCTTCTTGCTGGCCGACTCGGGGTCAGTGAAGAAGAAGTTGAAACGATGTCGCGCCGGCTTTCGGGTCGCGATGTCAGCCTCAATCAACCGATGGGCGGCGAGGATTCAGCGCCAAGTTTTCTAGAGTTTGAAAAGAGCGGCGATATCTCGGCCGACGAGGCTCTCGGCCAGCACGAAGAGCTTGAGATTCTGCACGAAAAACTGGATTTGATTCGTCCCGAACTCAACGAACGCGAGCTGTACTTGCTCGACAATCGAATTCTCGCCGACGAACCGCTCACTCTGCAAGAAGTCGGCGATCACTTCGGCGTGACACGTGAGGCGGTAAGGCAGCTCGAGGTACGCTTGATCGGAAAGATTCGTCAGGCCGTAACTGAGGGACTTCACGAATAAGGCCTTAGACTTTTGGTCTAAGACATCTCAGAAGGTCTCACTCCCTATTTTGAGGAATCAGCAGCGAGAGTGGATCCACGAAGTTGACCGTCGGCACGTAGCAGCAAGCATGCCAGATCCAACTTATGGCAGATATGCGCTGTACCAACGGTTAACATCGGGCATGTTCGGTCTCATGATTATGTCGTCGTGAGCGCCTGTAAGCGACTTAAGAGGCTTCTTGCTCTTGATCTTCAAACACTTGTGCCAGACGCGCACGCAGACGCGAAATGGCTTGCGCGTGAAGTTGCGAAACGCGGCTCTCGGTCACTCGCAAAACTTTGCCGATCTCTTTGAGGTTGAGGTCTTCGTAGTAGTAAAGAGAGAGCACCAAGCGCTGGCGTTCAGGGAGGTCTTCAATGGCTTTCGTCACGATGTCTTTGACAGACTTCATGTTCAGCTGCGTGAACGGATTGTTCAGCTTCGTAGCTTCAAGCAAATTGAGAATCGATTTTTTATCGACGTTTGAAAAAGTTGCCGCTTCGTCGATCGAAAGTACCGACACGGGGCGAACTTGGTTAATCAAATCATAGAACTCATCCATCGACATGTGCAGGCGGGCCGCGACTTCTTCGTCAGCCGCCGCACGACCGAGTTCGGCCTCGAGCTCAATCATCGTGCGATCGAGAAGCTTTGCTTTAT
>JAYTRM010000025.1:0-19840 GCA_043746165.1 Bdellovibrionales bacterium | reverse complement strand
CAAGCTCACTGAGTGCCGACGCTCAGACGCCCTGTGGATAACTCAACTTATCCACAGGCCTGCGGCTGGAAAAATGTCGACAATTTTGCAAGAGGCTCGTATCCTATGGGATGAGGTGGCGTCGCCGATGTTAACGAATCCAGGATGTTGACCGTCGGCATGGTGCAGTAAACTCCACAGATCGAATATGATCGCATGTTGCTGCGTGCCGACAGTCAACATCGTGGATCGATTTCCGAATGTCACACACAAGTGCATCGCTCGGCTAAATCGTTATCCAACCGAAGCGAGCGCGGTCGCACCATGAGTGCGGAGCAGTTCGCCGCGCAGCTGCTGGTTTTCGCGCGCCCCGAGCTGCGGATCACGCGCGAAAACCTCAAACGCCGCATCGCGAGCCTCTTGCAACAGCTGGATATCGCGGACGATGTTGGCGAGCTTAAATCCGCTCAGGCCCGATTGCCGGGCGCCGAGAAACTCACCGGGTCCGCGAATTTCGAGATCGGCTTCGGCGATCTTAAAGCCGTCGCCAGTTTTTTCCATAATTTCGCAACGTGCGCGTGATTCATCAGAAACGGCGCGTCCAAGCATGAGAACGCAAAAACTCTTGTGCTCGCCCCTGCCAACCCGACCGCGCAGCTGATGAAGCTGCGAAAGGCCAAAGCGTTCCGCGTGTTCAATGATCATGAGGTTTGCATTGGCAACGTCCACTCCGACTTCAATCACCGTCGTCGAAACCAGAACCTGAAATTCGCCAGCCCGAAACTTTCGCATGACATCATCTTTTTCATCGCTCTTCATTTTGCCGTGAAGCAGGCCAATCCTGACGTCGGGAAGCTCTGCCTGAAGTCTGGCAAATTCATCGACGGCGTTTTTGAGATCGATTTTCTCGCTCTCTTCGACCAGCGGATAAACGACATAGCTCTGGCGTCCCTTGGTCAACTGCTCCTTGAGAAATTGCATGACCTGAGGACGTTTGCTTTCGTAAGTCACGCGCGTCACGATCGGGCTTCGCCCGGCGGGCAGCTCGTCAATCACCGAAACGTCGAGATCACCGTACACGGTCATCGCCAGCGTTCGCGGAATCGGCGTCGCGGTCATCACCAAGAAATGAGGCGACACGCCCTTTTGCTTGAGTTGACTGCGTTGCTCGACCCCGAAGCGGTGCTGCTCGTCGATGATCACGAGACCGAGCCTGTGAAACTCGACGGCTTCTTGGATGAGTGCGTGCGTGCCGACGACGACTTGAATTGATCCATTTTTGAGCAGATCATAGGTTTGCTTGCGCTCTGCGCTCTTCATGGATCCCGTGAGCATTCCGACTGTGATTCCGAGCGGCTCAAGCAGCTTACGGCAATTGCGTTCATGCTGCTCGGCCAGAATTTCGGTGGGCACCATGATCGCAGCTTGAAAGCCGTTTTCATTGGCAACAAGCGAAGCGAGCATCGCGACCAAAGTCTTACCGCTACCAACATCACCCTGCACGAGCCGGTGCATCGGATGCGGCTTAGCCAAATCTTTGGTGATCTCGTCAAACGCCCTCAGCTGCGCACTTGTTAGCTTAAAGGGTAGCGAAGCTTTGAGCTTTTCTGTCAGCTGAGTTTTCTTCTCGAATGCAGGGGCACCTTCGCGCTCGATTCCGGTTTTGCGAGCGGCAAGATAAAGTTCAAGCCAAAAAAATTCTTCGAAAATGATTCGGCGATGGGCGGGCGACTTGAGCTCAACGTAATCTCGGCCGGCGTCCTGCTCAGGTCGATGAATGGATTCAAGTGCTGCAAATCTCCCGACAAGAGAATACTTCTGTCTTAACCATTCTGGAAGACGCTCGAGCGACGGTGCTTCAGGAGGTGCGTAGGCCGGATTTCGGTTTGAATTTTTAAAAGCCGTCGGCAATCTTCCGCCGATCGCCGATCGCCCAAGTTTCGGCCCAACCGGCTCGCTTTTTATGGCGCCGCCGTAGCGATTGGTTTTAACCGCCGCTTGCCCAGCTGGGGCTTCGCTCGCTTTGATCTCATCGAGGGCCACGTTCATGAGTTTGCGAATCTGACGATTCGTAAGGCCTTCAGATTCTGGGTAAATAGGAATCAATTGGTTTTGCTCGGGACCTGCGGCATCTTCTTCTTTGATGTCTTGAAGGTCGGGATGAGTGAACTCGATTTGCCCGCGGTAGTGATTCACTTTGCCGATCACCCGCACGATTTGTCCCGGTTTAAATCTTTCGAAATAGCCTTTGTACGGCGTACGGAAAAACTTGCAGTGAACCTTGCCCGTTGAATCACCCAGGGTGATGTCATACATTTTTCGCGAACTCTTACCGATATTAAAAGACCCAACGCGCAGGACTTCGGCTTTTAAACTCACCGTTTCGTCGGGCAAAAGAGATGAGATGTTGCGAGCAATCCTTCGATCTTCGTAAGCTCGAGGATACCATTCGAGGAGATCCTGAACCGTGGCGACGCCTTTTTTGAGCAAGACATCGCCCAACTTTGGTCCAACTCCCTTGATAAACTGAACTTGAGTATCGAGCTTCAGACTCATATCACATTCCTTAGGCCGTGTTTCAAACCTGGACACTAGTTTCCGCTCCAAGACCTGGTCCCAGCAAAAGATAGCCCAGGCATCTTTTCTTGGCCAGCCAATTGAACCGTGGCAAAATAGACAAATGGAAGCTCTCGCGCAAAACCCGCAGCGTTACTTTAAAATCCGCGTCAGCACAATCTTGCCGACGCGTCCGACGACTTTCGACGTCTTTATCATGATCGGCGGACGTTACGTGCACTATTTGCGTCCGGGCGAGCTCCTCAAAGCGCAGAAAATCGCGTCCCTTAATCGCGCCGATGTTTTCTACGTTCCGGAACCCCAGCGTTCCGAGTTCAAAAAATATGTTTTTGAAAGAATGAATGAAGTGGGTCTCGAGCCAATGGTTAAGGCCCAAATCTTACGCGAGAGTTCTCTGACTCTGGCTGAAGAAATTTTTGAACAACCGCAAGTCGACGTCGCACTGGCTGAATCAAAAGAACTCATCACAAACTTTATCGACTTCATGGATGAGCATCCAGACAATATGGCGCACTTGATTTCGCTCTCCTCTCACGATTTCTATACCTACAATCATTCTCTCGATGTCGGCATCTACGCTCTTGGTCTTGGCAACGTGATCGGTTACAACAAAGAGGACCTTCATGAGTTAGGACGCGGCGCTTTGTTTCATGACATCGGTAAGCGCAACGTGGCTGTCGAGATCATTTGCAAAAACGGCCCCTTGAGCGACGTCGAATGGGCGCAGATGCAAAAGCATCCTCAATTTGGCCTGCAGATTCTTACCGATCACAATTGTTCAGAAGCGATGAAGGCCTGCTGCTTTGAGCATCACGAGAGTTTTCTAGGCAACGGCTATCCTCAGCAGCTCACCGGACCAGAAATTCACTCCATGGCACGAATCATCGCCATCACCGATACCTATGACGCATTGACGACGAAGCGGTCTTACAACGAGCCGATGACGCCGTCTGTGGCGCTTGACTTCATGACCACGAAGCTCGCCAATCGCTACGATCCTGACATTTTAAAGGCGATGAATTCGGTGTTGTTCCACATGCCATAACGAAGCTTTCTCAAGGGGTCTGCAAAAGCCCTTTGAGTCCATCGACATCGTTTGCAGAGCGCGTGAAGCCGAGGCCCCTCAGCGCCATGGTGACGGCTGCAGACGCAACGCCATCTTCTGAAATCACGATGATTTTGCAATCAGGCGAGATGCCAACCTCTTTGAGACGAGAACTCATTTCTGTGATCGGCCTCATCTGCGGATCAAAAAACTCCTGCCACGGAATGTTGACTGCGTCGAAATTCGGAACCTTGACACGTTTGCCGTATCCGGTGCGACCGAGATAATCCGATGATGGCCTGACATCGATGAGGCGATAGAGTACCGCCGGCTCACCAGGAGCGAAAGACAAAGGCTTGTCGATGCCGCGTTTGTTGATCACGAATTTAATTTCGTCAGCCGTCGCGAGCAAACCTTGAGCGACTTCAGGATTCCAGACTTCGACGCTTGGCACGAGGTTTTCCTCGTTCACATTTGTGAGCCGAAACTTCATCGCATCAAAATCAGCAAACTGCACATCACGCACTCCGAGGTAAGCGAGCGTCCAGGCGATCCGCCCTTCTTCCCCTTGTCCTTTGACTCCATAACCCAGGACAACGACGTGCGTAGTTGGCGAAATTCCAGCAAGTGCCAGCCTGCGTGTGAGGACCGCGAGATCGCCACTGAGCTGCCCCGGCTTCTCAGCGTCCGTAAAATCGGTCCACTGAAAACTGAGGGAATGCGGAACGTGAGCCATCGAGTAATCAAACGAAGACCGCGCATCAACCACCACGGTAGCCGCATCGATCTTGACGGGCGCCAGCACCTGCGAGCCACTATAAAATCTCTCAGGCGTCGTTTTCACTTTCGTTTCCGGCGTCTGGCAGGCCGCAAGAACAGTCAGAAACGAAATCGAACAGAATCGCCAGCCGCGCGATTTCATTTAAACTTCATTGTCGGAAACAGGATGATGTCACGAATGCTCGGCCGGTCGGTCAAAATCGTCACGACTCGGTCAATGCCGAGTCCTACGCCGCCCGTCGGTGGCATGCCGGTGTCGATGGCGTGAACAAAGTCTTCGTCCATCGGCTGAGCCTCTTCGTCGACTAGGCGTTTGGCTTCTTGCTCGGTGAGACGCGCAAGCTGCTCGACCGGATCATTGAGCTCAGTGTAGGAATTGCCGATTTCCATACCCGCACAGAACGGTTCAAAGCGCTCCACAAGAAGCGGGTTTTTGCGGTGCTTTTTGGTGAGCGGCGAAATTTCAATCGGATGGTCCATCACGAAGGTCGGCTGAAAGAGATGGGGCTCTGCCGCCAGCTCAAAAATCTTCATCATCATCTCACCGCGGCTCGAGGGCTTTTCGGAATCAGATCCGAGCACCCGAGCTTTTTGAAAAAGCTCGGCCTCGGACATCGCAGTCGGATCAATGCCGGCGTACTCTTTGATACCGTCGATCACAGTCAGACGACGCCATGGCGGCGTAAAGTTAAGTTCTTTGCCCTGGTACATACACTTCATCGAACCGTTTACGATATTTGCTAAGTGCGAAACAAGCTCTTCAAACTGCTTCATCTGGTAGAAGTAGTCGGTGTAGGCCTCATACCACTCCAGCATGGTGAACTCAGGATTATGACTGCGATCGATACCTTCGTTGCGGAAATTCTTGCCGATCTCGTAGACCTTTTCAAAACCTCCGACGACGAGGCGTTTCAAGTAAAGCTCGGGGCTGATTTTCAAAAACAGTTTCATATCGAGCGCGCGGTGATGAGTCGAGAACGGATAAGCGGCAGCTCCGCCGTAGATCGGTTGTAAGATAGGCGTTTCAACTTCAAGAAAACCGCGGCGGTTCAGAAACGAGCGCATCTCGGCGATCACCACTGAGCGCTTGCGAAAGACTTCTCGCGACTCAGCATCGGTGATCAGGTCGAGGTGGCGGTGGCGGTACTTGATCTCGACATCGGCGAGGCCGTGATACTTCTCCGGCAAGGGTTCTAGCGTTTTGCACAGCATTTTGAAGGCTTTGCAGTGCAGGGACAGCTCACCTTTTTTTGTTTTAAAGATAAACCCCTCGACACCGACGATGTCGCCGACATCGAGAAGATCAAAAGCGATGTTATCTTCAGTCGATATTTCTTCCTTGCGAAGGTAGCATTGCAGCGTCCCGCTTCCGTCTTGAAGATTGAAAAATGCCGCCTTGCCCATCGGGCGTTTGGTCATCAGACGACCGGCAATGCTGTAGCGCGAACTTTCGCGCTGATCACCGGCGACAAGGGCCTCATCGAACTCTTTTACGAGATCTTGAATAACCGCGGTACGTTCGTAGTGGTGCGGATAGGGATCAATACCGGCCGCCCGCAGTTGCTCGAGCTTGCGGCGCTTTTCGGCCCGCAACGGATTTTCTCTCGGCTCATGCGTTGGCTCGGTGCCAGGCAACGCTCCCGACGGAGCCTCCGATGGCGCGTCTGATGGCGCGTCTGATGGCGCGTCGCCGGTCGAATTTTCACCACTGGGGATCGTCATCTCAACTCCTTTAAACGCACTTTAGACATCTAAACGCATTTTAAACATCGCCACGGAAGATATCTTGCACCTTGTGCAACAGCTCAATCGCCTCTTTGCGCGGGCGTTGGAAAGCGTTCCGGCCCATGATTGATCCGAATGCGCCGCCAGCAGCCAGTCCCTTCACTTCATCGAGCAGTTCGCTCGTCGTTTTGCTTTCACCACCTGAGAAAATCACGATGCGGCGGCCGTTAAAGCAGGAGTCGACCACGTGTTTTGCGCGATCGCGCATGTTTTCAACTCGAATTCCCTGCGCTTCGTAAACTTTGCGAGCCGCCTCTTGCTCAATATGTGAGGACGGCGGCTTGACTTTGATCACGTGCGCGCCAAGCTCGGCTGCGATGTGCGCGGCGTAGGCCACGACGTCGATGGCAGTTTCGCCCGCTTTGGAAATCTGCACTCCGCGAGGGTAAGCCCAGACGATCACCGCAAGGCCAGCTTCCTTGGCGCTCCGTGATGCCTTGGCAATCTCTTCGTACATCACTTTGCGCTCGCGGCTTCCGGGATAAATCGTAAAGCCGATGCCCGCGCAACCGAGCCTGAGAGCGTCATCAATGTTCGAAGTGAGCGCCGAAATCGGCGCATCCGAGTTAAACAGCGATTCCGAGTTATTGATTTTTAAGATGAGAGGAATATCGCCGGTATAGTCGCGAGCAACAGATTCGATGAAGCCAAGCGGAGCCGCGTAAGCATTGCAACCCGATTCGATCGCGAGACCAATGTGGTAGCTGGGATCGTAGCCATCTGGATTTTTTGCAAACGAGCGAGCCGGGCCATGCTCAAAACCCTGATCGACCGGCAAGATCACCATTTTTCCTGATCCAGCTAGGCGGCCGTGATTCATCAGGCGAGCGAGATTCGTCAGCGTTCCCGGGTTGTCGGCTCCGTACCAGCTCAAAATTTCGCGAACTCGTGGGGTCATGGCTCACTCCTTAATGATGTTGGGCTTCGAACCTAGACAGAACCTCTAGGGAAATCAAGCGGTACGGGTCTCGGGTTGACGGAATTCTCCCCTCGTGTCAAGGTACCGGCGTCGTGCTTTTTACATCGCGCTGGACATCGCGCTGGACATCGCGCCGGGAGGCCAAAATGAGCAATCCTAATCCACAGCCGAAAGTGCATTTCGAGGCAACACCTAACCCGCAGACTCTGCGTTTCGTGTGCAATCGCACGATTACGGATTTCCCAGCAGAATTCAAAACCGTTCAAGAAACTGCTCGCTCACCTCTCGCCAAGAAGCTCTTCGGCTTTCCGTGGACTGCGGGAGTCTACATCGGCAAGGATTTCATCAGTGTCAGCAAACAAGACTGGGTTGACTGGGAGACCCTCTCAGAGCCTCTCGCCGGCCTCATAGAAGAACACCTCGAACGCGGCGAAGCTGTCATCCTCGAGCCCGTAAAGCCTGCAGCGTCTTCTGGCGCGGCTTCTGGCGCGGCTTCTGCGACGGCAAGTGACAGCGATGATGTTCGGATGATTAAAAAAATTCTGGAGGAAGAAATTCGTCCAGCTGTCGCTCAAGACGGCGGTGACATCGTCTTTCACAGTTTCGAAAACGGCATCGTTTCGATCTTCATGCAGGGCTCATGCTCCGGCTGCCCGAGCTCAACTGTGACTCTGAAACTAGGGATCGAGGAGCGCCTTAAGTCACTCATTCCTTCTGTTAAGGAAGTCATCAGCATCTAGTTTAGAATTTGACCCTTCGCCTCATATCGATCTGCGTTGTAGAAATCAGGGGGCCGATACTTCCTTTCGGTTTGAACCGACCGGAAAGGAAACCCTGGCGGAAAACAATACTGGTGCTGGAACGCTGGTCGCAAGCCTTCCCGCCATTTTCCCGTCAGCGAACCCACTTCACCTTCATCGTTGCCTCGTCAATGCTCGCCACTTCGCGGGTCAGGCGCAGTACGATCTCGCAGGCAAATTCCTTCGGCTCGATCTGAAGGTCAGCCAGGCACGCGGTTTTCACCGGTGTTCCCGCGTTTGAGCAGTTGATCGCAAAATGAATCAGTGTCGACACCGGGCTTAGGGTCGCGATACTGATACTGAGTTTACCGTCGCCAAAAAATAGGTCATCGCCAGCGCGGCGAAGCTGAGCTGCTTGGTTAGGCGTGACTTTTTCACGCAGATACTCCAGACAAATCGAAGTCAAAAGGCGCTGCAGGGTCACTCCGGCAAAAAGCGGAAGGTGAAATTTCTCAATGATGAAATGAACCATTCGAGAACCCGCAATTGGGCTTTGCGCGAGCAGGTCCTCGCCGTCGACCATATGCTCAAAGGAAATCGAACAAGGCCCGATCCAAGCAACGACAGAATCGCCAAGTACGCCGTGCTCGAGATATCCGAATAGCGAGCGGAGCTGAGTGCCATCATAGGAAAATTCGCGCTCGACGAAAGTGCTCTTCATATTCCGCTGACTCCTTCTGTCGCGCGACGGAAACGTTGGCAAGACTCGCAAGTCCCGCATGGCTGTCCACCCGTATCTTCGCCATCGAAGTAGCAAGGCCACATCATCTCAAACGGCGCACCCAACTCCCGGCCGCGACCGACAATCTGAGTTTTATTGAGCTGGGTCGTGAAACAAAACGCCTGCAGACCATTCGCAGTTGAAAAGGAAAAACTGTGATTGAGAGCCTGCAAAAAAGCTTCGGAATTGTCGGGAAATGTCGCCGCTTCCTCACGATTAAACCCCGGCACGACCCAGTCGGCACCGAGACCTTCGGCAAAGCCCGCTGCGATGTTGAGAAAAACGCCATTGCGATTGGGCACCCAAACGGCCTTGGCAGTGGTTTGCGAAACCGTGAGGTCGTCGATCGAAACCGAATGACTGACTGGAACCTCATGAGCCCGGTTAACAAGCGAAGTCTGTGTGAAGTCGGAAAACCAGCGAAGATCCAACCGCCTGTGGGGAACGCCTGCAAGCTTTGCGATTTGCGCGGCTCGCTCGCTCTCGCGGGCCGCCGCTCGCTGCCCGTAATCAAAGGTCAAACAAAGGACAACTTCCGAAGCCAGTCTGGCCTCGTAGAGATTGACCGTAGAATCGAGGCCGCTTGAAAGTAAAACGACCGAACGTTTGCGGGAAGATGTCACAGTTCTGACCTAACGAGCCGGCTGGCAAAGCCGCCGGTTCAACTCACTTCAATGTGGACCGCGAGGTTGCGCCGGCTGCTTTGCCGGAACGGGCCCCAGTCGCTGGACGGCGAGTTTTCTTGACTGGTGGAGAGTCAATGTCGACGCCATCAGCTTCATCTGATGATTCATCAGATGCGGCGTCAAAAGCCGCCTCGCCGGCAGGGCCAGCTTTCACGGCTGGATTGTCATGAGCGCGTGCGCCGTCGTGCGAAGCTTCTGCAGAGGTGCCACCAGAAAAAGTCGTTTCAGTATCGTCGCTTGTGCGCTTAACACCAGGAACCGTGAGTGACGATGACACCGTCTTAACCCATTGCGGAGCGTACTGATTTTTTGAAATCTGCGCGCGAATTTCATCGGCACGCTCGAGCACTTTGCGACCGATTTTTTGCGCCATATCCGACGAGTCTTTGAATTTTAGTCCGCTGCTGTGCTCGAGGTTCACGAGCACCTGATCGAGGCTCTCGCGGGCCGAGCTGGCCGCGGTCTGCACCCGCTCAACCGCAATATGCGCAGTTTCGGTAGCCAAGTGGGCCGTCTGCACAGCTGTCTGCGATGCCACCGTTTTGGCGAGTTGCGCAGACTCAGAGAATCTGCTGCTAATTTTTTCGCCGAGCCTGGTGATATTGGCTTCGATTTTCTTGGCGGCGCCGTACTTTGCACTCACTTGGTTGCCAATTTTTCCATGGGCTGCAGCATCAATACCGGTTTGAATTGCGGCTTGAATCGTCGATCCTAGGGGCGAGTTTAAGGTGCTGTCGACCTTCTTCTTGGTTTTCTTAAAGGTTTTGGAAGCCGTCACCTTCGCGGTCAGCTTTGCTCGCAGCGGCCCCTGAATCTGCTTCGTGATCTTTTTGACTTTCTTGCTCAATTTCTCTTTACCGGAATGCTTCGTCATTATCAGCCCCCTTAAAAAGCACCAAAGCCGCCAAAAAAAATAGCCACGGAAACTCTAACCTCTGATCCACTCGGCGCAGAGCTCGAAAACCTACCACGCTCTCAGGCCTAGGTCGCCAAAATAATTTCGATGCCAGGCCGTTTGGTCAGCTTCGAATCCTGAGTGCTAGCTCTAGACGATTTGACGGTGTAGCTCTAATTTTGTTGAGCAGGAGCTCACCGCTTGTTGAGCGGGAGCTCACGGCTTGTTGAGCGGGAGCTCACCGCTTGTTGAGCGGGAGCTCACGGCTTCTAACGATTCCGAAGATCTCGAATCAAAAGCTGAAGAGTTCTTGACCCGTTGTAATAATTCCACTGCGGCTCGACCAGCAAGTCCACCCAACGATCAGTCGCGCTTAAATCGCGAAGACGGTTTGCGGTCTCCTGGGGAGGTGAAAACCAAAGACCGACGCGCGTCAGGCCGCTCACAGAGAGATTGAGCCGCAAGTGTCCGCCGCGAAGCTCTTTGATTTGTTCAACCTTAATTTGCTCGAGAAGAAAAACCGGCGCCTCAAACTGCACGCCAAACGGATTTAGGTGCTCAAACCACGTCATGAAGCTCGGGCTCAGCTCATCGAGGCTCGCTTTGACATCATATTTCCACGCGATGGCCTCTTTTGACCTCGGTTGCAGCGCAAAATAGCATTCAAGCTTCGCGCTGAATCGCTCGGCCATTTCTTGCTTCAATTCAAATCCGGCGGCAGCCGCATGCCCCCCGAACTGCTCGAGCACCTCATGAGCGGTTGCCATCGCGTCGAGCGCATTCAGCCCCAGGCCATTTGGCATGCGCGCACTGCCGACGATTTTTCCCGAATCCTCTGCGAGCGAGCCGACAAAGGCCGGCCGGCCGTACTCTTGGCAAAGTTTCGTAGCCACGAGGCCGACAACTCCACGGTGAAAATTCTTTGAATAAACGAAAATCGCGTGGCCGAGCTCACGTGCTTCGACAATTTCAGCCGCCTCGACTTCTGCCGATTTTTGTGACGCCTGACGAGTTTGATTGTTGGAGAGAACCCGCTCCACCAAGCCTTGGGCCGCCGACTCATCCTCGACCAAGTACAGATCGATGGGCTCGATTCCCATTTCCATCCGCGAGAGCGCATTGAGTTTCGGTGCGAAACGAATCGCCACATCTTGGCTGGTGAGCGGAATTCCCCAAAGTCCCAGCGCCTGCAGCAAAACCCGAAGCCCCGGACGTCTCGTCTGCGCAAGTTGCAGTAGCCCGTGCTTCACCAAAACGCGGTTCTCGTCGACCAAAGGAACCATATCCGTCAAGGTTCCAATCGCAAAACAATCGAGCAATTCTTTGGGATCAAAACTTTTCTCGATAACTCCCAGCTCGAGCAACCTTCTGCGAAGTGCGAGTGCGACGTAAAACGCCACCCCGGTTCCACACAAATGCCCGAGGCCAGAGCCGCAATTGCCGCGATTGGGATTGATCACGGCGAGTGCAACTGGCAACTGCTCTTTGGGTAAGTGGTGATCCGTAATGATGACGTCGAGGCCGAGTTCAGTCGCGCGAGCACACGCCTCAAGCGCCGTGATGCCGAGGTCAATCGTCATCAAAAGCTTACGTCCCGCTGCATGCAACTTCTCAACGGCCTCAGTGTGCAGACCGTAGCCTTCGCTCAGACGCTTTGGTTGATAACGAATGACATCGCTGAAACCCAGAAGGTTCAGAGCTCGTAAAAACAGCGCAAGACCTGAAGTTCCGTCGAGGTCGTAGTCCGCATAGATAACGATAGGCTCTTGGTTTTGCCGAGCGACAACAAGACGGTCGATGGCCTTGCCCATGTCAGTTAGCAAAAAAGGATCTTTGAGACCCTTAAGCGAGGGATTGAGCCATTTCTTGATGTCACCGGGATCTGAGATTCCGCGTGCTGCAAGAATCTCAGAAATTATCCTGGGAATAGCCAATGTTTCGGCTGCATTTTCGGGCGGCGGCGTCGCCACCTGATCGGGAGACGACGCTGGTGATTGGGAACGCCCGTCTTTTTCCATCAACGGGTCGCAGGCTCTTTCTTAAACCACTCCATGACCAAAATCAGCGGAGCCGCCACGTACACCGAAGAGTACGTGCCGATCACGATGCCGATAATCAAAGTAAAGGCGATCTCCGCGATCACGCCTCCGCCAAAAAAGTAAAGAGCAAGCACTGCGATCATCGTGCATCCCGAGGTAAGGATGGTTCGGCCGAGCATGTCGTTAACCGCTTTGTTGATGATCCACTTCATCGACATGATGCCGCGGTAGCGCGGCGCCGTTTCGCGAATCCGGTCAAACGTCACGATCGTATCGTTGAGTGAGTATCCGATCAGCGTGAGGACCGCGGCCATGATTTGCACGTTGAACTCGCGACCGAGCAGCGAAAACACGCCGATTGTGAAAATCGAGTCATGCACCAAGCACAAAACAGCTCCGGGTGCGTACTTATAATCAAAGCGCATCGCCACATAAATCAAGATCACCAGAAAGCTATAAAAGGCCGCGAGAAGGCCGCGGTTGCGAAGTTCGGCTCCGACTGCCGGTCCGACCGTATCGACCCGCAAAACTCCGTCTTCGCTCAGGTTGAATTTTCCTTTGAGCTCGTCGCGGATTTTTTTAACGTTAGCTGTGATCATTTTGTTGGTTTCTTTTTCGCTGGCACCGACCGGGGTCTCAAGTCGTATCAGAAATTCATTGGTCCCACCGAACGACTGCACGCTCGGGTTTTTGACACCGATGTCTTCGATTGTCTTGCGAAGCTGCAAAGCATCAACCGCTTGGGGAAAACGCAATTGGATTTCGGTTCCGCCGGCGAAGTCGATTCCGTAGTTCAGACCCTTGATCATGATGAGTGCAATGGCGGCGATCGTGAGGAGCACTGAAATGCCTCCCATGAGCGGCGCAATTTGCACAAAGTCGATCTTTCCGTGATCTTCTTTCACGGAACCTGAGGCTATCTTGTCATTCATCGTTGCCTGTTTCGCCATATTCATCCTCTGTTTGCGTCGCGCATGATTGCGTGCCTTCGGCTCGACGGCGCCTCTGGCGTCTATAGTCGGACATTACCCGGTCATTCGCCTCAAAAGACCTACCTCACCGCTACGTTCCATTTCCACTTCGCCACGAGCAAATCGAGAATCGCGCGGGTAAAAAACACCGCCGTGAAAGTCGTGATCACGAGACCGGTAAGCAGTGTCACCGCGAAACCACGCACGGGGCCGGTTCCGAAGTACATCAGGACCACACAGACCGCGATTGAGGTCACGTTGGCGTCAAAGATCGAGCTAAACGCCCGAGCGTATCCCTCGCGAATCGCGGCCAAAAGACTCGCACCTTTGGACATTTCTTCTTTGACCCGCTCGTAGATAATGACGTTCGCGTCGACCGCGATACCGAGAGTCAGCGCCAGACCGGCGACGCCTGGCAAAGTCAACGTCGCACCAAGCGAGCTCAAAATAGCCATCGTGATCAGCAAGTTAAAGGCAAGTGAGAGATCCGCGATGAGGCCAAAGCCCTTGTAATAAAAAGCCATGAACACGAATACCGCTATTGCGGCAATCATTGTTCCAATTTGTCCCTGGTGAATGGCGTCGGCGCCGAGACTTGGCCCAACGGTTCGCTCTTCGAGCTGTTCGAGTGCGGCAGGCAGTGCGCCGGCACGCAGAGCTGTTGAAATGATTTTTGCTTCTTTCATAGTCGATTCGTTGTCACGGCTGTGACCGAGCTCGATTTGTCCGCGCCCGCCCGTGATTGGCTCCTTAATAACCGGCGCCGATTTAACGACTTTATCGAGAACGATCGCCATAAGGTGGCCCGAGTGCTTCTTCGTCAACTCGCCAAAAGCGCGCGTCCCCATCGCATCAAACGAAAACGACACGAGCGGTTCGCCGTATTGACCCATGTTGACGGTTGCATTGGTAAGTTTATCGCCCGTCACGATATCCGAGGTGCTCAAGAGATAAGGAATACGAGCCGCTTCCATTGAAGCTGCCGCATCCGGTTTTTCAAAGTACACGACCGTATTGGCCGGAATCTTACCTTTGAGTGCTTCATTGATTTTATCGACATACTGGGAGTACTTGAGCTCGCCCAGCTTGATGTGGTTTTCTTTTTCGGCATCGTCGATCAGCTTTTGCAGTTCGACTTTGTCCTGCGACACGATCATGAAATCGAGGCGTGCCGTGCGGTTGATCAGGTCTTTCGCCGTCGACGCGTCCTTGATACCAGGAAGCTGGACAAGGATGCGATCAGAGCCTTGCGAAGTGATCGAGGGCTCAGCCACGCCGAATTCATCGATCCGGTTACGGATCGTCGCAATCGCTTGATCCAAGAGCTTTGATTTGAAGTCGCGCACGTAGAGTTCGGCGAACTCCAGCTCAATAACCGAACCTTCGGTTTTCGTTACTTTAAGCGTATTGGCGTAGATTTTAGTCAACGCTCTTTGCACGTTGGTTGAGTCTTCAGGTTTGTTGAGATCGATCCGCATGTGGCCGATTAACGGCTCAAGAAGAGTGACGGCCTTCACTTCCGCTTTTTCTTCCTTTAACTCACCGGCGAGTGCGTTCGAGACGCGATTTGCGTCTTGCTTTATCGCCGAGTCGACATCGACCCGCAAAACCAAGTGCGAGCCACCTTGAATGTCGAGACCGAGAACCATGCGGTTCTTGGTTGGCCACCAAATTTTTTCGGTGTTGATGAAGTTGGGAACGGTCCAAATAATCGCGAGCGCGAAAACAGCTATGATGATCATCCAACGTGTGCGCAGGCTCTGAATCATGTTTTAGCCTCGCCCACAACCGCAGCCGCCGTCGGAACTGGCGAAGCCACCTGGCCGCGCAAAACTTTAATTCGGACGTTGGGGGCAATTTCGAGTGTGATGAAGAGATCCGTAAGGCCTTCGATGCGACCAAGAATACCGCTCGCCGTGACGATTTCGTCGCCACGCTTGAGTTGGCTCAAAAATTTTTGATGCTCTTTCTGTTTGTTCGCTTGCGGGCGCATAACCAGGAAATAAAACACGGCAAAGAGAACCAGCATCGGAAGATACGTCAAGTAGGCTGGGGGCTGCCCGGCCGCCGCTGGCGCTCCGGCTTGTGCGAGAGCTTGGGTCGATGCAAAAACCAGCCCGAGGGCTGAAGATGAGGACAAGATTGGATTCAACATGTCTGGCCTTCCGTAATAATCTCTTTACCAAAGGACAAAATTTTCCATGTTTTGCTCGCAGAAGCAAACGTCAATTCAGGTTGGGGCTTGTTTCGCACTAACAAAACGCGTCAGACAGAAGTCGCGATACTCGGGCCATGTGCCACCCCGAATCGCTGCCCGAGCCTTTGCCAGCAGCGAAAAGTAAAAGTGTAGATTGTGAATGGTATTGAGCCGCGCACTCAGAATTTCATTGGCCAAAAACAGGTGGCGAAGGTAGCCACGCGAGTAGGTTCGGCACGTGTAACAGTCGCATTCCGGATCGAGCGGACCCGGGTCTTCCTTGTACTCTGCTCGTTTTATCGACACTCTCCCCTGCCAGGTGAATAAAGTTCCGTTTCTCGCCGTACGGGTCGGCATGACACAGTCGAACATATCAATCCCCGAATCGATCGCCAAAATCAGATCGAGCGGCGTACCGACTCCCATGAGGTAGCGCGGCTTATTTGCAGGCATTTTCGGCGCCACTTTGCGAACGAGCTCGTGCATCATCTCGATCGGTTCACCGACGCTGAGGCCGCCCAGAGCATAACCGGGCAGATCAACCGAGGTAATCTGCTGAAGGCTCTCGAGCCGAAGATCGAGCTCCAGTCCACCCTGGACAATGCCAAACAGCATGCTCTTTTCGCGAGTCATTGCCTCCTTGGATCTGTGAAGCCAGCGGTAAGTCAACTGCATCGATTCAATGGTCTGCTCGCGTGTCGCCGGATAAGGCAGGCATTCGTCAAATGCCATGATGATGTCTGAGCCAAGATCCATCTGTATTTCCATACTTTTCTCAGGACCGATAAAAAGCTTAGTGCCGTCGAGATGACTGCGAAACTCGACACCTTTTTCACTGAGCTTTCGCAGTGAGGACAGCGAAAAAACCTGAAAACCACCGCTGTCGGTGAGAATCGGCTTTTGCCAATTCATGAATTTGTGAAGCCCTCCGAGTGCTGCCACTGTTTTCTCACCCGGTCGAAGATGAAGATGATAGGTGTTACCGAGAACGACCTGGCAACCGGAGGCGAGGAGTTCCTCAGGCGTCATCGCCTTGACGGTCGCGCGCGTGCCGACAGCCATGAACACCGGCGTTTCAATTTCGCCGTGAGCTGTGCTGAGTCGCGCTGAGCGAGCTTCATCCGAAGTCGCAACAAGTTCAAAGTGCTTTACCGGAACCATACGGTCAGATCTCCATAGCTAAAGAGTCGAAACTGCCGCTCGATCGCCCAAGCGTATGCCGATTTGACTTTGTTCAGGTTTGAAAACGCAGCCACAAGCGAGAGCAGTGTTGAGCGCGGCTGATGGAAGTTGGTGAGCAAGACGTCGCAGATGCGCCACTCAAACCCGGGGCGAATAAAGAGCTGCGTGTCGCCCGAAAAGCCAAGCTCCGAGTGTTTGAGAAGCCCATGCGCCGCCGATTCCAGCGTTCGCGCGACGGTCGTGCCCATTGCCCAAACGCGCCCTCCACGTTTTTTTGTTTGCTGAATCATCTCCCAAACACTCTGCGGAATCTCGGCCCACTCGCTATGCATCACGTGATCTTCAAGATTGGTCACAGTGACCGGCAAGAAAGTGCCCAGGCCAACGTGCAGGGTGATTTGCCCGACATCAACTCCGCGGCTGCGAATTTCTTCAAGATCGTTTTGGGTAAAATGCAGGCTTGCCGTCGGTGCCGCAAGGCTGCCTGCGACTTCGGCCCACGCAGTTTGATATTCCGATTCATCCGTGCCGAGGTTATGACGCTGTTTGCGAGCTTTCTGAATATAGGGCGGAAGCGGCAATTCCCCGTGGCGGTCAAAATAATCATCCGTGAGAGCGAGACTCGACTCAACGGTTTGCGGACGTCCTCGCTCGAGCAGTTGCAAACGGACTTCGCCCGGCAGAATTTGTTCAGTACCAGGCTTCCAGCGACTCGAGGGGCAGAGCACGTGCCAAAGGGTTTTTTCTTGATTGAGCGGACTCAAGAAAAGTATCTCGAGTTCGGACTGCGAGAAAACCCGCCTTCGGCACACGCGCGTGTTGTTGATGACAAGACAATCGCCAGGCGCAAACTCTGGCGCAAGCCGAGCGATCTCGCATGGAGTCTCATTTGCCTTCCGCACCACCATAATCCGGCTCGGCGAGCGGCGTTCGGTCGCAACTAACGTTTCGGGATAGACAAAATCGAGCTCGGTAATTTCCACGGGTGCGCTAGCTCATAGCGAACCAAAAGCGCGATGTCACGGGATAGGCTCAAAAAATCTGGATGCTGGCGCATTCAGGATCGGGGCTTGAAACGCCAGCATCCGGTGCTGTCCTCGGCGCCGGCGCCGCCCGCACCTTTTGCCAGAGACAGTAAAAGCCCCAAGCCGCACCACCCGTATCCCTCGCAAGGCTTGAAAGGAGAAGCCCCCACCGGCAGGACAGCACTTGCGAGGGATACAGCTCCCTTTAGCTTCCGGCGATTCCCCACCACCGATATCAACTGATTCAACCGGAAACTTGCGGTTTGCCTGCTCAGCTGCGGCGTCGCTTTTGCCTTGCAACCGTGACCGGCTGCTTGCTTTGACGCCGCAGCAAAACTCCAAGAAATAGAAATCCGGAAAGAATGTAGCCCACGACTAAGGAGAAAAAAACTAACTCGCTCATCCCTGAACACCCCTGCTACTTTCCACACGGTTGAATCGCCGTCCTTGGCACTCTCAACCGCGCTTGCATCTCTCGTCATTTAGGACACTGGCTGACCGCGACTTCGGTTAATCGGTTTTCGCAAAAAAAACAGAACGCCGCCCTCCCCTTTTGCCTAGATTGTGAACAGATGAAGCGCTAATTTTTCGACGTTCTCGCGATTTTGCTACTCTCGCCCACGATGCAATTGACAGCCATCCCGACCTGGGGAATAACCGAAGCCTTCCGGTTCTCAAACGATCTGGTCTGTATCCTGATGCGCGAGTGGCGAAATTGGTAGACGCACAAGCTTGAGGTGCTTGCGCCGTAACTGGCATGGAGGTTCAAGTCCTCTCTCGCGCACCATTGTTGTTAACGAAGCTGACCGACGGTCAGACAAAGTATTCGAACCTAAATTCTTTGAAAACTATTCCCCGGCTCGTCCGCGTGCCGTGGATACGGCTGGCCAAGTTCAAAACGCGCCCTAGCAAAACCCGACCACTTCAGTCTGATCTCGAGGACGAGACCAAAGTCCTCTAATTGATACGGTGAATCAATTGCCTGCCAACGTAACCTGCCTATTTTTCGCATTCAGAACGCGATAACGTCCACCGTGAAAACAAATGCCCCACCACCCACTGCTCCTATCACGTTGGCTCGATTATCAGCAGGATCAAGGAATGCGTCGGTGTTTTCCTTAGCGTATCCGAGAGTGAGCGATACAGCCATACTGGTTAAGAGCGCTTCCCAGCGATCGAATTTTTTATGTCGAAGGAAAGCATAAGTACCGGTTACTAATGCGAAGCTTGCGGCATAGTGTTCAGACGTGTGATCGCTAAAATCAGCTCCTGAATCGGTTGAAAGCGCGCGGCAAGGTTCGCTAAATGAAAATCCGTATATCAATAGAAAAACCAATGTTAGCTTATGGATAAGGGCTGGTTCGATCAGAATTCTGTATTTTTTACGGGGAACCATTGGCGCACAGACCTTTCCGACGATATCCACATCACCTCTGGTTCATCCTAACGGATATTAACCTGGGTAAAAACAAAATTTGCGCGGTCGGGGCGTCAATGGTCCTGCTTTTTTCAACTCCATATGTGTCTGCAAGTTCAGAGCGAGACATTATTTCCCTTACAACGTTCTCAACCTATTACGCCAACTCAAAGGTGAGTTCTTCTGCAGGCTCCTCGTCGTCTTTCCAATTGCAGCCGAGTATTGATATGGAACTTTCCTTGAGAGTTAGAGCAATTTTCAATCTTACTCTGACCTGGAACCGCTTTGAAGATCCAGATCCATCAAATGCTGCGCAATTGCAAGATGAGGTCGGAGGGTTTGGCCTCGGTATGAAAATCGATTTACCCGGTGTTTTCCTTATCGGCGGTAAAAATCAAGATCTCACCAGAGAGGGGAAAAAGACGCCGCTCAATACTTTTCTCTTCGGCGAGGTTCTCAAACTGGCGATGACGGATGTGAGCACCGGTGCTAAAACCACAACGACAGCCGGTCGCGGGGGATTCGGAGCCGACTTTTTTCCGTTTGAACATATGGCCTATCTCAGTTTTCGTTTCGGTATCATGAATGTTCTTGGCGTGAGTTATTTCAACTATGCTTGGGGTTTCGGCTTACATTTCTGACGACCTATAATGGTGCGACTCGAACAGGTAGGTGTACTGGTTCGAAAATTTCGAGATCTGGCAATTTTGTAAAAACCAAATGTGAACTGTGCAGGATCGCGATTTTTGATGAACGCGTGAGCGGGTTATTTGATGATCGTTTCCCGGCGCCGCGCTCTAGTGTGTGGGAAACGGGAAACAG
>JAYTRM010000024.1:0-2198 GCA_043746165.1 Bdellovibrionales bacterium | reverse complement strand
CGTGATCTTTTGCGAAAGATCGCCGTTGGCGACTGCAGTTGTCACTTTGGCGATGTTACGAACTTGAGCTGTGAGGTTTCCGGCGAGGCCGTTGACGTTGTCAGTCAGATCTTTCCACGTACCAGACACGCCTTTGACGTCGGCCTGGCCACCGAGTTTCCCTTCTGTTCCGACTTCTTTTGCAACCCTTGTGACCTCGGCCGCAAATGAATTCAGCTGATCCACCATGACGTTGATGGTGTTTTTGAGCTCGAAGATTTCGCCCTTCGCATCAACTGTGATTTTTTGCGAAAGATCGCCGTTGGCGACTGCAGTTGTCACTTTGGCGATGTTGCGAACCTGGTCGGTGAGGTTTCCGGCGAGGCCATTGACGTTATCGGTCAGATGTTTCCAAGTTCCCGACACACCTTTGACGTCGGCCTGACCGCCGAGACGGCCCTCGGTACCCACTTCTTTTGCAACTCTTGTCACTTCGGCTGCGAAACTTCGCAGCGTATCCACCATCGTATTGATGGTGTTTTTCAGCTCGAAGATTTCGCCCTTCGCATCGACTGTGATTTTTTGTGATAAGTCACCGTTGGCAACCGCGGTTGTCACTTTTGCGATGTTACGGACTTGACCAGTCAAGTTGCCCGCAAGACCGTTCACGTTGTCGGTCAAATCTTTCCATGTTCCCGAAACACCTTTCACATCCGCCTGCCCGCCGAGCTTGCCTTCGGTGCCCACCTCTTTTGCGACTCGAGTCACTTCGGCCGCGAACGAATTGAGCTGGTCCACCATGGTGTTGATGGTGTTCTTGAGCTCCAATATTTCGCCGCGCGCATCAACCGTAATCTTTTGCGAAAGATCGCCGTTTGCAACTGCCGTAGTCACTTTCGCGATGTTACGAACTTGGGCCGTCAAGTTTCCGGCGAGACCGTTGACGTTGTCAGTCAAATCTTTCCAAGTTCCCGACACACCTTTGACGTCGGCCTGACCGCCGAGACGGCCTTCAGTACCCACTTCTTTTGCAACCCGAGTCACCTCGGCTGCAAAAGATGATAACTGATCCACCATGACGTTGATGGTGTTTTTAAGTTCGTAAATTTCGCCCTTCGCATCGACCGTGATTTTCTGCGAGAGATCGCCTTTGGCCACCGCAGTTGTCACTTTTGCGATGTTACGAACCTGATCAGTTAAGTTACTCGCGAGACCGTTCACGTTATCGATCAGATCTCTCCAAATCCCCGAGGCACCTTTTAGGTCGGCCTGGCCGCCGAGCTTTCCTTGCGTACCGACCTCTTTGGCGACACGAGTCACCTCAGACGCAAACGAGTTGAGTTGATCCACCATAGTGTTCACAGTTAAACCAATTCGGTGGTACTCACCTTTGAGCGGCCTGCCGTCGATCTCCATGGACATCTTTTGCGAAAGATCGCCGTTTGCGACCGACGTGATGACCCGCGCGGCTTCGGTGGTCGGCTGGACAAGAGCTCCGATGAGATCATTTAAGGCGTTGACACTCTCAGCCCAACTTCCTTTAATATTGGAAATCGACACCCGTTCTGTCATTTTTCCTTCAAGTCCGACAATGTTCCGAACTCTTGAAATTTCGCCCGCCATGTTGGCATTGAGTTCGATAATATCATTGATAATTTCGCCAATCTCGGTGATCAGACCTTCGCCCGAAACAGGCATTCGCGTGGTGAAATCGCCGGACCTGGCGGACTTCACGACAAAGAGCAGCTGGCGCAATTGGTCGCGTACGATGCCGCTCTCATACTGTGATCTGAAGTCACCGACCACCTCGTTGAGCATCCCCGACCTTGGCGGTCGCACGAGGTTTTTTTTGCTTTTCAGGACCGTGCCCTTGATGACTTTGGAGCGCTTAAGCGCTGAATCCGACGCGTTCTGAGGTGGCTCGCCAGCTGGGGTGTTTGGCTTCATTGCGCATATCCTCACTTGTAGTTGTCAGGAAATTTTGTCTTTTGAGAGTGCATCAGCATAGAGCTTCTCTACCCTCTGTCATTTCAAGATTTCTTAACAGTGCTTCTCAGTGCGCTCGTTAGAAAATTTTGTTATCTCTTCTCATTGCCAGCCGGCTGGTAATAAACGACCTAATAGAGCCACTTGCAAAACTCTGAAATCAAGGGATTTTAATCTAGTCTGAGTTGATAAAAAAATTGTACCCTCGTGCGCACTGTTGTTAATTTTGAATT
>JAYTRM010000023.1:0-7864 GCA_043746165.1 Bdellovibrionales bacterium | reverse complement strand
AATTCAAAATTAACAACAGTGCGCACGAGGGTACAATTTTTTTATCAACTCAGACTAGATTAAAATCCCTTGATTTCAGAGTTTTGCAAGTGGCTCTATAGATCCAGTTTTAGACGGTTACGTCGAGGGCGTCACAAAGAAAATGATCGCTTTCAACCAAAAACTTGCCAAGGCAAATAGCCAAGCGAAAACCATGGCACTCGAAAAAGAACGACAGGAACTGCAGAGAGAAGTTCTGAGAGTCTCGGGTCTCATCAGGAATTCAAGTCACGAACTCAAACCTCCACTCAAATCGGGTTGGCCCGATTACTCAGCAGATAAGGCCGCAGATTTAAAAAGGGCGGCCGACGCAAGTCAAACGGAGCTTACCTCCGCGGAGGAAGCGCGTGAGCGGGCGGCTAAAGCCCACGACGAGCAAATCAAGGATATTTCGCCGGAGGCAAAAAAGGCGCTCCTTTTGACCGGTGCCAGGAAGGAATTTTTTCCGGCCTTGGCCGAATGTAAGGCGGTTTCTCACATCCGTGGAGATTTGCCGGCTGAACCGTCAAAGGGCGGCGATTTGAATCACTGATCGGCGCGCGCTGCGACAACGGCGCCTAAAGTGATCGCGGTTTGGCTGTAATCCTTGAGCTTTCTGCAGGATTTTGATCATCTGCGGAAATGATGGATCTCAAATTTATCCGTGAAAATCCGCAAGCAATCAAAGACGCCGTTCGAATGAAGCGCGTGGCCCTCGATGTCGACGAACTCCTGCGCGCAGACGGTGAGCTCCTCGAGCTCAAGAAAAAGAGCCAGTCGCTCAACGAAGAGAAAAACGCCAACGCCAAAAAAATGAAAGGCGCAAGCCCCGAAGAACGCGAGGCGATCATCGCTCGCGGCCGCGAAGTCGGCGGCGAAATCGAAAGCCTCAAGCCAGCAAGCGAACAGGCTGAAAAACGTCTGCAAGAGCTGCTTTACCTCGTGCCGATGGTGCCATCGCCTGATGCGCCCGTCGGTCCTGATGAATCAGGAAACGTCGAAGTCAAAAAATGGGGAAAGAAACCCGAATTTAGTTTCAAGGCCCGTGATCACGTCGATCTTATCAATCATCAGAATTGGGCGGATCTCGAGCGCATCGCCAAAGTCGCCGGCAGTCGCAGCTACGCCCTTAAGGGTGACCTCGTGCTGCTCGAAATGTCGATCATTCGTTTCGGTCTCGACAAGCTTGCGAGCAAAGGCTTTGAACTCATTTCAGTGCCGGCCATGGCGCGCGAGTTTGCGTTCATCGGCACCGGCCATTTTCCGACCGGTCGCGAACAAGTTTATTATCTTCCTGATGATGATATTTACCTTGCCGGTACGGCTGAAGTTCCGGTCAACGCGCTCCACTCAGGCGAGATGCTGAACGAAGAGCAATTGCCAATTCGCTACGGCGGAGTTTCGCCATGCTTTCGGCGCGAGGCGGGCAGCGCCGGCCGTGACGTGCGCGGGCTGATTCGCGTGCACCAATTCAACAAGGTCGAACAGTACATTCTCTGCAAAAACGATCCTGCGGAATCCAATAAGTGGCACAAGGCGCTTCTAGAGACCTCTGAAGAGTTGCTGCAAGATTTCGAACTCCATTACCGCGTTGTCGAAGTGTGCACGGGAGACATGGGCGCGGGTAAATATAAAATGTTTGATATTGAAACTTGGGTGCCGAGCGAAAATCTTTATCGCGAGACTCACAGCTGCTCGAACCTTCACGATTGGCAAGCGCGGCGCACGAACCTGCGTTACCGGGCCGTCGACGGCACGGTCAAGTTCTGCCACACTTTGAACAACACGGCCGTGGCGACGCCGCGAATTCTCGTGCCTTTTCTAGAACAACATCAGCAAGCCGACGGCACGATTCGAATTCCGGCCAAGCTTGCACCCCTCTTGGGTGGTCGTACGACGCTTGGAAAGCCCCGTTAAGTTCGACGGGCGCGGAAAAAACTTTTGAGCAGCGCCGACGATTCGTCGGCTAAGACGCCAGCCACAACCTCAGGCGCATGATTGAGCCGTGGGTCAGACAAAATCTGGTAGAGCGACTCGACCGCTCCGGCTTTCGGATCTTTAGCGCCGTAAACCACACGATCAACACGAGAATGCACAATAGCGCCGGCGCACATCGTGCATGGTTCTAGCGTGACATACAGAGTGCAACCGCTGAGGCGCCACCTGCCTAGGGCTTTGGCAGCAAGCTGGATCGCGCGGATTTCGGCATGGCCAAGGGGGTCAAAACCGCTTTCTTTGAGGTTAGCAACTTCAGCTACCAACTGACGGTCGCAAACAATTAACGCCGCGACGGGAACCTCGCCTTCGAGGGCCGCCTGGGTGGCGAGATCGAGAGCTCGCTTCATGAAGCCAATGTCTTCTTCCTTCAAGATTGCCTCTTTAGCGCCCTACGGCGCGGTGCGCATAAGACTTAGGGAGCGGATTGCCATTTGTCAAGGAATCGAGCCTTTGCTATACCGAGGACCTCAGAAATTCCATCCTACGCAGGAAGTCACCCGCGTGATTGGAAGCGCATTTGGGTCTTCATTCAGCAGATAATGATCACTCAGCGACTCTGAAATCGGTACGAAGGGCAGGTGAATTTTTTGGCACTCGTAAAGTTGCGCGACAATGAAAGCTTTGAACAAGCATTCCGTCGCTTCAAAAAACAATGCGAAAAGTCTGGCATTTTGTCAGAAGTGAAAAAGCGTGAGCACTATGAAAAGCCCAGCGTCCGACTTAAAAAGAAGTCGATATCGGCCCGCAAACGCCTGATTAAGAAATTGAAAAAACAACAGCCGGAGTAAGTTTCAATCTCATGGCCCAAAGCCAAGAAAGCCAAAGCCAAGTAAGATTGAATCTGAATTGCAGCCGGCACGAGCCGGCTCTTTTTTGCCTGCCGATGAGTCCTAAAAAAGTGCCAGCTCAGTTCTCATGTCCTTTCTCATGTCCTTCTCATGTCTCTCCTAATGTCTGAATGTGGAGGTATCGGATGTCTCTTCGCGATCAAATCAGGGCTGATATCACGTCGGCGATGAAAGAAAAGAACATGGAAAAGCTCAATGCTCTTCGCATGATTCAAAGCGCGTTTAAAAACCGCGAAATCGAGTTGCGCCCCAACGACATGCCAGAAGAAGAGTGCATCACGGTTTTGAAAAAAATCGCCAAGCAACGTAAAGAATCAATCGAACAGTTCGGCGCGGCTGGTCGCCAGGACCTTGTCGACGCCGAGGCGAAAGAGTTAAAGCTTATCGAAACCTATCTTCCGCAACAAATGTCGCGCGAAGAAATTGAGAAAATCGTAACAGATGCCATTGCCGCAGTCGGTGCAAAAACTGTGAAAGAACTCGGTGCCGTTATGAAAGAGACCCAAGTTCGCACCAAGGGCCTCGCCGACAATAAAGTGGTCAGCGAACTCATCCGAGCAAAGTTGAGTTGAGCTTTGCGATATTCTGAAGACTTTATCGCCAAGGTTCGAGAAGCCTCGAACCTAGTCGAGATTGTCGGCCAATACACGGAACTTAAAGGTAACGGCCACCGCATGATGGGCCGCTGCCCATTTCCGGATCACGCCGACAAGAGCCCGAGTTTCTCGGTTTCCGAGGATCAGCAGCTCTATTTTTGTTACGGGTGTAAAAAAGGCGGCAACGTCTTCACGTTCCTTGAATCGTTTAACGGGCTGGCTTTTCCGGAAGCGATTGAATTTCTCTCCCGGCGAGCGTCGATTCCTTTGCCTGAGCGCGAAGATCCCAAGCGATCAGCGGCCCAGACGGCAGTTCGCGATAAGAAAGATCTCTTTCTCAAAATCAATAAAACCGCTGCGGTTTATTATCACCGCCAACTCCTTGCGCTTGATGAAGGTCATCCCGCTAAACTTTATTTAAAAAAGCGTGGCTTGAGCCAAGAGACCGTCGAGAAATTTCGGCTCGGCGTCTCACTCAGCGAGTGGCAGGGCCTGACGAACGAATTTAGAACTCGCAACATTGCGCCTGCGGATTGCGAAGCTCTAGGTCTCATTCGCCCGAAAAAAACGATGAAGCCCGGTGACTCTCACTATGATTTATTTCGCGAGAGGCTGATGTTCCCGATTTTTTCTGCCGCCTCCGATGTCATAGGTTTTGGCGGACGCACCTTGGGCGAGGCACTTCCGAAGTATGTGAACTCCTCTGATTCGCCGGTTTTCAATAAGAGCAAGGTCCTTTACGGAATTCACGAAACAGGACGATTCATTCGCGCCCAAGATGCGGCGATCGTCGTCGAAGGCTACATGGATGCCATCGCGCTCTACACTGCTGGAATCAAAAACGTCGTGGCAATCCTCGGCACGGCGTTTACACCAGAACACGCGAAATTGCTCAAGCGCTACACGCTCAACGTGACGATGCTTCTCGACGGAGATGAGGCCGGCCTCAACGGCGCCGAGCGAAGCTTGCCGATTTTGCTTGAGGCAGGGCTCATGCCGCGCGGCTTTGCACTTCCCAATGCAATGGATCCGGACGATTTCATTAAGAATCACGGGGTGGACAAACTGGTTTCCGAAATTGAACGCGCGCCCGAGCTCTTCACCCTTTTGCTCACACGCCGCTGGATGCAAAACTACCACGGGACGAACGTTGAAAAGGTGCGCATCGCCCAGGAAGCTGCCGCGGCGGTAGCCCAGGCCCAAAACCGCGGTCTTCTCGATCTCTACATGATGGTCGTGGCTAAGGAGCTCGAAGTCGATCTGAACTGGGTGCGCAAGGCCTTTCAACCCAAACCAGCAGCCCCAAACGTCGGAATCCAGGGTGGTAGCAAGGCCCAACCGGCAAAAACTCCTGAAGTCGCCCCACCAGCAGAAGCTGTCGAGACCCGGCGCGTGCAGATTTCGTTGAAATCAGCTCCGCGAGATGAACTTTATGTTTTAAGCCTCATCGTCCACCACGAATCTCTGATGAGTGATCTTTTGGATGCAGGGCCCGACGACGTCATGCAGGTCATCAGCGATAATGGCGTGAAAAGGGTGTTGAAGCTGGCGATCGAGCGCTACCAGTCACAAGCTGAAGAATTCACAGGCCTTGCAGCCTGGCTGATCGATTTTGTCGACATGCCGGGTGCCTTGGCCATGGCCGTTACATTTCAAAATTCTAAGGGAAAAACTCCAGAGCCGGGTAGCTCTACCGATGGCCTCGAACGAAAGCTCATGGGAGACTACCTTCTCTCGCTTCAGCGAAAGGCCTTGGCGGTTGAGTCCAAGGCGCTCGAGAAACAAATTCGCGAGCAGCCGACCAGCGAAAATCTGGCAGAATTCATGGCCCTGCAACGCAGTCGACTCAACCGCGCGAAGGATTGACCCGGGGCTCTCGTCTGGAGTGCGAAATGCCTTACAGAATGCCTTAAAGTCGTCGAAGTTCCGTTTCGAAAAACTCGAGGATTTGAACTATGTTCCCCCGGTCGAAAATCGTGCCGCCCTGCATTGTGAAGATTTAACCTGGAGCCTAAGAAATCGACAGGACTATGGACAAGTACTTGAAAGTTCTGCTAACCTAGCAGCTTCGCTGAAGTCTCAAAAGAACGACGGGCTAAAGACATCTGTCGATACGACCGCCGTCCAGCTCGCGAACGGACTTTCCTCATCTGATAGCTGTTTGGCAGCTGCCGGGTGGATGATCGGGCCGTCGCGCTTTTTGCTGACCTAGGGTGAGGGGTGGTTGGATTTTCCAACTTCATCACTCACTCGCGGAAGCCAACGATTTGGGAGTGTACGAATGCCAAATACGACTGATGGGCAACGAGACGGACAAAGTGAAGAACAAAAAGATCAAAGAACTGAAACGTCCGTTATTCCTTCAAAAGATCTCTCGCTACAAGATCAGCAAAGTTTGATCAAAGAAGAAATACTCAAATTTCTGAAGCTCGCCAAAGACAAAGGTTTTTTGACGATCGAAGAAATTAACGATCTGCTACCGGCCGAAATTCTCGAGGCCAGTGTCCTCGATACTTTCATGCAAGCACTCGAAGTCAACGGCGTGATCATCACCGATTTGACGGCGCAGAAAAAAGAAGAGGGCGATGAGCAAGGCACGTTCCTCGCTGATCCCGACAAAGAAGTCGAAGAAGAAGCTGACGAAGATGAGAAAATGGATGAAGAGGACGTCAAGGGCAATGATCCCGTGCGCCTCTATCTCCGTAAAATGGGAAGCGTTTCGCTTCTCACTCGCGAAGGCGAAGTTGAAATCGCCCGCCGTATCGAAAAAGGTGAGCGCGAAATCGTGAAAGCTATTTTGCTTTCGCCGATCGGAACTCTCGAAATCATTCAGCTCGGTGTCCGTCTTGACCAAGGCCGGATCAAGGTCAAAGCGATTTTCCGAGGTCTCGAAGATGAAGAGACTCAGTATGACGAGCAAGAGTACATCGAAAAAATTCACCAACTGATCGGTGAAGTTAAGAAATACCAAGCCGCCGCCGGCGTCTTCTTTAGCGTTCTCCGCCAAGAGGGCTTGAACCCCAAGGTGAAACAGGAAAACGAAAAAGGCTTGATGGAGCTCAACAACGATGTGATGGCGAACTTTGAGTCGATCAACTTCAATCGGAAGACGATCAACCGGATCGTGATCAAGTTCAAAAACTTGGTCAACCGTATGGCCCAACTCCGAAAGCGCCATCGCGAAGGTCTCGAAAAAACTTTCTCCAAGGATCTCGAGGTCCTGGCGATTCGCTACAAACAAATTGAGAGCAATGAAAAAGAACTCGCGAAAATGTCGCGCGAGACCGGCCTCAATTTTAATAAATTTCGCCAGTTCTTCACTCAAGCCGTCGAGGGCGATCGTCGCCTCCGCCGTCTGAATGAGGAAACAGAAATGAACTTCAACTGGATTCGCGACACTTACACTTCCATCTGGAAAGGTGAGCGCGAAGCCGATGCCGCCAAAGCAGAGCTGGTCGAAGCCAACCTCCGCTTGGTGGTCTCAATCGCCAAAAAGTACACCAACCGCGGATTGCAATTTCTGGATCTCATCCAAGAGGGCAATATTGGCTTGATGAAGGCCGTCGATAAATTCGAATATCGTCGTGGCTACAAGTTTTCGACTTACGCCACCTGGTGGATTCGTCAGGCGATCACGCGCGCGATCGCCGATCAGGCCCGCACCATTCGTATTCCGGTGCACATGATCGAGACGATCAACAAGCTCGTTCGCACCTCGCGCTACCTTGTTCAGGAACTCGGCCGCGAGCCGATGCCCGAAGAGATCGCCGAGAAGATGGACATGCCTGTCGATAAAGTCCGCAAAGTGTTGAAAATTGCCAAAGAGCCGATCTCTCTCGAAACTCCAGTCGGAGAAGAAGAAGATTCGCATCTTGGCGACTTCATCGAAGACAAAAAAGTCATCAATCCCTCCGAGGCCATCGTCAACCTCAACCTTGCCGAGCAAACTCGTCGTGTGCTGGCCACTCTCACACCGCGTGAAGAGAAGGTTCTGCGCATGCGATTCGGCATCGGCGAAGAGAGCGACCACACCCTCGAAGAAGTGGGTCAGGATTTTAACGTCACTCGCGAACGGATTCGTCAGATCGAAGCCAAAGCTTTGCGCAAGCTTCGCCATCCGAGCCGCTCTAATAAACTTAAAGCATTTGTTGAGTGATCTTCATAACCGGTGCGCTCTGTTTGCACTTTGTCGCGCGCCGGTTTCATCCGATATCACCGACTTTCGTATCCTTGCGGGGGTTTAGCTTAGCTGGTTAAAGCGTTCGGCTCATAACCGAAGGATCGCAGGTTCGAGTCCTGCAGCCCCTACCATTTCCTTCAACTCGCGAACCGCTGATATACAGATTATCAGAGGTCGGTTCCGAGACAGAAGCGAGGGAAGTGGAACGTCTGTGGTCTTCAAGT
>JAYTRM010000022.1:0-4034 GCA_043746165.1 Bdellovibrionales bacterium | reverse complement strand
ACGTTTTCGGTCTCGTCGAATCGGACTCAATTAATGCTGTATGGCGTCTAAAGATCAGTCGCGGTTGGCTTTCAAGCGCCATTGCCAGCGAATTGCCCTAGACTCCAAAAGCGCGCCAATATATGTTTTCAGGCTATTTATGATAATAGCCAAGGCTCCTTTGCGCATTTCCATCGGCGGGGGTGGAACCGACCTTCCATCCTATTACGAAAAGTTCGAAAGCACTTTCATTAGCGCGGCAATTGACAAGTATATTTACATCTCGCTTCACCCGATTTTCATTGATGACATCATCGTTAAATATTCAGAATTCGAGCGCGTTAAAAGCGTTGATGATATTCGCCATCCCATTGTCCGCGAGGCATTGAAACTGACTGGAGTCAGCAGGGCGATTGAAGTGACTTCGTTTGCAGATATCCCTTCGGGCACAGGCCTCGGCTCTTCTGGCACCTTCACGGTTGCCCTCCTTAAGGCACTTTTTACCTCTCGCAATATTTCACATACCACGCTTTCACTAGCCGAAGATGCGTGTCGCATTGAAATCGAAAAGCTCGGCGCGCCGATTGGCAGACAAGACCAATATATCTCTTCCGTCGGCGGACTCACGCAATTTCACATCGACAAAAAGGGCGTCGTTACCGCTCGAGCCCTAGAGATGGAAAAACATCACGTGACGGACCTGCAAGAGCATCTTCTTTTGTTCTTTACCGGTTATTCGCGCTCTGCCAACGAGATCCTCAAAGAACAAGACGACGCCGTAAAGGCCCATGCAAGGGGCGGTGCAGACGCGCAAAAACTGGGTCAAGAAATGTTTGATAATTTACACATGATGAAAGAACTCGGACTCGAAATTGGCCGAGCTCTCGAGCAAGGCCAAATTGATGAATTCGGAAGGCTCATGAATCGGCATTGGGAGCATAAAAAGAAGCGCTCGAAAAACATGAGCGCCGGGCAGATCGACGCTTGGTACGAGCTGGCCATGAACAACGGCGCACTGGGCGGAAAATTAATTGGTGCGGGCGGCGGCGGTTTTCTGATGTTTCTGGCTGATGATAAACGCCGGCTGCGTAAAGCCATGCGCGAAGCGGGTCTTCAGGATGTGCCATTTCGATTCGATAACCTAGGAGCTCAGGTCGTGCTTCATGATTGAAAAAAAGTCTCACTACGATGTAGCCGTTATTGGAGATTGGCATCTCGCATTTGTTACGGCGGCTTGCCTTGCCGATAGTGGCCATCGAACGCTTCTGGTCAATCCCTTTACCAGCTGGCCAGAATTTCCAACCTGCCCCGTGCAAGAGCCTGGTCTTGCCGAGATGATCTCTCGCACTCGCGCTGCTGGCAATTTCGATTTTGCTAATGGAGTTTCAACAGACTGGTCGGCAGATGCGATCTGGTTGGCAGTTGACACTCCTGTCAGCGAAAATGATAAACCGAATGTCGGGCCTCTCGTCGAAATTTCGCAACAGGTTCGAGCCAAAAGTCTTCAACCGCGAGTTTTCGCCGTAAGTTCGCAAGTGCCAATTGGATTTTGTGCCGGCCTCAATGCGCTTTTCGAAGGAAAAGTTGCTTATATTCCAGAAAATCTTCGCTTGGGACAAGGGATCGCGACTTTTGCCAAAGCCGATCGTACGGTTATTGGTGGCGCCACCGATGAAACTTCTCAATACGTGCAAAATCTGCTTAAGAATTTTCAAACAAGCTTTATTCTGTGCGATCTGCCGACGGCCGAGATGGTGAAACATGCCAACAACGCATTTCTTGCGACGTCCATTTCTTTTGCAAATGAAATGGCCCGAATTGGATCTCATTTCGGAGTCGACAGCTACAAAGTCGCCCAGGCCCTTAAACTCGACAGCAGAATCGGCACCAAGGCCTATGTGGCACCAGGTTTAGGCTTTGCTGGCGGAACACTACCGCGCGACCTACGTGTGCTTGAGGCATTGGGACAACAGAATAAAATACCGACACCCTTGGTTTCTGCCGTACTTGAAGTGAATCGCTCCACGAGTGATCTTGTCGCTGAAATAGCCCTCAAGAACCTGCCACAGGGCAAGGAGCGGCGAGTGCTGATTTTGGGGTATACGTATAAGGCAGATACCGATACTCTGCGCCGCTCGCTTTCGATCGATATCGCGAAGTCACTCCAGGCCCGCGGAGTCGAATGCCATGGCTATGACCCCGTCATGAATTCAATGGACTTAGCAGTATTAGAAGGTGTGATCGAACATCACTCGAATCTCGAGTCCATACCGACATGCCCGCTTGTGTTGTTGATGACGGCGCGTCCGGCGTTTGCTGAACTGTCTTGGTCTAAACTAAAAAAACCTTCTGGCGATTCGACTTTGGTTGTTGATACTCAGGGCTTTTTGAGACCTGAACGTATTCACGAAGCTGGTCTTCGCTATCGGCTGATGTGGTCGCCTGAGTCTCGGAGCAAGAATTGACGGTGCCGAACGAATCTGCAAATCTCGCAGGCAAGAGCATCGTAATCACCGGTGGAGCTCGAGGAATCGGTCTTTCGATAGCTCTCTCGTGTCGGGCTGCCGGAGCCCACGTTACTGTGATGGCCCGCTCTCAAACAGATCTGGTTGAAGCACAACGTATGCTGGCACAGGTGAGCGGAAATGGGCGGAGCCTGGCCCTGCAAGGTGACGTCTCGAGCGACGCCGACCTTTTTCGCGTCTACACTGCCGCGAACGAGGCCTTTGGAGATATTTACGGATTGATTTGCGCCGCAGGAATCTATGGGGTGATGCGCTCATTTACATCCTGCGAATTTGCCGACTGGGAAAAAACGATCTCGATCAATCTGCTCGGCGCAGCGCGCTCGATCCACGCGGCTCTTCCGATGATGAAAGAGGGGCGGATTATTTTGTTCTCTGGTGGTGGACAGGGACCGATGGTTAATTTTTCTGATTATGTCGCCTCGAAGGGCGCGATCTGGCGATTGACCGAGACCCTTGGCGCCGAACTGGCACCTCGCAAGATCTACGTCAATGCGGTTGCTCCAGGCGCCGTCAATACCCGACTGCTTGACGATCTTCTCGCCGCCGGCCCAGAGCAAATTGGCGAAGACCTCTATAAAAAATCAATTCAGCAACAGGCCTCAGGTGGTCAGGGCTCGCAAAAAGCCTCAGAGCTTTGTCTCTATCTACTTTCAGATCGTTCTGCGGGTCTTTACGGCAAAACTTTGAGTGCCGTTTGGGACCAATATCAGAACCTTCAGAATTTTTCTGAGATCAGCCCGAGCGATCTTTTTTGCTATCGCCGTGTTGTCGATTTGAAAGGTGGTACACGTGAAGCAAAATAGACCCAGTCGAGTTCTGGTCACAGGAGGAGCGGGTTTCATTGGGAGTCACTTTGTCGAAAATGCTCTCGCCCGGGGATGCCAGGTCGCCGCCTATGATGATTTGTCGACAGGCCGAGAGGTTTTTTTAGCAGAGGCTTTGCAACATGGAAATTTTCGGTTGCTGCGCGGTGATATTCGGAATTTTGACGAAATTGCTCAAGCTTGCGCCGATTTCAAGCCAGATCTCGTGGCTCATTTTGCGGCCAATGCTGATGTCAGACAGGGCCTAGCCCGCCCGAGACGAGATCTTGACTACAATACGATCGGCACCTGGAACGTCGTCGAAGCAGCTAGGCAGAGCCAATGTCAAAATGTTCTTTTTAGCTCAACCGGATCAGTTTATGGCGAGCCCGACATTTTTCCAACTCCCGAGAACTGTCCGTTTCCAACTCAAACATCGCTCTACGCGGCCTCGAAACTGGCGGGCGAAGCGATCCTCTCTTCCTATGCGATCGGTTACGGGATGAATATGGCCGTCTTTCGTTTTGTCTCGATCCTCGGGCCACGTTACACACACGGACACATTTTTGATTTTATTCAGAAATTAAAAACCAATCCGCAGAAACTGCAGATTTTAGGAAATGGATTGCAGTTGAAGTCGTACTTACACGTCAGCGATCTGATGCAGGGCCTTTGGTTGATTCTGGATCAATCACTCGAAGGATTCAATGTCCATAACATCGGT
>JAYTRM010000021.1:0-3608 GCA_043746165.1 Bdellovibrionales bacterium | reverse complement strand
CATTTCGCCAAATAAAAAAGCCAATTCGGGGCCCTATCAGCATTACCGCGAGATTCGTGAATCGGCGTCGAAGGCCGGGCGACATTTTCTTTACGCCACGAATGTCGGTGCGGGGCTGCCAGTTTTGCAAACGTTGCGCGATCTTTGCGCGACCGGAGATCAAGTTCTCACGATCATGGGTATTCTGAGCGGAACGCTCTCGTATATTTTCAATAATTTCGATGGCACGCGGCCATTTTCGCAAGTCGTGCTAGAAGCTAAAGCCAAGGGCTACACCGAACCTGACCCGCGTGATGATCTCGCTGGAGAAGACGTCGCTCGTAAACTTGTGATTCTCGCACGCGAAGTTGGTCTGCAAATTGAAATGAAAGATGTAAAATTGCAGGGCCTCGTCTCAGAGAATTTAAAAATGATTCCGGTCGCGGAATTCACTTCGCGTATTTCCGAGCTCGACAGCGAGATGGCGGAAAAGTATCGCGAGGCCGAAGCGGCGGGCGAAATTTTGCGCTTTGTTGCGACTCTCAGCGAAAAGGGCGAAGCATCCGTAGGACTCGTGCGTCTTGCAAAGCAACATGTTTTTGCTAGGGCGACGGGCACTGACAACATCGTATTATTTCAGACGCGGCGTTATCATGAACAGCCACTCGTTATTCAAGGATCTGGTGCGGGGCCCGAAGTGACGGCTGCGGGGGTCTTTGCCGATCTTTTACGGCTCTCGGATTATCTGGGGTCGTCGCGATGAGGGTCGTGCGGGTTTTCGCACCGGCCACGGTAGCCAACGTCGCAGTCGGCTTTGATTTGCTCGGCTTTGCAATTGACGGCATTGGTGAAACGATCGAGATGGAGCGAATCGATGGTCGCGCAGAAATTATCATCGAAGAGGTGCCGGGCTATCCAGATTTGCCGCGCGTTCCTGTAGAGAATACGGCGACGGCGGGTCTTGTGCAGCTTATTTCTGACATGAAACTTAACTTTGGTTTTCGAATTCGGATTAAAAAAGAAATCCCCATCGGTTCGGGTCTAGGTGGCTCGGCAGCTTCAGCGGTGGCAGGGATTTTTGCCGCCAATCAGTTTTTAAAAAAGAAGCTCAAGCCGCCTGAGCTGTTGCATTACGCCTTGCTAGGAGAAGAAGTCGCAAGTCATGCGCTTCACGCTGACAACGTTGCGCCCTGCCTGCATGGCGGCCTCGTATTTGCGGGTCCAGCGCCAGAATTTCGTATTCACCGAATCCGCACTCCGAAATCGCTTGCCTGCGCCGTGCTCTTGCCGGATTTGCAGATTAAAACGAGTGAGTCGCGTGGTCAGCTAAAACGCCTGATCACGCTTGCTCAGCACGTCGAACAGAGTGCCAACTTGGTCGGTTTTCTCATGGGCTGCGTCGAAGGCGATTTCGATTTGATGAGAAGATTTCTCAGAGATGTCATCATCGAGCCACAGCGTGCTCCGCAGATTCCAGGCTTCGACGAGTTCAAATACCTGGCGCTTAAGTGTGGAGCGCTCGGTTGCTCGATTTCTGGTTCGGGTCCCGCGATATTTGCACTGACGGAGAATATGAAAGTTGCCAAGCGGGTTGAGCTTGAATGGCGGAAACAAGCAAAAATGTTACGAGTTCCAATTCGGGGAACGTGGAGCTCTGCGATTTCTAAGCGCGGAGCTCGCCTTTTGCCGGCCACGAAAAAGGCCCAGCGGTGAAATTTCACTCCACCCGTGATTCAAAAACCCGAATCTCTCTGAGCGACGCGATTAAACAGGGCTTGGCGAGTGATGGCGGACTCTTTGTTCCAGAGGTTTGGCCTAAGATTGCCGATCCTTCATGGGCCGGGCTCGAATTGCCTCAACTTGCTCGGATGATTCTGGCGCCGTTTTTTGCAGGGGATATCCTATCGAAGGATCTTGATCTGATCTGTCGAAATGCGTTTGATTTTCCGGTCCCTGTGGTTCAGCTCGATGAGACGACTTCGATTCTCGAACTTTTTCATGGCCCGACCGCGGCGTTTAAGGATTTTGGTGCGCGCTTCCTTGCCAACAGTCTTGCCAACTTACCAAATTCTTCTGGCAAGGCGCCACTAGTTCTAGTTGCTACCTCGGGCGATACTGGCGGGGCGGTAGCCGCGGCATTTGCTCAGTATACAAAAACTGAAGTCGTGATTTTATTTCCCAAAGGGCGAATTTCAAAACGTCAAGAATTGCAGCTGACGACTTGGGGATCACAAGTACGTGCCTTTGCAGTCGAGGGAACTTTTGATGACTGTCAAAAGATAGTTAAAGAAGCTCTGATTTCGCCTCATTGGCGAAATAAATATGATCTGATCAGCGCCAATAGCATCAACCTCGGCAGGTTACTTCCGCAGATGTGTTATTTTGCATTCGCCTCGACGAACTATGCTCGACGTCAAAACGTCGTTCCTGACCTCATTGTTCCTTCGGGAAATCTTGGAGATTCGGTTGCGGCACTCTGGGCGAAGAAGATCGGCTTTCCGATTGGTCGAGTGGGCCTTGCACACAATCAAAATGATGCGGTCGCAACGTATTTTGCAACCGGTGTATGGTCTCCAAAGCCGAGCGTTGAAACTTTGGCCAATGCGATGGATGTCGGCAATCCGTCGAATTTTGAGCGTCTTAAATTTCTCTACCCGGATTGGCAAGAGATGCTCAGAGACGTCGCAGCCATTTCGGTGACCGACAACGAAATTCGCGAGACGATTCGGTACGCCTACAAAACTTGGCGGCAAGTGATTTGCCCGCACACAGCAGCCGCACTCACCATGCGAGAACTTGACCGCAAAACTCGTCCGAAATCTCACGTCATCATTACAGCGACGGCTCATCCGGCCAAGTTTGAGACGACGGTCGAACCTCTGACGGGTCAAATCGTATCAGTCCCTGTGGGCCTTCAGGAATTGATGGGGCGACCAAGTCAAAAAGAGGTCATCGTGCCCCAGCTTTCAGTGCTTGAAAGCAAATTGTGGCATGATTGAAATTATCGGCGCAGTGTAGCTGACGTGTTTGGCGCTGTCTTGGCTGCTCGTCATCCTCAAGACCTTGCTCCGTCGTTTGCAACTCCCGATCGAATTTCGCATGATTTTTGTTTTTTGCAATCTGGAAATCGCATAGCATGATCCATGCCCAATAACGAATACGAGCAACAGATGCCCTACGAGCAAATGATTCAATCCAAAATGCAGGCCAAAATGCAGGCCAAAATGCGAGCTCCTCTCCTGGCTTTAGGGCTGGCCTTGGGGGCTTTCTTGGGTCCGTGGTCCCACCTTCAAGCCAAGACTGTGGAGATTCACTTCAAGCCGTCGATGACGGATGTTTCAATTCACGAAGCTGACACTCCGCACATGGCGCTCTATGAGCCTTTGAAGGGAATTTCAAAGCTCATGGTTTACCTCACGGGTGACAGCGACCATCAAGAAGTTTCGACGGAATTTTACAAGACGCTGGTTGGACTCGGATATCACGTGATCGCATTGACATACATGACTCAACCGAAAGTCAATGAGGTGTGTCTAAATGCCAGCAATTCCCGCCGAAAAACAGTTTTCGCTACCAGCAAGGGTTTTGCGGGAACGGTCGAAAATCTTTTTCGTAGACTTTTGACGTGA
>JAYTRM010000020.1:0-2800 GCA_043746165.1 Bdellovibrionales bacterium | reverse complement strand
TACCGGCTCATGCACTGAGGCTACCGCCTCATTCGGCGTGAGGCTACGCCTCAGACGGTCGAGGCAAGCCTCGGGGAATTTGACCCGCAGCGATTAAATTTGAAGACTTGTTCGAGTTGGCGCTCGGGCTTGTGACAGAAGAGCATATCAAACTGCTGCAAGACCGTTCGCTAACCCACGAGGATCGAAAAGAGATATTGCGCCAAAGATACATTTCAGTTCGCGGCGCAATTTCTAGGGACGAGTTCACCGGATTTATGATGACTGCCGAGTTTCACGAGTTCCTAAAAGAACTAGATGCGGGAAAAAGTGCACCGTCCCGAGTTGCTGAGGTTGCAGCACTCGCTGGGTAAGATTGTCAAAGTTCTTGGGGGCTCGATGCTCCCGAGAACTTTTGACCGTTTTCACTTTTCCCCGTCGAATTGTTCGAGAAGCGAAATCAGTTTCGCAAAGGTAGCCGGAAATTTTGGCGCATCTGGAATGGACGCCACGGCACTGACCCAGCCTCTTTCAAGCGTTTTTGTGTCCAAGCCTTTGACCACATCGGAAAGGCGCTCTGGCAGATTCGTTTCTCGGTATTTGAAGCACTTCGCAAGGGAATCTCGCAGCGCCGCCGCTTTGGCCTTTGGTAAAAACGCGACCAAATCAAAGACATCTTTCGACCTGGAATTTAGGTCTCCGCGAGCTACAAGCGCGTGCAATTTCTCGGCGATGATTGTTTCAATCGGATAGACCGACCAGCTCAACTCTTCATTGGAAAGAAGTGTCACCATCTTCGAAGAAACTGGCGACACCGGGTCGCCGATTCCGAGATCGAAATTGATCGTCTGAGCTTTCAAAAGTTTTTTTGGAAGTTCGCCAAATCCCGCGCGGAAAGTTTGCCGAATGCCGCCGTATTCGCCCTGCGCTTCTAGGTCCACTTGGCTCTCAAATCTGAACCACACTCCGTCATCAAGATCGGTCTCCGCTGCTTCACGAGTGAGCGCGAGAGTTGCCTCAGGATTTGATTTCCTTAGTAGCGCGTCCAAGTCCACGGTGTAGCGGCTCGAATTGTAAACGCGCAACCCCACGAATCCGCCCTTGAACACGAGCAGACTCGCAAGTTTCTTGTCGGCCACGAGCCGCCGCACAAGGCGCTCAATCAAAAACTCCGTCGCTACATGCTCGAACCGCGCGCCACGTTTTTTAGCGAGGTTGGCGAGTTTCTGCGTGACTGAGGTGCCCTTAGCCTTAGTGCTCATGCGACGATGGCCTCAAAGAACCGCTGCACGGCAGATAGGAGCCCAAGCTCCTTGGCCGTGCGGCCAAGCTTTGCCTGGTTCGTAAGCTTCTGCGCAAAGGCTTTGCGAACGGCTCCAATTGCCGTCCGTTCGCCAATCTTGGAGGCGAATCGTAGGCCTTCCACCAGGGCGCGCTCGACGGTCGCGATCTTATAGCCATTCTTCGTTGTCACACCTACGTTGAGGGGTGCCTTGGTTCGCATCAGGCGGTAGCCCTTTTCTTTGGTGCGCGTCTCGGGTGGAACAATAACCCAAGTTTCCTGGGGCACCTGCTCAGCCAGGTTGTAGTGAAAAAGAGCCGATAGCCCGCCAATGGCTGCTTCGGGGCCAAACTTCGCGCAGGCGATCTGAAAACCGATGTCCTCGGAGGTCTTAGCGCCTTTATGGATGTATAGCCCGCGCCCTACGCGTGAGAGTTCGCCGCTTTCGACCATTCGAGAAAGCGCAGGGCGAGAAAAGCCGATTTTCTCGGCTTGGACGGTTGTGAATAGCCCAAGACTCTTGAGCGTTTTGTTCTGGCTTCCGGTCATATTGGTAGTATCGCACCAAAGGCGACATTTCTAAAGTAAAATGTCGCCTTTGTAACAAGGCCCAGCGGGCGCGCGTTCCGCGCCCTGCTTAGGCCTTTTGGCTAGTAGCTTGAAAAGGCGTAAACCTGCCCATTCGCGCGCACGAAAGAGTAATCGCCGCTCAATTCGAGATCGCGGGCGAAGGCTTCAAAGTCGAAGTAGCGGCGGGCTAACTCAGGCATCTCGGAAAGCTGCCCGGTCGAATCGAGAAGGTAGTCCGCAAAGTCCGCCTTGGAGTCGTGAGCGCCTTGCCACTGCTCCAAAAACTTTTCTTCGACTTCTTCGGTTTCGACGTTTTGGCCGTCCTGGGCGTTGTACCAAAGAGAAAACGCGTCGCCGTGTTCTTCAATCAAGGCCGCAATCTTGCTCACGCGGGAAATATCCGGCCATTCGCTCAAAGAAATTTCTCCGAAGCCTTCGTAATCGTGAACTGCCCACTCTTCCGCCCCAGCTTCGGGCGATCCCCGAAGCATCGCCGAAATATCGGCGTGAATTTCTTCAGCGGTTTGGTTCGCATCAATCCATTTTCCGAAAAGGGTTCCCGAATTATAGGAAGCAAGGCAAGCAACGTAAATTCTGATCGTGTTCATGGTCTTTTCTCCTCGATGTTTTCGGGAACTGGATTGCTCCCTAAAAAAACATTTTTCCCCCCGCACCATTCGCCCCCCGTAGGGGTGAGGGGGAAAAAATAAGGAGAACTCCGGCGCGTCTTGCTCGACCGCTTTTTAGGCCGAAGGCCGTTTCAGATGGGAGTGACAACGAAGTTGGCGCGAGGCTCTGAAAAAAGCGGGCGAATCTGCAAGGCGTGACGGATTCGACCAATATTCTTAAGACAGGGGCGCACGGATGCGCCCTTGACCTTTAATGAAAATGAATTCTCACTCGCAGCAAGCTGCGAGGTATCCGTGCCGGCTCTACGCCGGCAACCAGCGTGCCGCCCTTTGGCCGGCA
>JAYTRM010000019.1:0-7111 GCA_043746165.1 Bdellovibrionales bacterium | reverse complement strand
TGCGATGCGGTTCTCGTGCCGAAATGCAATATTTGCTCTTACTTTGCTTCGATCTTGAAATTAGTCTCTGAGTTCAACGGGTTCAAAAAACGAGATCGGTTGGTTCCAGGAATTTTGTTTTCATTGCAAATTTTATGGCCTGTCCAACCGCTCGACAGGGAGGCGCTTTTTTGCGCCCAGGACAAGGCCTTTCCTGTGTGAGTGAAAGTCAGTCTGGCACCAAACGACTTCCAAACTGGTTTATTGAGAGCTCAAGCCTAACGCTCCATGGCCGCTTTTTTGCAGTTTCAACAACCTAGCGACCAAACTGGCTGCAAAGCTGGTCAGTTTGGCCAATGGGTTCGTCCGATTTCATTTATTTTGCAGGGATGAGCCCTTGTTGCGTCTCGTGTCGTGACCGGCCGTTGTCGTTGCGATTCAGCTCAAACAATGTCAAAACGAGGGACAGTGAACGTTAAGAAGATGCAAGAAAAAGTACAGAGCATCCAGCCGTCCGTGAGCTCGCCTTTGGATGCGGCGGTGAGTCCGCCATTGAATTCATTAGCGAATTCATCATTGAATTCACTAGTGAAATGGTTTACGCCAATCACTGTTCTTGCTTTTCTCATTTTACCGGTCACGTCTTCTGCCAGCAGCGATCCGCTGCTATTTCCTTTGAGCCGCACCAGAACCGACCACGCGCAAAACACCCCAAATGGCAATCCGGACAATTCCGAATCTGGAAAACCATCAATCTCGTTAGCTACGAGCCCGCCGTCAGACCCGGTAACCTCGGAAACACCCGTACCGACGCTACAGTTTACAGTCCCATCTCCGGAGCCAGTTGTGCCGCCGTCAGCGTCTCCTGTCCTAGTGCCTGTTCAGACGCCGCCACCAACCCCTACAGCGACTCCAAAGCCCACCGCAACTCCGACGCCAACGCCGACACCGACTCCCACTCCGAATATTGCTCCGGCAGAAAAATTTCTTCGCACGCAAAAAATTCTCGAAGCTTTTGACGCTGTCCCTGTCAAGACGCCCCCGCGAGAAATCAACGACATCAAGTCTCGTCCGACCTTGAATCAATTGAAGTTTTGGCTCAAGTTCTTTGATCCGAAGGAGCAGTTTGCAAGATTCTTCTCAATCAAGACGGACCTGCTTTCTGAATTTGCCGATCGCGACTCTAAATCTGTTGAAGAATTTACGGTCAATATCCTTCCGCCAACCGTCCACGTAGAGATGAGCGTAATTACGCCCGCGAAACCGCTCCAAGGCTTAAGAATCGCACTTGACCCAGGCCATATGGGCACTGAGTTCTGGGACCATGAAACCGGAAAATACGTGCACGATCGCAAAGGTGTGGTTTTGAGCGAGGGTCTAATCAATTTAGAAACTTGCCTTGTATTGAAAGATGAGCTGACGAAGCTCGGCGCTGAAGTTTTAGTCACGCGCACCTCTTTAAAACCCGTGAGTCACAAAGAGCTCAAGGACATCGATCTTCAATCGTTTGCTCGCCACGAGCTCGCCGAACGCACTCTACAAGAATGGTTTCAGAGGCTGGTAAATCAAAAGAGCTTAGAGGCAACGCTGGCGGCAGCCCATTCGAGCACCACCATCAAGCGCATGTTTAGCGAAGATCTGCGCTCGACCTATTTCATCAATCGCGAAGATCTGTTGGCCCGGGCCGAAATGATCTCGGCTTTTCATCCTGACCTCACCTTAATCATTCACTATGACTCGCCTGAATCCCCAGGCAAAGATCCCGCACTTCTAGATGAGAAGGCCATAGATCGAACTCGGAGCTACGTCGCGGGAGCCTTTTCGCCTTCTGATTTTGCGACCTTGTCTGCGAGAACGAAGTTCTTGGAGCAGCTGATGCAGCCTGACCAACTTCAGCGCTCCGTGCAAGTCAGTCAGCTTATCGTTGGCGAAATCTCCAAGCAGCTTAATGTGCCTATTGAATTAGACGACGGCGGTAATACCGTGCGAATTGCGCCCGGCGTGTTTAGCCGCAATCTCGAACTCACGAGAAATATTTCAGAAGGCTTAATTTCTTATCTCGAATGCTTGATGTATGGAAGCAAAGACGAGTTTAACAAGTTCAACATCAAAGATCTCTCGATGGAGATCGATGGAGTGAAAACGCCCTACTCGAGCAGAGTCCGCGACGTCGCATTTGCGATTCGCGACGGTGTGGTCAAATTCTATCAGTCTCCGAATATCGTAAGCGGCGCGAATCCATAAGCCTCCATGAACGTAGACTACCAGATATTGTATGCCAGTGCACATAGCGCGATACCGACACCCCAATCAGCCAGCGGGCCGTGGGTTAAATACGGGTAGATCATCAAGGCGATACCGATAAATATGAGTTGATATCGCAACCTTTGTCGGCCCTGGCGAAACATCCAAATTCCTATGACGCCGAAAATAAAACTCGACATCAAACCTGAAAGCGAGAAATCAAATCCCATGCGCTAAGGGTAACCCAGAATCTCTTGTGCGGACAAGGCTCAGTCAGAGCCCCGGCCCAGAGAAGCGGAGCTCCCGATTCACTCCCTTATGCCTTCAGACTCTTCCGAGCTTGATGTTTTCGATCACGCGTTTGGCAAGATCAAAAACTTACCGTAACCTCTGCGGATTAATTGGGCCCCATTTCTGCACAAGCTTGATTGATGTAAGCCCCGGACCAGTAGCCATCCGAGCACGTGATCTCACCTTGAATGCATTTCTCACCGGCTGAAACCAATGGGGTGAGGTAACCCTGTAAAGATCCGCCGTCGGGAATGCGGCCGATTGGAGTCTCGCAGCTTTTATCTTCCACAGAGAAAACATCAAGCTCACGAAGTTTCACGTCTTCGACCGCAGCCGCCTTCGCCACACCCATTTGAATCATAATCAAGCTGAGAAAAAGGAAACTGTGTTTCATGATTTCGCCTCCGACGTTAAACGAATGGAAAACGAATGGAAAACGATTGGAACCGTCACTCTCTCGACACTTATTATGATCCTCGGGGTTAATTTTGCCCAGTGCTCTCGATTCGTGTGACAAAAACTTAATCAAGATCGAAAGTCAAAGTGACTAGACCAAAGTCGGAACATGGGGTTCACACATCACATTTCGTAATGCAGGCGTGCAGCAACAATCGACACGGGGCCCCGATCACTGTTGTAGGCCGGATTTTGCACGTACTGAAGGTCGCAAGTCAGCTCCAGCCCCACTTCGAACTTGTAGCGGTAATAAAGCTCGGTGATCTGCTCGGGAGCGTAGTTGAGCGTGCCATCGCCAACGATAAATCCATAACCGCCCCCTGCTAGATAGTCGCGGTGATCCTGCGAGAGGCCATTGATCACGTAGGCCAAACCGACATTGTCGTCAGGTCTTTGCCAGCGCAGGCCTCTAAGGCTCAACCCGACGCTCAGTGACTGATCGATTTCTGTAAAGGCCCACGTCTCGGTCTTTCCGTCATCCCACGACAGCCGTGAGAAAACTCCGAGATCACTTGCAAGCTCTTGGTCGAAACTCAATCCGGCGCCGTACTTACGGCTCATCGAGCGAGTTTGCGTGACATCGAGAACACCTAAAGTCTGCCCATCAATTGGGCCTGAAGTTTGAGTCGTGATCGCGGTTCGGTAATTCCCCATGTTGGCGCGGTTGCTCCACGCAACCGCGCGAACCGCTCCTTTGGGGAGCCAGCGATATTCGTATTCCAAGTTTGTGCCGCTTGCTGCGGGATACTCTGTATCCATCGCCATCTGGTTGGCGTAAAGCGGTACGAGTACGGAAGCAAATCGCAATGCCCACGAAGCGCGATTGTACTCGAGGTAAAATCCCCAAGAGTATCCGCGGGTATCGGCTGCGTAATCCCAAGCCCCTTGATCCATCAACGCCCAGTTGAGAAACTGGGTGCGCGGATCGTGGCTGTAAGCATTGTCGTCAAAATAATCATTGAGCGAAAATTTACCAACGACAATCGTAAGGCGATCAATAGGAACCCGGGCCGCGAGCTGATTTTTGTCATCTTTGATTTCTTCCGTGTCGCGGGATCCAGTCATCAGAATCTGTTTATAAAAAAGGCGGGCGAGATTCCATTTAGGAGCAGGGTCATCGACGCGATAGATCTCGGCATTTGGAAAACCAGCGATACCGGTCGTTCCATTAAAGCCGCTGCCACCCGAAAGTTCGGGATTGGCGTAGAGCTCACCGTTCTTCCAAAGTTTGAGGCCTGCGAAAACCGTGAGCGTGACACTCGTCTGAGTATCGTCGCCATTGCTGAGGCTGTTGCCCGGACCGAAATAAGGATTCACCGGCCCGTTGCCAGAATACTTGGCAGGAAAACTTCCGTGCTTTTGCGAAACCACGGTCGACTGAAAATGGAGATTCCAATCTTGCTGAGAAAGCGCCGTCGCCTGAGCAGGTACCACTTGTGCAGTTGCTTTGTCTTCGTCTTCGACTTCGACTTGCGCGTGAACCCGCACGCAAAACAACAAAGGCAAAACCGCAATGCCAACACGAAACATCCTCACTCCATTTGAAAAAGCTCTCGTACGCTGCTTAGGCATCTAGGGCAAGCCAAAATCATATCAATCCTCTGTAATTTTTTCGGCTTTTCCCAGCGCCGCTCGAAGCGGACTCTCAGGAGGCCGAGGTCGTCGCCGAATCAATGGCCAAGCAGACTTGCATCAGCGCGACTCAAAACGAGTGTTCGTCGACGGTAAACTGCGAACCCCAAGATGCGAACCCGCATAGCTATTTCTGCGCAGGCAAAAACTATGGCAGTAGTCAGATCTTTAATGCCTACGGCGCATCGCTCGTTGAGGCGAAATACAACCTCAAAAAGTTCTGCATCGAATCCAGCGCCTCTCCCGCTGAATGCGTCGTAACCAACTGTCAGAAACTCCCATAACGGACTTGGTTCAGCCTCCGATTCACTGCAATCGGAGGCCCAGCAACCCGAGAGTCCTGGTCCCGACTTATTTCCCCAAAAAGTGTCTCACTCTAAGACGCCTCAAAGTTGATTTTAGTGTCAAAATGCCGATGAGTCTGAAGACTTATGCAGATCACAGTAAAAAGCTCATTCATTTGGACCTCGCTGCTGACTCTGATCGTGGTTAGCTATAACGCTTGCAGCGTGGTTTCGCAGCCCACGGCGGGCGCCTCTTTCCATTCGAGTACGACGTTTGACCACACCGGAATCACCACGGGCTGCACTGTTTGTCACAGCACCGGCCAAAAATTTGCTGATCTTCCTGCGACTAACCATCCCTATATCAAACAAAATGACTGTAATACATGCCATGTCACCTCGGCGTGGGTCACAGGTGTGAATCCGCACACGACACTCGGTTTCCAGACGCCGGCGACGTGCATTGAGTGCCATGGCGCTTCAGGCCCCGCCCTCACCGTGCCGAGCGGCGCAAAGGGAACTCCGGCAATCGTAAGCAACCTCACCCCGACGGGTGGCTATTTCGACCACTCCGCCAATGGCGGAACCGGCGACTGTGGCAACTGCCACCTCTGGACACCTTCAAAAATCGGCGTCGCTTTTTCAAATGGAGTTTTCAATCACGTTCCGCAACCGCCCGCGTGTCTCACCTGTCATACGGCAGCGCAACAGCCGATGGGTTCTGTGAATGGCTTTAATCACCAGACTAGCGCTTCTGGGGTTGACTGCGTTGGTTGCCACACGGCGGCGCCTTCCAACGTTGGCCGCAGTTGGCAGACCGCGACCTTTTCGCACAGCCCGACGCCTTCAACCTGCGCCAATTGCCATGCTCAAGATAGTTTGTTTAATTCTATGCAGAACGTGATCACGAACCAGATGAATCACACCTACTCAGGAATGCCCACCGACTGCGTAAGCTGCCATCTCAACACTTCTTCAGCCTCGGGCTTTGCAAGCTGGATTGCCGAGGGCGTGGCCAACGGGTCCTCAACGTCTTCGAGTAGCTATGGAATCTTCCATGCAAATGTACCCAACGTCACGACCTGTGTGGTTTGTCACGCAAACGAGCGCCCAACCACGCCTGTCTTTGGATTTTTGCATTCGAGTGATGGCCTCGGCGACTGCTACGCTTGTCACAGAGGCACAACGTCGAATATTGGCAAGACTTGGTCCGGCGGAGCCGACACACCAGAATGATTTTCAACGAGGGGCAATATGTCTGCTGCAACGGACTCAAACAATCATAAGCGAAAATTCCTGATCGCCGCAGATGCCAGTCAGCAAAAGTATTACAAAGAATTGCTCAGCCAAAGTTTGGGTAAGGCTCTTGTGTTCGTTGCAGACGATGGTCAAAACGCCCTTCACAAAATTGAAAATGATGCGCCTGATGTGCTGTTTATCGACGAGTGCCTTCCCAAAATCTCGGGCACAGATGTGGTTCGACAGATTTTTGATAGCGATGCTGCCGACATGGCTATCGTCATTCTCTCGGAACTCCCCGATCACCAGGATTTCGTCGAGCAAGTTGCGGTGGGACAAATTCAATACTTTAGTTGCCACGCAACGCCCGCAGATTTTTCTAGTGCTTTGACCCGCGCCCTCAAATGGGTTTCGGGCGGTGATCAATTGAATTTCAACCTACGTCGCCTAAAAGCCGGCGAAGTTTTACTACGCCAGGGCGAAGGTGCTGACTTTGTCTACATTCTCAAGCGCGGGCATATGCAGGCGCTTGCTCACACCGACGGCTCAGACATCATCCTCGGCGAAATCGAACAACAAGAATTTGTCGGCGAGATGGCCTACGTCACGGGTGAACCCCGCTCGGCCGACGTCGTCGCCACCACCGACTGCGAGCTGATCGAAATTCCAATCGGCCATTTGAGTCATTTGCTGTTCGATAAGCCCACGTGGTCCAGAGCTCTGATGCGAACGTTGGCCAAGCGGCTCAAGACCGCGAACAAAACCATGGGCCCGCGCAGCTCGTGAGCTTAATCTTGCTGACCACGAGTTCAATCAGAATGCTTATCTTAAAAGTCCATGTATGTAGAGCGTTATTGTGCTAGCTGTTTTCCCCATGGCATACAAAAGCATGCTTATCGGAAAAGCGTACCCAGTCAGCCAAATGTGATATACGCTATCTCAAGGGTGAGAAATGGCGTACGTCAGACTAAGTCCGGGTGAGTTTT
>JAYTRM010000018.1:0-2113 GCA_043746165.1 Bdellovibrionales bacterium | reverse complement strand
AAACCAGCATTCTCGTGGCACAAAACCCCTACGACAGTGATTTTTCAGGACGGGTTGCATTCACTGACCTAAGTGAAATCGATCGCACCTTTACCTGTTGTCGCAAAGAATTTCTTGGCCGAAACGGAAACACCTCAGAACCGCTCGCTTTGCGTGGCCGAGGGCTGGGCAAGAGAAATGGTACGGGCGCCGACCCCTGTGCCGTTTTACAAACCGTCATCGAGCTTGACAGTCATGAGGAGCGCGAAATCGTAATCACCTTAGGGCAATGTGAGAGCCTAAGCCATGCTAGAGAACTGGCGCTCGGCTATCGCGACCTTCGGGCGGCGAAGCTTTCGCTCGATCAGGTTGTGTCTCGCTGGGACAACCAAGTTAGCAAGATCCAGGTCAAAACACCCGAGCCCAGTTTTGATCTGCTGCTCAATGGTTGGCTTATTTACCAAACCTTGTCATGCCGTTTTTGGTCGCGCACGGCCTTTTATCAATCGGGTGGCGCTTTTGGATTCCGCGATCAGCTTCAGGACTCCATGACCTTTGTTTACTCCGATCCTTCGCTTACCCGAGAGCAAATTTTGCGGGCGGCGGGCCGCCAGTTCCGCGAGGGTGATGTGCAGCACTGGTGGCATCCGCCGACAGGACGAGGAGTCCGAACTAAGATGTCTGACGATTTACTCTGGCTTCCATACGTAGTCAGTTTTTACATTTTAAAAACCGGAGATAAATCGATTTTGAATGAGAGGGTTGCACTTCTCGATGCGCCTTTGCTAACCGTTGAGCAAGAAGATTGCTACGCCACTCCCGTAGTTTCGACGGAACTCGTCAGTATCTTTGAACACTGCACGCGCGCCATCAACCGAAGCCTCACTATCGGCAGTCATGGACTTCCGCTCATTGGCACCGGCGATTGGAATGATGGAATGAATCGCGTCGGCGTGCGCGGCCAAGGCGAGAGTGTCTGGCTCGCTTGGTTTCTTTACCGCGTGATCTTCGACTTTATTCCGTTTTGCGAATCGCCAGAACACAGCGAGCTCCGCGAACTTTACAGTCGACACGCGCAAGATTTAAAAGTGGCGATCGAAAAACACGCCTGGGATGGCAATTGGTATCGAAGAGCATTTTTTGACGATGGTACGCCTCTTGGTTCGGCGATCAATAGCGAGTGTCAAATCGACAGCATCGCGCAGACCTGGTCGGTACTTTCGGGCGCCGGCAATCCGGAACGTTCAGCGCAGGCCATGAAGAGTTTCGACGCCAAACTGGTCTGCCGCGAAAGCCAACTGATTTTGCTCTTGAGTCCACCCTTTGACCGCGGCGGGCTCGATCCCGGCTACATTAAAGGCTACGTTCCCGGAGTTCGCGAAAATGGAGGCCAGTACACGCACGCTGCGATTTGGGCGATCATGGCAAACGCTGAAATGGGCGACGGAACAAAGGCGATGGAGTTTTTCAACATGATCAATCCGATTCATCACGGTCGGGATCAAGCTACCTGCAGCCGCTACAAACTTGAGCCCTATGCACTTGCGGGTGACGTCTACTCGCAGGGCACCCATCAGGGTCGCGGCGGATGGAGCTGGTATACCGGCTCGTCTGCCTGGTGTTATCGCTCAGGTCTTGAATCAATTCTTGGCTTTCAGCTGCTAGGCCAGAAACTGCGGATCAATCCCTGTATTCCCAATAAATGGAAGGGTTTTGAGATCGCCTACATTTTCGGCAAGACGAAGTACAATATCAAAGTCGACAATTCGATCGGTTTGAGCCGTGGAGCAACCCGAATTCAATTAGACGGCATAGCTCTCGAGATTCCAGAAATCGATTTGGTCGATGACGGCAAAGACCATGAGGTTGTCGTGACCATGGTTAAGCACCGAAGCGGTTCGCTTTTTGAGCCGATTCCGATCAACCGGCAGGTTCTATTAAAGTAAACTATTTAAGATAAGTCACCGCGTACAAATCGCCCAGATCCGAGAGTTGTGCGCGCGTGACCCAAACGCTTCCACCTTCGCAGAGTCCACGAGTCTTAAAATACGGCAAAACGTTATCGTCGCAGGCCGACCCGAAACTGTTGCGAATGAGGTAGCTGTAATGGTTGATTCTTCACACTCTTCTTGAA
>JAYTRM010000017.1:0-1623 GCA_043746165.1 Bdellovibrionales bacterium | reverse complement strand
TGTCCCTGATCAGCTTTCGCGATGTGGATGCTGCGGTGTTTGATTCAACGTAAATGATGAAAGAAATATAAAAGTGTTTGCCGGAGCTTGAATTTCGCGCTCCGGCAAACAACTCCTTTTGTTGCTTTAAAATAAAGGGAGTGTCGGGAGTGTATCATACTGCATTATTGGCTGTCAGTTTTTGGGAAGCTTTGTTTTTTTTGGATATAAAAATTGCCGACGAGTTTATGAAGACGGCGTGCTGCAAGGGCTGTGGCTGTCGGTCCTTTTTTGAGTCGAACTTTGCGAGGAAACCTCGCGGATTTCCTGAAGAACTGAGTGCCGCAATCGTCGATAAATATTTTAGAAGTCGCTGTAGTTTTCGCTGCGACGGCTGTCGAAAGCGGATGACTCCGCCGAGTATTCGATTTCTTGGCAGAAAAATTTACATTGCACCTGCGATCATCTGGGCTTGCGGTTTGATCGAGCGTGGCAATATTGCGTTAGGTACTGCGACGGCACTGGCTCAAATCAGAAATAAGCTTGGTGATTTTTTACCAGCTAAGACAGCGCGGCGCTGGATGAATTGGTGGCGAGGTGCGGTTTGGTCATCGCCGTTTTGGCGCATGTGGCAAGGTCAGCTTTTGGGCCACATCTTGCCGGAGAATTTTTTATCTGGCGTATGGGATCATTTTCTTCGCTCTCTTGGCGACGTGCAGGCAGAGGCCGTGGAGAGCCTGATGCAGGCTGTTCAAGCTTTCTTCTCTCCGATCACGCACCCGCCTGATTACCCGTTTTAAGTTGCGATTTTTCTAGGTCTTACGATGTGGGTGAAATCTCTGTCGGATTTTGCCCACAGGTTGGCCCGTGCAAGTGAATTTAATCTGTATAGGATGCGCCAAAGCCAAGAAAAGCGCGATGAATCGTTGATCGCTGGCGGATCGAAGGGCAGTTGCAATGAGAAAAAAGAAGAGACGACGTGCCCGAGATGGCACGCGAAGGGCGGAGCTTCGCTTTGCGGTGATTGGCGGGTTGTTGAGTAGCCCGCCATGCCCTGGCGAAGTGGTTCAGGAATTTAAGAAATTGGCGAACAAGGTATGGCTTGATCCACAAACGGGATCAACGCGTCGTTTTGCGAGGTCAACGATTGAGCGCTGGTATTATAAGGCCCGGCGAAGTCAAAGCCCGGTCGATGTGCTTAAAACCAAACAGCGAATAGATAAGGGAGCAATCGAGCTTGCCAGCGATTTGGCTGAGGAGTGGAAAAGGCTTTATGAAAAGCACTCACATTGGAGCATCGCTCTTCTCTACGGCAATTTTAAGACATGGGCTCGGCATGAGCGAAAGCCGCCGCTGACCTCAGTGCCATCTTACAGCACGATGCGCAGGTTGTATGTTCGCAGCGGCTGGGTGCGGCACCGTAAGCCGCGAACACGTGAAGACGGCACGGTGTTGCCGGCGTCGGTCGCAGCCGAGGCGAGGCGTCTTGGCGTTGAGATACGCAGTTTTGAAGCCGATTACATCGGTCAGCTTTGGCATCTGGATTTTCACAAGGGCTCGCGAGCTGTTTTGCTCGCAGACGGTACGTGGCAAATACCGCAGATGCTTGCGGTGATGGATGATCGCTCGCGACTGATTTGCCAT
>JAYTRM010000016.1:0-30602 GCA_043746165.1 Bdellovibrionales bacterium | reverse complement strand
TTTGCTACGCTTTCGCCCGGAAAAAAACACGTCGACCATGATCAGCGTTAGGATCTCAAAGTGGCTGAGCGAAAATTCTTCGACAAGATCTCGCACTGTTTCAAAGCTGTCCGTCAACTCTTCATTCGATATATCCGTGCCGTGGCTGCGAATCCTTTCGGTGATTTCGATAAGATGAGGCGAAGTGTATAGACCGACGCGGCAGTCGTCGCGCTGAAGGAGTGACTCGAGAGCCTTGGCAACGGTACCCTTGCCGTTGGTACCGGCGATCAAAATGACATCGCTCGCAGAAAAATCAATTTTTTCTCTTACGGCGAGTTTCGCGAGCGCCTTGCGAAAATTCTCAAAGCGCGCTTCCTTGTCGCTTCCGCTGGCAGTTTCGCGACTCAAAAATTCTACAACCTCGCGGTAGTCTAAGTTAGCTTTTGCCACGAACACTCCCCTACTCACGTCCAGTCTAGTGCCTCGATGGTTAAGCAATTCTCGCATTCCGGTCTTTCACGGATGAGATCAATCGCAGAAAATAAAGTATGCCCCTGACTTGTTACCCAAATCGCAACCCGAGTCGTAGCCAATGTCTCAGCCCATGTCGCTCTAAGAGTTGCATTCTTTGCTTCATTTTGTCGACCTCATTTGCATTCGCCGCCACGCTCATTCCTCTGCTGTTATTTGTGCCGGGGGTTGCAATTGCCGCGTCTTCGACTCACAAGTTTAAGGTCGTCATTGACCCCGGTCATGGGGGCTCGGACACCGGAGCCTCGCGCGGAGGACTAAAAGAAAGCGAAATTGCACTCAAGGTCGGACTGCAACTTTCACATTTGCTGTCGAGAGATACGCGTTTTGAAGTCGCAATGACGCGCACTCAGGATCATCGGCTCACCCTGTCGCAGCGAACTGTGATGGCTGACCGAGTCGGTGCCGATCTTTTCGTGAGCATCCATCTGAACTCGTCGCCAGACAGCCGGGCCCGCGGCACGGAGATCTATTTTCAAAACCAATTGCCGGCCGACGAAGAAGCGATGTTTTTGGTCAGTCGTGAAAGTGATGAGGGCGAAGGTGCGCCCGAAGCGCTTGCCGGCAGAGACTCCTCAGCCGGAGGCACAGACTCTCTTTCATCTCGCCAAGATCTAAAAAGAATTCTCGACGATTTGAAACGCAACCACCGCATTGAAAGATCGAGTGAGCTCAGCAAAACACTTCTTCAATCTCTGCAGCCGTTCATGGCCATTATGTCTGCCGGCACCGCTGGAAGATCGGGAACTCGCGCCATTCGCCAGGCACCATTTTGGGTGGTCTCCGAAATTAAAATTCCCGCAGTCCTCGTTGAGCTCGGCTTTCTCACGCATCCAGAAGAAGGCCCCCGCCTCGCCACTGCGGACTACCAGCGCGACTTAGCCCAGGGCCTCTACGATGGCCTCGTTAAATTCAAAGAAATGTTGGACAAAGCGCCGAGCGCGCCCCTACATTGAGGCCCGTCTTCGTTTCTTATTGACGTGCCAGCAAGGCAAATGTTGAACACAGACAGGAGAGTCGCGTATGCGTGGGGATGGCCGGAAATTCAATGAGATTCGGAAGCTGAAAATTACGCCTCATGTTTCGCGTTATGCTGAAGGCAGTGCGCTGATTGAGATGGGTGATACGAAAGTTTTGTGCACAGCTTCGGCCGACGGAAGTGTTCCGAAATGGTTGAGCGGAACTGAAAAAGGATGGGTCACCGCTGAGTATGGCATGCTCCCTCGATCCACTCATACACGAATGAATCGCGAAAAGGCCGCTTCGAGTGGACGAACGCAAGAAATTTCTCGCCTCATTGCGCGATCGCTTCGCGCCGCGGTTGACCTGCGTGTTTTGGGTGAAAAACAAATTACGGTCGATTGCGACGTCATTCAAGCTGATGGCGGCACTCGCACGGCGGCAATCACCGGCGGATTTGTCGCTCTCGCTTTGGCACTCGGAAAAATGAAATCGGCAGGAATTATTGCGCAACTTCCGCTCAAAGATTACGTGGCTGCGATCAGCGTCGGCATCGATGAAAATAATAATCGAGAGCGAATTTTGCTCGATCTCTGCTACGAGGAAGACTCACGCATCGGCACCGACATGAATTTTGTCATGACCGGCTGCGGGCCATTCGTGGAAATTCAAGGCACGGCTGAAACTCAGCCTTTTTCGCGCGAAGATCTCAATCTGATGACGGACCTTGCAGAGCTAGGCTGTCGGCAACTTGTGCAAGCGCAGATGGAAATTGTCGGTCAAATTTTTGTTCCTCCACACCACGTGGCGAAAGCTTGAGTATGGAACTGTGGATCGCGACGGGAAACCAAGGAAAGTTCAACGAATTTAAAACGCTTCTCAACCGGCTCATAGCGGCAGGACTGCAGGTCCATTCGCAAAAAGAACTACCGGTATTTTCGTCACCGCCCGAAAATGGCGACAGCTACCTCGCCAATGCCCGGATCAAAGCGCGGGCGCTTAAATCCCTCTGCCCCGGCAAGTGGGTAGTCGCAGACGATTCGGGGCTGGAAGTAGAAGGTTTAAATAACCTCCCGGGCATACACTCGGCGCGCTACGCCGGCCCCCACGCAGCGGACTCTGAGAATGTCGCCAAGCTTTTGAAAATGATGGCGATTCGTCACATCACCAATCGCAACGCCGCCTTTGTGTGCCAACTTGTCGCTTTTGATCCCGCAGGCACGGAGCATCTGTTCTCGGGACGGATGCAGGGCAAAATTGTCACCGCCGGTAGAGGCACTGGTGGTTTTGGCTATGATCCAGTGTTTGTTCCAGAGGGTGAAACAAAAACTCTGGCCGAATTGGATCTCGCTCGCAAAAACCAGATCTCGCATCGCGCCAAGGCGGTGAGCCAGTTCTCTGAGCTGTTAAACCCAATCTAAGGCGGCGCGCCTACGACCTTCGCGCCGGCGCCTGAGGCCAGCGTCAGTTACAATTGTTTTATTGGTAAAATCCGCTCTAAAAAATCTTGTTAAAAATCCAATCATTCTAGACTTCTCTAGGAGCGTGGGCTACATCCTAACTTCCTCCTCAATTATGGACGCTGTTAAGTGCGAGTGGTCAGCCTATCTTCTGAAAAGGAGCACCGGTGCAGGGCCTCAAGATTTTCTCTGGCAACTCCAACAAAACCTTCGCCGGTCGCGTGGCCCGTGAAGCCGGTGTTGAACTGGGATACTGCGAAATCGGCCGCTTCGCTGACGGCGAAATTCAAGTCGAAATTCACGAGAGCGTGCGCGGAGATAGCGTTTTCGTCGTGCAAAGCACCTGTCCCCCTGTTCAAGAAAATTACATGGAACTCTTTCTCATGCTCGATGCCCTGAAGCGGGCCTCGGCACAGGAAATTACCGCTGTTATCCCCTATTTTGGCTATGCCAGACAAGATCGCAAGGTTGCACCGCGAGCTCCTATTTCATCCAAATGCATGGCCGATCTGTTGACTTCAGCGGGCGCCACCCGCGTGGTTTGCGTCGACCTTCATGCGGCCCAAATTCAGGGTTTTTTCAACGTGCCGGTTGACCACTTGTTTGCCATTCCCACGATGGCCCGCGCCTGGCGAGAAAAATTCGGGGCCGGCGAGGAATTCGTGGCAGTGAGCCCCGATGCCGGTGGTGTTGAACGGACTCGAGCCTTTGCCAAACGCATCGAATGCTCAATCGCCATTATCGACAAGCGCCGCACGAAACCTAACGAAGCTAAGGCTTTGCACCTCATTGGCGACGTTCAAGACAAAGTCGCGATCATTGTCGACGATATGATCGATACGGCCGGAACGTTAACGCAAGCGGTTGACAGTCTCCGTCGAAATGGTGCAAAGAAGGTGTACGCCGTCGCGACCCACGCCCTGCTTTCAGGTCCCGCCATCAGTCGATTGACTGAGTCAGGAATTGAAAAAGTGCTGGTGACCGACACGATTCCGCTCAGCGCAAATGCAAGCAGCTGCGGCAAAATCGAACAGATTACGGTGGCGCCTCTCGTGGCAGAGGCAATTCGTCGGATCTTCGGTAATGCTTCGGTCAGTTCGCTCTTTGACTGAACGGAAATTAAAGAAAGTAACCGATTGAGACCGATTGAGACCGATTGAGTCACTAGGGTGAAACGAGGGTCTTCCAGTCAGTCGGCCATTTTGGCCAGCTGACCAGACAAGCGGAATAAGCGCCAAGCAAAAATTGCTGGTGAGAAAGAACAGGTTTGAAATGGCTCGTGAGATTATTGAAATTCCAGTTTCTGTCCGTCATATCGGAAAACACAATTCGCGTGTATCGCGCAATGCAGGTAAAGTACCGGCCGTCGTCTACGGCCCGAAGCAGAAACCGATGAACGTCCTCGCCGACGAGAATTTCATCAAAAAATACCAGGGCCGCAAATTCGAATCCGTGATTTTCAATTTGAAATCTGACGATTCCAAACTCAATAAAACATCAGTGATCTTGCGGGATATCCAAGTTCATCCTGTCACTCGTCGCCCCCTGCACATCGATTTCTACGCGCCAGACATGACCAAGCCGGTTCGCGTCTCCGTTGAAATTAGGCTTGATGGAAAACCCATGGGTCTCGCCGACGGCGGCGTCCTTGAGCACATCGTCCGCGATGTCGAGATTGAAGTTCTACCGGCCGAAATCCCTGAGTTCCTGACTTTGAACGTTGGCGACATGAGCCTCGGCGAGGCTCTGCACGTTTCCGACTTGAAGATTCCAGCGGGTATTAAAATTATCTCTCTTCCCACGCTTACGATCGCAACCGTTTCGGTTCCGAAAGAAGAAGCAGCTGCCCCGGTTGCTGCTGCCGCGACTCCGGAAGCAGGTGCCGCTGCTGGCGCCGCTCCTGCCGCTGGCGCTGCTCCTGCCGCTGGTGCTGCTGCCCCAGCCGCTGGTGGCGACGACAAGAAGAAGAAGTAATTCTTTCTCACGTTTTTCTGGCCCCATTACTTCAGCTGTGGGGCTGACCGAGCGTAAAACCTCAGGGCCGTCTGAGCGCCCACCGAAAGGCGGACGGACTTCGAAGTTTCAATTCTTGTTCGAAACTTGGCCGCGAACCGTAGGCCGGCCGCCGCTTAGGCGGCGGGCCTTCCTACGGCCTCGTTTATCGACGTCGAGCTTTATTCAGAGAGGATCTTGGACGATGTGGTTAGTTGTCGGACTCGGCAATCCTGGTGGTAAATACATTCTCACCCGTCACAACATTGGCTTCATGGCACTTGATGCGTTTGCGACGAGCGTCGGTGGACCACGCTGGAAAGAAGAGCGCCAGTCTCTCGTCACCCGCATGAAGCTCGACGACGTTGAAGTGCTTTTTGCGAAACCTCAAACATTCATGAACCTCTCGGGTGAATCGATAAAAAGTTTGATGGATTTCTATAAGATTCCACTCGAGCGACTCATCGTCATTCACGACGACATTGACCAAGGATTTGGCGCGATTAAGATTCACAAGAATCGCGGCGCCGGTGGTCACAACGGACTCAAAAGTCTCAATGAAAAGCTGGGCACAATGGACTACGTGCGTCTCAAACTCGGCGTTGGACGTCCCAGCAATCCGAAAATGGATGTCGCGAGCTATGTTTTGCAGAACTTCGCGAGCGATGAAGAATCTCACCTTCATGATTTTCTTGGCGTAGCTGGCGATGCGATGGAATCTTTGGTCTTTGAAGGCTATGATAAGACGGCTACGAAGTTTACCCGTGGCCCGATCAACCCACCTGCTCCCGGAACGACTCAAACCCCGGGCTCAGCAAACGAAAGCGAATCGTAATGGCCTTGCAAGTCGGTATCGTCGGCCTCCCGAACGTCGGAAAATCAACTTTGTTTAACGCTCTGACCTCAGCTAAAGCTGAAGCGGCGAACTACCCGTTTTGCACGATCGACCCAAACGTCGGGGTGGTCACGGTTCCCGATGAGCGGCTGAGAAAAATATCTGAGTTAATCAAGCCCAAGAGTCTTATACCTACGACGATCGAATTCGTCGACATCGCGGGCCTCGTCGCTGGAGCATCCAAGGGCGAAGGCCTGGGCAACCAGTTTCTTGGTCACATTCGCTCGACTGATGCAATCGTGCATGTTGTACGCTGCTTTGATGATCCCAATATCGTTCACGTTGCAGGCAGTGTCGACCCCGTTCGCGATATGGGAATAATCAACACCGAGCTCATGCTCGCTGACCTTGATTCTGTCGAAAAGCGCATTCAGAAAGTTGAAAAGGTCGCCAAGGCCGGTGCAGATAAAAAAGCCAAGCATGAGTACGACGCCCTCAAAAAAGTCGCTGAGGCTTTGGGCCAGGGCCGCGCGGCCCGGTCGGTGCAGCTCGACGATTCGGAAATTCCGATCGTTAAGGATTTGCATCTCCTCACCTCAAAGCCCGTACTCTACGCTTGCAACGTCAATGAGACAGACTTCCAAGCCGGCGGTAATCCTTGGGTTAAATCCGTACAGGAATTCGCATCAGGCGAAAACAACCGCGCTGTCGTGATCTGTTCGGCAATGGAGGCAGAAATTGCTCAGCTGCCGAAGGAAGAACAAGTCGAGTTCCTCGCCTCCATAGGTGCTACCGAACCCGGTCTCAATCGCCTCATTTTTGAAGCCTACAAGCTTCTCGATCTCTGGACGTATTTTACCGCCGGCGAAAAAGAAGTGCGTGCATGGACAATTCGTCGCGGTTACAAAGCTCCGCAAGCGGCCGGCGTGATCCACACAGATTTTGAAAAAGGTTTTATCCGCGCTGAAACTTACAACTGCGCGGAGTTATTTAATTTCAAAACTGAATCGGCCGTCAAAGAAGCCGGTAAGTATCGTCTGGAAGGTAAAGACTACGTCGTTCAAGACGGCGATATCTTGTTTTTCAGATTCAACGTGTAACATGAGCGAGGCTTGATTGAGCACAGTTTTAGTCACCGGGGGATCTGGATTCATCGGTAGCCACTGCATTCAACAGCTTCTCGAAGCCGGGCACACGGTTAAGACAACCGTTCGAGATCTCAAACGCAAACCCGAGGTGCTCACACTTCTTTCATCTGCCGGAGTCTCTCGAGATGCCGCTAGTCGCGTGAGTTTCTTTGCTGCCGATCTTGAAAAAGATCACGGTTGGCACGAGGCCGTCGCTGGGCGCCGACATGTCGACTTCGATTCAAATTATTAAATTACTTCTCGACGGAGCCCTGCCGGCTTGCCCGCGGGTTTATTTTGGTGCCGTTGATGTGCGTGACGTCGCCCATCTTCACTTGCAGGCAATGACCAATCCGGCGGCCAAGGGTGAGCGCTTCCTCGCAGTGGCTGGCGAAAGTCTTTCGTTTCGGGACATGTCGATGATCTTAAAACGCAATCTCGGAGAGCAAGCGCGGCGCGCCCCGAGCCTGGAGCTTCCGGATTGGATCGTGAGGGTGCTTGCGATCTTCGACGCAAGGTCTCGGCAAATCGCTCCGGAACTTGGCAAAATCAAAAACGCTTCAAATAGTAAAGCAAAATCAGTTTTTGGCTGGAAGCCGCGTTCAAATGAAGAGTGTATTTTGGCAACTGCCGAAAGTCTGATTCGGCTTGGCCTGCTCAAAGATAGTCCGAGAAAGTCTTAAATTACAAAATAAGTTCTCGAACGTTCGTGAGCACTGGCAGGTTTTTTATTGGGCGTGGTGAGGCGTAATCTTCACATCCGAGATAATCAGACCAACGCTTGTGTAATCAGAAACTTGCTGGTGCTGATCGATAATTTCGTAACTCTGATCACGACCCGTTATGACGGCAAGTGCTTTATTACCGCAAAAGATTTTCACCGTAAAACCACATCCGACACCGGCGATGGTTGGTTTCTCGACTGCCGGCAAGGCCCCAAGGCAATATATTTTGACATCTTTAGCCAAGGGCTTCGTGCAGGTTTTTTGATTGTTTAAATTAAACAAATTATAAATTGTTTCGACCACCGGGTAATCAACTACCGCTTGTCCAAGTGCCGTAGGCTGGGGTGAATCGGCAAGTGCTACTTGAGAAATTACAAGCATCGAAACTAGCAATGATAAGATCTTCATCCGGATTCTCCTGGGCAATTATTTAGCCTGCGCTTGGAAACTACTCCACGATGAAAACAAGTCAATCGACAAAATGGGCTGTCAAGACAACCCAACAATCATTTAATTTTTCAGAACGTTGTGACTTCACCGCTTAATCTTAGGATCAAACGCATCGCGCAGCCCATCGCCAAGAAGATTGAAAGCAAGCATCGTCAAAAACAGCGCGAGCCCCGGAAACAAAATGAGATGAGGGTAACTCTTAGCTCGCCAACCATCGTTGGCCAAAACTCCCCACGAACTGTAGGGAGGCTGGAGTCCGAGGCCAATGAAGCTTAAGAAACTTTCAAATAAAATATTGGCTGGGATTTGAAACGTGAGCATAACGATGATCGGTCCAAGAATATTGGGAAAGATATGACGCCAAACAATTCGTGAGCCACTGGCGCCCAGGGCACGCGCACTCTCGATGTAGAGCATTTCTCGCACCTGCAAAACTTGGCCGCGCACGAGGCGCGCGAGCGAGACCCAACCGACCACGGCAAGAGCTAGAAATATTCCGCTCAGAGCCTTGATTTCGGGATTTTCAAAGAGCTTCACTGAATTGAAAGCGACGCCAACTAAAATCAAGAGTACCAGAGACGGAATGGCATAGAGAATATCAATGATTCTCATCATCACGGCATCGACCCAGCCCCCCAGCCAGCCCGAAACCGCACCGTAAAGTCCGCCGATCGCAAGCGAAAAAACAGCGGTCATGATGCCAACTGCCATAGACATTCGCGCGCCGTAAATAATTCGCGACAGCATGTCGCGTCCAAGGCTATCGGTACCAAGCCAGTTGATTCCGTTGGGGCCCATCAAAGCGCGATCGATGTCTTGAGTCTCAAACGAAAATGGAGAAATCCAAGGTGCGAGAATGGCAACTAGGCAAATGAAGCCGATAAAATAGAGCGAAACCACGGCGCCGCGATTTCGCGTCATGCGTCGCCAACCATCTTTCCACAAACTTTTTCCTTTGGAGTTCGCTTCCATACTATCCTTTATGAATCGAGCCGAATTCTCGGATCAATGACCGAATATAAAACGTCCACGACCAGATTGGCGAGCACGAGCATCGCAGAAAAGAGCAGAGTCATGCCGAGAATCAAGGGGTAGTCGCGATTGGTCACACTTTGCACCAGGTGTTTTCCCATTCCCGGAATACCAAAAACAATTTCGACGATAAATGAACCCGACAAAATTCCTGCGATAAGAGGACCCGAAATAGTCAGAACCGGTATCAGGGAATTTCTCAAAACATGTTTGTATAAAACGACATTCGAATTAAGACCTTTAGCCCTGGCCGTGCGGACAAAATCTGCGTTGATCACATCAAGCATGCTCGCGCGGGTCATGCGGGCGATAATCGCCGCGGGTCTCAGCCCCAGGGTAATGACCGGTAAAATATAATAAACCGGTGACTCCCAAAGCGCCGGCGGAAGCCAGCCGTGGAAAAACGAAATCGGCACGCCAAAACTAAAAATCATCACAAGCACTGGCCCGACGATAAAACTCGGCAGCGCCACCCCACTAATTGCGACGATCATCAGACCGTTATCGATGTAAGTATTATGTTTCGCCGCCGAAATGACCCCGATTGGGATACCGAGGACATACGCAAGAAGAAGCGAGTACAGCCCCAGCTGAAATGAAACTGGTAAGGTCTCCGCGATGATTTCCGATATGGGGCGGCCGATGTATTTGTAAGATTCACCGAGATCGCCGTGCGCGAGGCCGTTCATGTAGCTGAGAAACTGCAGAGCCACGGGGCGATTGAGACCATACTTAGCTTCGATATTGGCTTTGATTTCTGGCGGCAAGGCTTTTTCGGAGTCAAACGGGCCACCTGGCAAATATCGCAACATGAGAAAAGTGGAGAGCACGATGACAAACAAAACGAGTACAGCTTCAAAGAGTCTCTTCGTCACAAACACAAGCATCTGGCCGCGAAGAATGGCGTACACAAGACTCAATGCTGTCCATGCGGCCAAGACCAGCCAGTACCAGGTGGGAATGCTATTGTCTGAGAGATCCGTCGCGATGCCGGCAAATGCCAGGAGCAAAAGGCCCCAACCCAGGACCGGACCAAGAGAAAACGACTTCGTCATTTCAACCGCGCTCCTTTGTAGGCAAAAATTTCCATGGCGTTCAACGGATAATTTTCCACCCGTCCTGATACCAAAATTTGGTTCACCGACGAGTAAAGCGGTAGAACCGGAACTTCATCTTCAAGTAGGATTTGTTTTGCTTCGCTATAAAGCTTCAACCTTTCGTTCATATCGATGAGGCTAGCCGCCTTAAGCACGAGCTCATCGTAGGCGGTATTTTTCCAGCGCGGATAATTGTTTTCAGAAAAGCTTAAGAGTAGCGACATAAAGGTGTGGGGATCTGGGTAATCGGCCTGCCAACCCATGCGAAAAATCTGCGCCGGATCTGTCTTCAAAGAGGTCAGATAGACTTTCCATTCTTCATTTTTTAACTCGACGCGGATCCCGAGATTGGTTTTTAACTGGGCTTGGACATTCTCCGCGATGCGCTGGTGATCGTCGCGCGTGTTAAACGAAATTTCAATTTTAGGTACGTCTTCTGGCTTTTTGTAACCGGCTTTCCTGACAAGCTCGCGAGCGAGCTCAGGGTTAAAACTGAGGCCCCGATCTGCCTCGTAGCCGATCATTCCAAACGGTAGCCAATCGGTGATCGGCGCTTCACCGCCGCCAAGGAGCTTAATGATCTGCTGGCGATCAACGGCTCTCGCAATCGCCTGGCGAAAGAGCTTGCGATCCATCGGCGCCTTGTGAATGTTAAAGCCGTAATAATAAGTCCCAAGCCGCGGAACTTCACGATACTCAGGCGTGGGCCTTAGGCGCTTAAGCTCCACCGAAGGCAGACCGTGTACTGAGTCGAGTTGGGCTGCTGCAAAGAGGCTCAATTCCGTCGACTGCTCTGGAATAATGCGCGCCACGATAAACTGAATTTGTGGTTTGTCACCATGTTTAGCGCCGTAGTAATTCTCATTGCGGCTGAGAACGACGAGCTTGTCATGTTGCCAAACCGTCAAGCGGTAGGGCCCAAGGGTCACTATATTTTGTGGATCGGTCCAGCGGTTGCCAAATTTCTCTACCAAGTCGAGGCGAATCGGGAATGTCGAGTGATGAGTGAGCACAAACGGAAAGTAGCTCATCGATTGCGTGAGTTCGACTGTGATTTGATTTTCACCGCTTATGGTGACGCCGACATCTTTCCAATCTTTTGCGCCACGATTGTACTCGCGGGCGTTCTTGATTGGATAAAGAAAGTAGCTCGAATCTGCTGCAGTCTCCTTGCTTAAAAGACGCTTCCATCCATCGATGACGTGCTGGGGAGTGAGTTTAACTCCGTCACTCCATTCGACGTCGTCTCTGAGCGTGATGACCCAAATGCGTGCGGAATCTCGAGACTCGATCTTCGCGGCTAAGCCAGGCTTTAAGCGCAGCTGCGGATCGCTGAGATCGTACTGCATTAAGCCTTCCATGATGTTGCAGAGAATTTGGTTTGAAACGGTGTCGCTTCCCTTGTGCCAATCAAGAGTCGGCGGCTCGGTCGTGAGGCTAATCCGAAGGGAGTCTTTCATCGGAAGGCGAAGCTTGCCCGCGTCGCCGGGACGTTCAACGATCATCTCTCGATTCTCAGGAGGGGTGCAGGAAGCGATAAACATAGCTGCAGCTCCACCCGTCAACATCCACAGCCCTATTCGGCGGAGAGTTCGCGGCAAAGTTTGAGAACAAGATCTCACCAAATCTCCTTGAGCGCTGCGGGGTCCTCCAACTTTAGTCCCACCGGCTGAACCAAACTTCGCAGAGATTTGACGTTGCCGTGATAAAGGAGGGCGTAGATTGAAGCATTGCGAACCACCCGCTTGACGTAATTTCGCGTTTCAACATAGGGGATATGCTCGACAAACTCATCCATGTCAATCGTGCCAAAATTGTGCACCCAAGCGTACACCCGGTGCGGACCCGCATTGTATCCAGCGGCCACGAGTGGGATCTTTCCGGAAAATTTCTCAGCAAGACGCTGTAAATAACGAGCTCCGATTCGGATATTGGTTTCGGGCTCAAGAAGGGAATTTGGATCAAACGATTCGATCCCCAAAATCTGCGCTACTTTACGTGCGGTAAAAGGCATCAGCTGCATAAGTCCTAGCGCGCCTACGGGCGACTGGGCATCTTGACGGTAATGACTCTCAGAACGCATGATTCCCCAGATGAGTTCTTCTGAGATCGAATCGGCTTTCGCCGATTTAGCCACGGCGGCGTCCCAAGCGCGCGGATAAGCAAAATCCCAATAGGTCTTTCCATCGCCTCGCAGACCACCGCGCAGGCGATCCCCGCTGAACCCAACATCGGCGATGAAACTTGAACGGTCGTAGTTTTTAACGTGTTGAAATTCAGTCATGAGCGCGTGGCGATCGGCGGCCGAGCTCACGCGGCGTTCAATCTCCAAAAGCTCCCGGCGGGCGCGATCTTCGAGTCCAATCACCTCGAGATCCCGCGCTCGTTCAAAGCGCGGAGTCATCGCCTGGTTTTTAATTGACTCAGATGCGAGAGGCTCGCCCTCTGCAGCGTCGAATTCTTCCTGGCTGTCGATCTCTTCTTCGTCTTCCGCTCGCGGCTCTAAGCGGCTGTCTGCAGTTTCACTGGCCTCGGCCGCCGCCTCTTCCGAAGCTTGCTTGATGGCCTGATTCAAATCCGCTTCTGCTGACTTGGGAGCACCGGTGGCTGCGTCGGGCTTTTTCAAACCCAATCGAAAATCAACTTCGTCGGGAATCTTGGCGTTCGGAATCGCTTTGAGTCGCTCATAAGCCAAAAGTGTGTAGTAGCCGAGAGCCGGGTCGCGGACAAGGTTTTGTAAAATCACGGTGGCCTCAGGAGCATGGCCGAGTTTCAGCAGACTCATCGCCGTCCAGTACTGCAGCCGATCATGCGCGATGGTATCGGACTCAGGGTTGGCACTCGGCGCTCCCCGCCTGCGACGCCGAAGCCGACGCGGACTTACCACTGGCGCCTTGGCCAGGACTCCAAAACTTTCGATTGCGCCCTGGTAATCACCGCGTAAGTAACGAATCCACGCCATGTACCATTGAGCATCGCGCGACAAAGAGGATTTGGAACTGATTTTGAGAAAATGTTCAAACCGCCGAGTCGCTCCGTCGTAATCTTGAATTTGGTAACTCGTGAAGGCCGCCTGAAAAAGACCATTGACGCCATTTTTACTTCGCGGCGCGAGTTCAAAGGCTTTGTCGTAACTGGCAATTGTCAGCTGATTTTCGCCGGCACTCGCCGAGGCTTTCGCTAAAAGCTGCAGATACCCGACATGCTTTTTTTCTTGTTCGTAGTGCTGCAAAAGAATTTTCAAGGCTTCGTCCACACGCCCGTCGGCGATGAGGTGATTGACAAGAAGCCCGTCAATTGCCCCAGCTTGCTTATTTGCACTCCCCGTGCCGCTGATTCCCGTCACCGCTGAGTTGTCCTTTGAACTATCATCGCTATCGTCGTCTAAAGTGCCGTCGAGAAGTCGCAGTTCACTTTCGGCTCGCTGATTGTCGCCGCCAATCCAAAGTCTACGCACGCGAGTTTTCAATTCTTTGCGGCTCGCACTGCAACCGATTCTTTTTCCATCGACGAGATCGTTTTGCAGAATCGGCCCCCAAACTTCGTTGCCAGAAGAAATCGCGGAAAATGTAGGATACTTCGAGTACAACTCGCGGGCCGTCCGGCAAACATCGAAAGTCGATCCAACCGATCTCTTGAGACGAATCAGCTGGTACAAAACTTCCGGATAGCGAGGGTCATTTTTCAGATACTTGCGTAAGACTTCGAGTTGCTGAAGCGCCGGCTTCGGCTGATGAGTTTGAATGAAAATTTCGGCGAGCTCATAACGCGCGTCCAGTTCACTTGCGCGCGGTGGATGCAGATCGATGACTTTTTGAAATTCACTGACAGCTAGTTTTAAATCGGGTTTTCTTTTTGCAAGCTCTGCTAAGTAAAAATGGGCGGTGTCGGCAATTCGACTTCCATCATTGAGCGCCCCAGAAAAATGCGCCAGCGCCGCGACGTCGAGATTCGCCTGAAAGAGAATGAGACCCGCCGCCATTTGCAAGAGCGCTTTGCGGTCCCTTTGACCATCTTTGAGATCGGCGATAGAAACATCCAGAGTTTGCACAGCCTCCTGGGGCTGGCCGGCAAGTGCCCGAAGGCGCGCTCCGCTAATCAATGCGGTATCTGGACGCGCGCCGATTTCGGGCGGGGTTCCATCAACGGCCAAAGCGTTCAGTGAAAAAGCCAAAGTAAAACAGCTGGCGGAGCGAACAACCGCGAGTCCCATCAATGTTCTGTCCGGCAAATCCGCCCCCTTGAATCGCCTCGCGCGCACATATTGTGCGAGCCGGCCCTCCATAGTAAACACTTCTCGGGATTCAGCCAACAAAAACAAGGCGTCAAAGAGGAAGAAACCCTTGGCCAAAGCGAAAACCGTCTACGTTTGCCAAAACTGCGGAAGCCAACGCTCACGTTGGGAAGGCCGCTGCACGGACTGCGGCGCGTGGAACACTCTCGTCGAAGAAGTTCTCGAGCGCGAAACACCGACGACATCGCGGCAGCGCGGCTGGAGCCCGTCAAGCTCCGCAGTAGAAAACAGCGGAGAACAAAATCCCCAGCTGATTCGGCTCGACGCCGATGTTGCCAAGACCGAGCTCAAGCGCTACCCGACGGGCTTTCGCGAGGTCGACCGCGTTCTGGGTGGCGGACTCGTGCCCGGATCTTTTCTGCTCCTGGGTGGTGATCCCGGAATTGGCAAATCAACTCTGCTTTTGCAACTGGCTGGCGGCCTTTCTGCGGACTTGCCTGGGCGAGCAATCAATGTGCTCTACGTCTCGGGCGAAGAATCCGTGCAGCAGAGCGCGATGCGCGCCCAACGCCTCGGCGTGAGATCCAAGCACGTGCACATGGCAGCCGAATCCAATATAGAAGTCATTCGCGAACTCGCTCGCGAGTTGAAGCCGCAAGTCCTGATCATTGATTCGATTCAAACCGTTTTCCTTCCAGATATTCCCTCCGCTCCTGGTTCAGTTTCACAGGTTCGTGAGAGCGCAGCCCAGCTGATGGGCCTCGCCAAGGGCGGTGGCATCAGCATCTTTCTGATTGGTCACGTCACCAAAGATGGCCATATCGCTGGCCCCAAAGTTCTCGAGCATATGGTAGACACCGTCTTGTCGTTCGAAGGCGACGTCAACCATCAGTTCCGTCTCTTGCGGGCGCTGAAAAATCGCTTTGGCGCCACCCACGAACTTGGTGTTTTTCAAATGGATGGCCGAGGACTTATCGAAGTTGAGAATCCCTCAGAACTTTTTCTCGAAGATCGCGGCGCTAACCTCATCGGCTCGACCGTGTTTGCATCCATTGAGGGAACACGCCCGCTGCTCTGCGAACTGCAGGCACTCACCGTCACGACTTCGATGCCCAATCCTCGGCGCACATCCCTTGGCATTGATGTCAACCGCGTGCACCTCTTGACTGCCGTGCTCAACAAGCATCTCGAAATGCGCCTTTCGACCTCTGACATCTTCATCAATGTCGTCGGAGGACTTCAACTCGACGAACCGGCCGCCGATCTTGCGGTAGCGGCGGCGCTCATTTCGACGGAGACCGCTACCGTGATTGACGGGAAGAGTTGTTTTTTTGGCGAAATCGGCCTCACTGGTGAAGTGCGGGCCGTTTCGTTTGCAGAGGCGCGTCTGCGCGAAGCAGACAAGCTTGGTTTTACGACGTTTGTGATTCCAAACTCGAACAAGAAGCACTTGAGTGACCTTGAGCCAAGCCTCAAGGGTAAAATTCGTTGGGTTAAGGATGTGCGGGAGCTTGCCAAATTGATCCGCGGCCCTTCCCCAACAAAATAATCGGATTTCGTGCGCGGTTAGCTGCGCAGCAAAAGCGACAAAAGCTCTGAGGAGCGTTCGTTAACTTCGATTTTCAAGCGGTTCGAGGGCGCTCCCGGAGGCCCTTTGATTTCGGTGCAAACCAAGGGAATGTAACGAGTCTTATCGCGAATTTCGACGTTAAAGTAGCGCGGCAACCCTTTAGGTAGTGGCAGGCTGACTTGCATTCCGCGAAGCGAGATGTTGACCGTCGAATTCTTGTAGACCTTCTCACCGACGATCACCCGCACTTCGATCTGCAAATCAAAGCGGTGATTACCGCGCTCATCGGACAATCGTGTCCGTTCGATCGAGAGCGAAAGCCCATCCTCTTCTGCTTCAGCCTCAATTTCAAATTCACTGATCTTCTCTTTGCCGCGTTTGGCTTGCCCCGTGCCTTGCTCTCGATGAATCCTTGAGCTAGTCGTTTCAAATGGTTCGATCTCGTCTCTGACGTCGTCAATCTTAGCCGATTTCGCTCGCGCCGGCTTGGTCGCTTTTGCAGTACTTGCTGGAGCAGCCGAGCGAGACTCGTTCATCACTTCAATCGGTTTTTCGGAGGGCTTAGCTGCAGCAGTCGGCGCTGGCGGAGCGATGGTCGCCTGGACTTCGACTTTGCGCAGGCTGACGAGAAGCTGCGGAAAATCTGCCATTGGCTTCCAATCGGTAAAGCCTTCGCGCCAAACCCACCAATGCGGCAAGTCTGCTTTTGGCAACGCCGCAAAAATAGCTTCGACCTGGTCGGTGCGCAGATCTTGCAGTGAATTGTTTTCGACCGAGTCGTTGAGGCACCAATAATATTCGCGACGTCTCACTGCAAAATTCTCGCTTTTTTTAATGGATGAATAACCGCCCCGTTGAAGATGATACCGCACTTCGACCGGTCATTTGAAGCTGCCGGAAAAAACCCGACCTATCGCCAGGCGGTATGACTTCTAGATAGACCCTATAGTTTCTTAGTTTAGAGAGCTCATAGCTGCTTCGTTGCGCAACGAAAGAGGCCGGCATTGCAGGGCGGCAGATGCTTAACTACTGCCGGTCCTGCCTGCCGTTAAATCAGGTGAGTTCAGGTGAGTGCTCTCTTGACCGCAACCTTCCACCGCTGTAGCCGCTCGTTTCGCTCACTTGCTGTCACTTTCGAGCGGTAGGTGCGGTCAATTTTCCAAATTTTCTTAATTTCATCGACGCTAGAAAACATTCCACAGCCTAGACCCGCGAGGTAGGCGGCGCCGGCTGAGGTTGTTTCAATCACCTCGGGCCTGACGACATCCACTCCCAAAAAATCGGCCTGCATTTGCATCAAAAGTCCATTGGCCGAAGCACCGCCGTCAACTCGCATCGACGACATCGAAGAGCCAAGATCCTCTTGCATCGCGAGAAGAATTTCTACGTTCTGCAGCGCCATGGCCTCGAGTGTCGCGCGGGCAATATGGGCGGGTTGCGTGCCGCGAGTTAGCCCGCAGATTAAGCCGCGGGCATGAGGATCCCAGTACGGAGCTCCTAAGCCCGAAAGTGCCGGTACAAACTCAACACCATCTGTTGACTTCACTTGAGCCGCCAGTTTTTCGATGTCGCGGCTCTCTTTGATAAACCCAAGTTGATCGCGCAAAAACTGAACCGCAGCGCCGCAGATAAAAGCTCCACCCTCGAGAGCGTAGGTGAAATCCTGATCATTTGGAAGACGCCACGCAATTGTCGTTAAGAGTCCCGCGCGGGAGGCAATTCTCTTTGTGCCCGTGTTCATGAGCAAAAAGCTTCCGGTGCCGAATGTGCACTTAGATTCACCAACTGCGAAGCAGGTTTGCCCAAATAAAGCCGCCTGCTGGTCACCGGCGATTCCACATATCGGAACACCATCCGGAAGGACCTTAACACCTTTGGTAACACCAAAGAGACCGGCCGAATTACAAATTTCGGGCAAAATTTCCGCCGGTACGCCAAAAAGCTTCAGGAGATCTTCATCCCACTGGCCACTTTCGATATTCATCAACTGCGTACGCGACGCATTGGAAACGTCGGTCTTGTGGGCAGCCCCCCCCGTCAAACGCCACAAGAGAAAACTGTCGATGGTACCAACCGCGAGTTCTCCTTTTTCGGCCTTCGTGCGAAGATCGCTGACATTATCGAGCAGCCAGCGGATTTTTGAAGCGGAAAAATAAGGATCAATCACGAGCCCAGTTTTTTCGCGCACCTGCTGTTCGATTCCGGGTTCGGCCTTGATGCGCTCGCACTCTTTGGTCGTGCGACGATCCTGCCAAACAATGGCTTGTGAAAGCGTCTTTGAAGATCGGCGGTCCCACGCGACGACTGTTTCTCGTTGATTGGTGATACCGATTGCCGCGACATCAGTAGCTTTGATCCGGGCCGATTTGAGGCCTGACTCGATCAAGCTTTGAACGTTCTTCCAAATTTCATCTGGACGGTGCTCGACCCAACCTGGCTGGGGAAAATACTGGCGATGCTCCATATTGGCTTTGTGAACAACGTGACCTTTGGCGTGAATGATGGTCACGGTCGTGCCGGTCGTGCCCTGGTCGATGGCGAGCAAATGTCGTCCCGCATTTGGAGGCTTAGCCAAGTCCTTCGGCGTGGTCTTTGGCGCAGCTAAGGGCGTAGCTGGCGGCATTGTCTTTGGCGTCGTCTTTTGCGCCGCATGGGGCGTCGTCGATCTCAAAACCTTCACTTAGCTCTCCGTCGCAGTGGATTTCGATCTTTACTTATTGGCAACCTCACCACATGATCTGGCCATGGAAAACTTTTTCAGAAAGCGACTCAAAAAGCCAACCGAAAAAGTCTTTGGTCTGCGCGATGTGGACACCGAAGTCCTTCTCTACCGCGTACTTCCCTATGTCGTCATGGAAGCAGCACGAAAGTACTTCCGCCTTAAAATTGAATCGATAGAAAATATTCCGCGTCGCGGCCCAGCAATCATTGCGCCGAATCACTCAGGCTTTTCTGGCTTCGATGCTCTCCTTCTCAGCCACGAAATCTTCCGGCTCACCGGTCGTGTGCCCCGTGTTTTAACTCATAAATTTTGGTTTCTCAGCCAGACGACAAAAATACCTGCCGAAAAAGTCGGCTTTATCGAAGCGAACATGGCCAATGGGCTTACGCAGTTAAAAAAAAATAATTTGGTTATTTTATTTCCCGAGGGCGCCTCGGGAAATTTTAAACCGACGGCAAAGCGCTACACTTTGCAACCCTTTAAAACTGGTTTTATCCGCATGGCGCTTGCACGGCAGTGCCCGATTGTGCCGACCCTCATTATCGGCGCTGAGGAATCGCACATCAATCTCGCGGAACTCAATCTGAGTAAGTATTTACCGGGAATCTCAATGCCACTGCCGATCAATCTTATTCCGCTTCCTTCAAAGTGGAAAATGAAGTTCCTTCAGCCGATTCACCTACCCTATCAACCTGAGGCTGCGGACGATCCAGAACTCTTAGAAGAATTAATCGAAGATATTCGCGAACAAATGCAAGCCTCCCTGAGCGAAGAAGTGAGTCGCAGGGGATCTGCCTTCTTCGACTAGTCGTTTTGGGCTTCGGCTGAAACCGACTCACCACGCCGTGGCGCGCTGAAGCTTCGAGCACCTCTATTACGTCTGATCTCGCGTTTTGCAAATCACTGCTGCTTGGTTTGAACGTCGTCGGCGAGGTCGGCGCCAATCTGGGTAATCAGAGTCTGCCAGGCCGCTAAAACGAATCCAGGATTGCCATTGTCTCGCCCGATCAACGTCTTGGTGATCAAGATCGCCAGCGAAACCGTAATCGCCAGAAGCAACACATATTCAACGACAATCTGACCGCGCTGCCTTTGACGACGCAAAAGTTTGCGGATACGCTGATCTCGTGACTTCAGACGATTTTGACTCATCAGATTCGGGCTCATCTTCTCACTCTCCGAAAGACTATCGGGGACCCAAGACTGATTTCCAAAGGCAAGAGGCCAAGGTAAATCAGACATTTCGCCTGCCCGCTTGGGCCAAGGGAGCACTGATCATTGCGGTGATTGGGCTCGCAAGCGTTGGCTACTTTAGTGACTTCTTTCAGCATTCTCGTCCCTCCACCGCTCAAGCGGGGCCCCCTCAAACTGCAACGGCCATTGATCCGGATCCCGAAGAGATCGCGAAACGAACGGTAGTCTCCGACTTTATTTTAACAGATGCTGATAAAAAACTGAAAAAGCTCTCAGATTTTCGTGGAAACGTCGTGATTCTGACGTTTTGGGCGAGTTGGTGCGCGCCCTGCCTAGTCGAACTCCCGACCTTTGCCGAGATCGAAAATCAATATCACGAGCGTGGTTTAAGGGTTTTGGCAATTAATGTTGACGAAGGCGACGAGGGAAAAGTTTTTGCCAAGGACTTTTGGGCCAAAGAGAAATTTACTTTTCCGACGTTTTTTGACTCTGACAAAAAACTTCAGAGCCAATTTGGCGTTGACATCTTGCCATCAAATTTCGTGATCGATCGTGCCGGCAGGATCGCTTTTAGCGGATTCGGCGCCAATGACTGGAGCAATCCGCAGACCAAGGATTTCATTGATGGGTTGTTGCAAGAGGAAGTTTCGCAAAAAGAAGTTTCACCTGGGGCAAAGGCTAATTAATCCCCACAGGCTCTTTCATAGGCCTTCACAGGCCTTTACGATGCGATCAACTTCCAGGCAAAGATCATCCAATCCGCGATCGGTCATTTGACCACGGACGCCAACCACGAAATCGGCGCTTAATGCTTCCACGGCAATTCGGCTCGGTTCACGGATTCCCGCTTCTGCACCGGCTCCTAGGGCTAAGGGCTCGGGAGTAAACGACAGATCAAAAGTCTCTTCTGTCGGATAAAGCATGACGAAAATATTGCGACCACGGTCTTTGAAAATACCGCGCGCTTCACGACGAACTTGGGCGAATCGCTCTTGGAGATTGAAGTAAATCTTGAGCGCTTGAGATTCTTGGTATTGCGCGAAGTAAATTCGAATCGGACCGTCAAAGATCGCGGCGTTAAATGCCGGAGTAAAATAACGGCTCTGGGTGACGTAGGTCACATTTTCTCTCACGGTAGGCTCCCCTCCTCATTGCGAACCTCGTCAAAACGCTCTTTCTTGAGCATTGTGACCGCCGATCAGCGTCCTGCCGATCAAGCGAGTCACTCACAGACTAGGCAGCCGTAAAAACGATTGTCCAATATTTTTAAGTACATTTAAGAAATGCCATTGCGCCGCATTACACCTCTAGGGATAGGCCTTGCTCCAGCAGCTTAAAAATTAAGCACACCAAGCACCATCCTCATTTTACAAGACACCGGCCAGCGGCAAAAAGGTGAGTGACCGGCATTCTTCCCACGTCATAAAAACAATCTTCAAGGTCGCCGTCGAGCACTGCAAAATCTGCAGATTTCCCGACTTCTAGCGAACCGATTTGATCTTGAAGGCCTACAGCATGAGCCGCACCGGTCGTGTAAGCCGCGAGAACTTCTGGCAAAGTCATTTTCATCTGCAGGCGAGCGAGTAAACCGACGAGTGCGACATCCCCTGATGGCGAGGTTCCGGGATTGAAATCTGTTGCGAGAGCCACGCGTGCTCCGCGATCAATCAGGCCGCGAGCGTTAGGATAGGGGCAATTCATGTAAAGGTCAGAAGTTGGAAGGAGACCGCACGTCACTTCGCTTTTGGCCAAGCGACTCATGTCCCCCGCTGTGATCTGCAAGAGATGCTCTGCCGTGCAACTTCGGCCAGTCTTAGCCAACTTGTTAGCCATCTCAACGGCCAAAAGTGCCCCGCCAGTGCGACTGAGCTGATCAGCGTGGACCACGAGTGAGAATCCGAGATCCCGCGCGCAGCTCAAATAGCGTCTCGCAAGCTCAATCGAAAAATATCCCTTTTCGACAAAAATATCAGCGCGAGTCGCGAGTCGCTCATTAGCCACTTGGGGTAAAATGTTGGTGACCAAATCTTCAATATAGCTTTCGGCATCTCGAGCTTCCGGCGCAATGGCATGGGCTCCAAGAAATGTTCGCACCACGCGGGCGCGGCGAATTTTTCCAGCGACTTTGAGCATCTTAAGTTCACTTGCTGCGCTGAGACCGTAACCGCTTTTGACCTCGACCGTTGCGACTCCTTGTCGCAGAAACCTCTCGATACGGGCCTGGGCAATTTCGAGCAAGTGTTCTTCACTGACCTTGCGTGTCGCCGCTACCGTCGAACGAATTCCGCCGCCCGAGGCCGCGATGGACTGATAAGTTTCGCCCCGATTACGGCGTTCAAATTCACCGGCGCGATTTCCGGCAAAGAGGAGATGGGTGTGCGACTCGATGAGGGCCGGAATAATTTTCGCTCCCGCGAGCGAATGGCGGACCGCACCTTTTACGATTTCGGAGGGTGCCGCTTTTTCACGCCCGACCCAGGCGATCTTGCCACCGATGACGAGCAGAGCCGCTTTATCGATTGAGCTTAGGTCTTGTTCCTGAACGTGCCTCGAACCTTTTTTCGCAGCACCACGTAACGTATAGAGACGGCCAATGTCGTAAAAAAAATCTCGCTTCGCTTTCAAACTACCGATCCAGCCACAATGATTTTACGCCGCGCTCGCGGCCAATGACTTTGGCCTCTTCGTAGCCGGCATCGATGTGTCGAAACACGCCCATCGCCGGGTCGGCCGTGAGAACGCGCTCGAGACGCGCGGCCGCAGCCCCCGTGCCGTCGGCGACGATCACTTGGCCAGCGTGCAGACTGTAACCTATACCTACGCCGCCGCCGTGGTGAAAGCTGACCCAACTCGCACCGCAGGCGGTGTTGACGAGAGCGTTGAGGATCGGCCAGTCGGCGATGGCGTCTGAACCGTCCTTCATCGCTTCGGTTTCGCGATTAGGTGAAGCCACGCTTCCACAGTCGAGATGATCGCGGCCGATGACAATTGGCGCCTTCACGCGGCCGTCACGAACGAGTTCGTTGAACTTAAGCCCGGCTTTTGCGCGCTCGCCGTATTCGAGCCAACAAATTCTTGCGGGCAATCCTTGAAAGGCGATTCTCTCACTGGCCTTGTCGAGCCATTGCAGCAAATCTTTTTTATTTGGAAACAACTCGCGCAGCGCCTGATCGGTAACACGAATATCCTCGGGATCACCAGAAAGTGCGACCCAGCGAAAAGGCCCCGAGCCGCGGCAAAACAGCGGACGAATGTACTCAGGAACAAAGCCCGGGATATCAAATGCGCGGGCAACTCCACCCTCGACGGCGCGGGCGCGAATATTATTTCCATAATCAAAAGTGACGGCACCTTTTTTCTGCATCTGCAACATACCTTCGACGTGCTTTGCCATCGAAGCAACCGAGCGCTCAACGTAGGTCTTTGCATCGCGCGCTCTCAAGTCGGCGGCTTCCGCCAAATTCAGGCCCACGGGAACGTATCCATTCAGCGGGTCGTGGGCACTCGTTTGGTCGGTCAAAATATCGGGCGTAAAGCCCTTGGCAATCAGTTCGTGAATGATGCTCGCCATATTGCCGACGAGTGCAATCGAGCGGGCCGCACCTTCCTTTTGGTACTTGCGTACCCGATTGATCGCATCATCAAGATTTGTCGCGAGTTCGTCGACATAGCGAGTTTTCAATCGCTTTTCAATTCTTTCGAGATCGACATCGACGCCGAGCACGACAGCGCCCGCGAAAACACCGGCAAGTGTTTGCGCGCCTCCCATTCCCCCGAGACCGGCGGTCAATATGACGCGGCCCTTGAGACTTCCGCCAAAATGCCTGCGCCCACACTCATTGAATGTCTCGTAGGTGCCTTGAACGATCCCTTGGCTTCCGATGTAGATCCAGGAACCCGCCGTCATCTGCCCGTACATCATGAGACCCTTGCGATCGAGCTCGTGGAAAGTTTCCCAATTTGCCCATTGACCTACTAAATTGGAATTGGCGAGAAGCACCCGCGGCGCATCTTCGTGCGTGCGCAGAACGCCGATCGGCTTTCCGCTCTGGATTAACAAAGTTTCGTTGTTCTCGAGAACGCGAAGGGCAGCCAAGATTTTATCGTAACACTCCCAATTGCGAGCTGCTTTGCCGATGCCGCCGTAGACCACAAGCTCATCGGGTCTTTCAGCGACATCCGGATCAAGGTTGTTTTGGAGCATGCGGTAAGCCGCTTCTTGCAGCCAACCCTTGCACGACAGTTGATTTCCGCGCGGGGCGTGAATTGGATTTCTACGTTTTGTCATCTGCATAGCCTCCCTTGGCTTATCACCACTCGAGTTCACCGATGGTAGTGTGAACAGCGTTTAGAATCTCATCGGAACGAATTAATTTTTTGATCGACTCAATGTCGTTTGAGAAAACTCGATCGACCTTGGCAAACGGTACATGTTTCCGAATGAGATCGTGAACTGGTTGCACCGCCCCGGCTGCTTTCAGTGGCTGGAGTAAATCGAGCGCCTGCGATCCTGATAACAGCTCCATCGCGACGATGTTCTCCGCGTTTTTGACCACCTGGCCAAATTTGCGCGCCGCGATCGTGCCCATTGAGACATGATCTTCTTTGTCAGCGGAAGTCGGAATGCTATCGACCGACGCTGGGTGCGACAAGATTTTATTTTCACTCACGAGGCTTGCCGCTGCCACTTGCACGATCATGTGGCCGCTGTTGAGTCCCCCATGCGGAGCAAGAAACGCCGGAAGCCCACTCATCGCGGGATTGATCAGTTTCTCAATTCGGCATTCTGACATCGAAGCCATCGCCGACACGGCAATCGCCATGAAGTCGAGCACAAAGGCCACGGGCTCGCCGTGAAAATTTCCACAAGACAAAATTTTATTTTCGGCACTAAACACCAAAGGATTATCCGTCGATGAGTTCGCTTCGATTTCGAGTGTCTCAATTCCGCGACGAAGGGCACTTTTCGCTGCGCCATGGACCGCAGGCATGCACCGGAGCGAATAGGCGTCCTGCACACGGTTGCAGTCGACATGGCTTTCCGCGACCTGCGACGTCGGCCCGAGAAGGCGCATCAAGTTGCGTGCGGTCTCGGCTTCGCCGTGATGAGGACGCACTTTGGCGATCAGCGGATCAAAAGCGTTGCGTGTTCCGCGCATCGCCTCGAGCGTCATCGCGCCCGCGAGATCAGCCATCCACGCCAGTCTACGTGCTTCGTAGGCTGAAAGCAAACCCACCGCCGTCATCACTTGGCAGCCGTTAATCATCGACAGGCCTTCTTTGGCCTTAAGCTCAAGCGGCTTAATGCCTTTTTCCGTGAGCAAAATTCCGACTGGCACGCGTGAGTCGCCGTGCCAAGCTTCGCCCTCACCTATTATCGCAAGCGCTAAGTGCGAAAGCGGCGCGAGATCGCCGCTCGCTCCGACTGAACCTTGCTGCGGAATGACCGGAATAATTCCTTCATTGAGAAATTCCAAAATCTTTTCGACCACGATTGGACGAATGCCGCTGTGTCCGTTGGCAAGAGCGTTAGCTCGCAAAAACATAATCGCGCGAGTTTCTTCTGGAGTGAACGGTCGGCCGATTCCGCACGAGTGCGAGCGAATGAGATTGCGCTGCAGCTCTTCGATCTCGGCATCCGAAATTCTAACACTCGAAAAAGCCCCAAAGCCCGTGTTTACGCCGTAAATTGCCTGGCCAGTCTTCATTTCTTTTTCGATGTAGCTTCGCGAAACCCCGAGCGCTTCGCGCGCTCGCGGTGCTAGTTCCACTCGCAATCGACCGGCTCCGTTCGCGACGTTCCAGAGAGTTTCAATTTTGGCATCTTGACCAGTGAGCGAAATGACATTGCTTTCCATAGCTTAATTTTCCTTTATTTGGCCCTTAATGGCCTTGAGATCCGCGATGGCTTTGCGATAATCTGCCGCCTTAAAGACGGCATTGCCCGCAACCAAAACATCGGCGCCGAGGAGTTGAGTCGCTGTCTCTACATTGACCCCGCCATCGACTTCAATCAAAGCCCGGTGTCCAATGCGTTTCAATTCAGTTCTGATCCGTTCAATTTTCGCAACTTGGTCGAACATGAACAATTGACCGCTAAATCCGGGATTGACGGTCATAACCAAAACCAGATCCACGAGGTGGAGATAAGGCAAAATCGTCTCGATCGGAGTTGCCGGTCGCAAAGTTAGGCCAGGCTTCATTTTCAGCTCGCGAATTTTAAGCAGCGCCTTTTCTGGCTCTTTTGTCGCTTCAATGTGAATCGTCAGATAATCAGCACCGGCGGCCGCAAAATCGGCGAAATAATTTTCGGGATTCTCGACCATCAAGTGACAATCGAGAGGAAGCTTCGCAATAGGCCTTAGGCACCTCACAACCGGCGCACCGATCGTTAGGTTCGGGACGAAGTGCCCATCCATGACGTCGACGTGAATCCAATCGGCGCCGGCTTCGGTCACCGCTTTGATTTCCTGCTCAAGCCTTGCAAAATCAGCCGACAAAATACTCGGAGCAATGAGAAACTGTGCGTGAGGGTCTGGCAAAGTGGGCCTCTCTGATCAATGTGCGAAATCAGCTAGCTTCGTGCGATGTAGGTAAAAGCTAACCCAGCGGCCCTTTGACCGCAATACCGAGTCAGGATCTCGACGCGGTTACGACGCGGTTACGACGCGGTTACTCAGAGCGGGCGTCTGACCTCGAATCAGCGATCGCTGAACGAGGCGACTCTTCTGGGGCTGGTTTCAATAGCAGCTTTAGAAATTCCGAAGCGAAGGCGTGCGCATCGCCCGGCCAACGGGCCGTAACAAAGTTTCGGTCTCGAAGCGCAAATCCTCGGCTCAGGTGCGCAGGGCTATCGCGCAAGAGAGGCATCGGCCCCGGCACGTAGTCTTTGGGCGAGCCGAGGCAAGAACGTACTTCCGCCTCGACGGTTTGGGGATAAGTTCGGTAGTAGTTGCCGAGCCAGAGCCGGGTGATCGCCCATGCGAATAACTCTTGTGAAGCCAGGAGCGACGTCACTTTACGGCCCCGCAGCACGCTGATCCCGTCTTTGCAGCTTCGAGCGGCGAGCACGACTCCATGACAGATCGCACCGACTGGCTTAGCGGCGTCAAAAAACTCCACCACTAGGGCTTGCAAAATTTCTGATTCGAGATACGGCCTCATTCCAGGTGCGTGCCCTCCAGGTAAAAGAATTCCGTCAAAATCTGAACTTTTCACGGATGACCACGATATTGGTTTTTTAAACTCTTCACTTTGCCGCATCTTTTCGTAAGCGGCGCGGGCTTGGTTCTTGGCCGCCAACAATCCGCTAAATAAGCCCAGACCTTTCCCCGTCAACATCCGACCGTCACAGTCCGCTGGCTCACCGGTCGGCGTGGCAAAACTCAGGCGAACTCCCCGCGCGTGGAGTATCAACCACGGTACCGCGCATTCGGTCGGATCAAAATCAAAAGCTGGGAGTGGAATGAGAACTGTTGGATTGGTTGTCATGACCCGTTCAGTCTGGTAGCTGACCCTGTGTGATGACAAGCGGAAAACCAACTTCAAAACTTTCAAACGCGGAAATCGAACTGGCGAAGTCTATTCTTGGACAACGACAGCCCTTTACTTGCTACTTCAACGCGGCACTAGAGGATCTGAGTCGCGGCCTCCTAGAAGACCTATGAATCTGAATCGATCGGATTTAAATTGCTCGAGCGCAGGATTGAAATTGAACTAAAATCGGTCTGAAAAATTTATTTTACTTTTTTGTAGACCTTTTTGCCCATGATTGTTCCATCACTAGCATCGATCACTTGGTCAAAGATCGAGGGGCCGCTGCCATCTCGTTGCAGCGTCCAGATCTCTCGATCGCCCAAGAGCTCCCCGCCCTCGGCTGCGGACCAAGGCTCACGAACGAATTTTTCGCCAACCCAATACGCCGACCAAAAAATGCCGCCATGAGCGTGGCGACCGCAGTCCAAAACGAAATCTATATTCGTCACGGGTTGCGCGAAGTTTTCTTGAATGCCGACTGAGATCGCGGTGCACCCAGTTTGCGCAACGGTCAGAATTTCTCCCTCAAAATTTTGGAATCTTCCTGTGAAATTCGGGCAGTTGTCGGCAAAAGCCGCACAAGATGAAAAAATAGCCAGAGCTAGAAATCCATTTTTCATGCAAAGAGCCTCACTTGCGAGTGACTCAAGTCAATCTGGAGAGATCTCAAGTCGAATGTGGTCACATGAATTGGCATTCGGTACGAACCAAGCAGTCGCATTTCCGCCGAGCAGATTGCCGCTGCCGACAAAAATTTGCGAAACTGCGACCTTAAATTCGGAGCGCCCCTGAACATCCACGGCGCCGCTGAGCACAGGCCCATTGAGACCGTCGCTAGCCATTCCGGCGGCGTTGTCACCGCTCATCTGTTTAGCTGCGTTATCAACAAGGGTTTGAATCGCCTTGCGGCACCCGTCGTTGATCGTCATCGCGCTGGCTGTTGCCAGCCCACCCAATGTCGCCAGATACAGCCCCACCACCACGGCCACTCTTCTGGCCCCGTCGCTCAGTACGAGGTTCATCGCAAATTCCCCATCCGTTTGCATTTCGTAGGCGAACACCTAGCACCAATTCGCTAGGTCGAAAAGGATTAGCTGCTTTTTTTTAAAGCAGCTTCCAAAAAAGAATATTTTTCAGCAGGTAGCGTAGCAAGTTGGCAACTTCGCGCAGGAACTTTGGAAAAAAGCGTCGAAAATGGAAAAGCTACTAACTATTTGAATCGGTCGCCTAGCTTCAAAGGATAGCCACGAAGGAATTCAGCAGCCGTCTGCCGAGATCGAGATTCAGGTTGGATCAGCAGCATTTCAAGGGCGTCTTCGCCGCAAGCGAGTTGAAATCCCTCAGGGCTCACTTTCACGACTTCGCCAGGCGCCCCCTTCAAAGCGCCTTTAACCACACGCGACTGATGAAATTTAACGGCGGCCCCCGAAGGCGAGTGCCCGTAGGCAACTGGGCCCATGACCAGCCCACGAATGTGATTAAAAACTTGGAGAGCGGAAAGCTGCCAATCAATTTTGGCCTCTGATTTTTCAAGCTTCGGCGCGATGGTTACGCCCGACTCATCTTGTTCCGTCGGCATAAGATTACCGCGCAGGTAATCCATATACTCGACGTGCAAGAGATCAGCAGCCAAAACTTTGAGTTGGTCGTAAAGCGAAGCGGCATCGACGCTATCAGTGAGAGCCACTTTCCGGATACCTAGGATCGGGCCAGCATCGAGCTTCTTGACGACAATCTGCAGAGCCACTCCGGAATCGTGGTCGCCGGCCATCAAGGCGCGTTGGATGGGAGCCGCCCCCCTCCAGCGCGGAAGCAGACTGCCATGCACATTCACCGTCTTGCGCGGGAAAAGATCGAGAAACTTCGTGCCGAGAATCTGCCCAAATGCCACGACCACGGCACTCTCGCAACCAAGCTGAGCAATTTGATCGCGAAATTCCTGGGTGTTCACTGTCTCGGGAGAAAACACCTGCAGTCCGCGCCGAAGAGCCACTTCTTTCACCGGCGAAGCTTTGAGCTGCATTTTTCGTCCTGCGGGCCGATCTGGCTGGGTGACGACCGCCGCAACTTCAAAGTGATCGTCTGCGATTAAACGCTCAAGGCAGGTCACGGCAAATTCGGGTGTCCCGAGGAACAGAATGCGGACCCGGCTCATCTTATCTGGCTCATTTCTTGCGGCTATTTATAAACTTATAGACAGATTGCCATACTCATTCGGGTACAGATCCAGGTACTCATTCAGGGACTGAGGCCATGGCTTTTTTGGCAGCTTTTGCGGCCCGGCGACGCTCACGGGCCTCTTCGCGTTCCTCTTCCAACTCTTCGGGTTTCGGATATCCGTGTTTTTGAATTCGCGATTTGATGCGACTGGATTTGAGGAAACTCAAGCGGTCGATAAACAGCTTGCCCTCGAGATGATCCATTTCGTGTTGCAAACAGATCGCGAGCAGACCGTCCGTCTTGATAATCAGCGGCTTACCGCTCACATCGAGACCCCTGACCTCAACATAACTGAAGCGGTCTACCGTCTCGTAGAAACCGGGAACGCTGAGGCAGCCCTCTTCGTAGCTGGTTTTTTCGTTGGCAACAACGATCTCGGGGTTGAAAATCGCGATCGGCTGCTCGACTTGTTTTTCAAGTTCCGTGAGACCGTCGGTCAAAATATTTCCGTCATCATCGCGCGGCCTCGTATCAATAACTAAAAAACGAACCGAGGCGCCGACCTGAACCGCCGCGAGCCCGATGCCATGCTCGTGGTACATGGTTTCAAGCATATTTTCAGCCAGGGCCTTAAGCTCAGGCGTGACTTTGTCGATCACCGCACCCTTGTTGCGCAAGCGCTGATCAGGATATTTGAGCACTTCTAAAACCATAGCCGGAGCCCTCCGCCTAGCTCGGTTTATGTTACCCTAAAACATTGGTTTTTACGAGCTCTTTGGCACGGCCTAGGGCCGAGACGCAAGCGACATAATCGGCACGAGCAGAGATCAAATGCCGCCTGCCAGGTGCCTATGCTCCATAGAGTCTAACTATCCTGAATCTAGATCGGTGGGCCATGCCTGCGACCGCGCCTCTTGGCCTTCTCCCGAGGCTTGTAAGCAATCACTCCCAAGGCCTCAAGCTCATTGCGAAGGATGTAGGCACAAACTCTTTTA
>JAYTRM010000015.1:0-12610 GCA_043746165.1 Bdellovibrionales bacterium | reverse complement strand
TGAGGGGCTAGAAACCAATGGACAGCTGCATCCCGTACAGCAAGCCTTTATCGACCACGATGCTTTTCAATGCGGGTACTGCACACCTGGCATGATCCTCGGGGCCGTAGCTCTCATTAAAAAAAATCCGCATCCGAGTCGGGAAGATATTCAGCAAGCCTTGGAGGGGCACCTCTGCCGGTGCGCAGCCTACCAGCGCATCATCGTAGCCGTTCAGGCGGCGGCACGGCTGGTTCACCGTGGCTAACTCATCAGTTCAAATGGATAGGCGCGAGTTCCTAAAAGTGACGGGGCTCACTGGCCTTGTCGTGTTTTTTGGGTTGCCTGCGTGCACGGCGAAAGTTTCAACGCGCGAGGAGCTCTGGCAGGCCAAGTTTGGCGGTCCGCCACCGACCGATTTCAATGCTTACTTGCGGGTCGGAGCCGATGGGCGGGTGACTTGCTACACGGGAAAAATCGAAATGGGCCAGGGAGTTTACACTTCGCTTCAGCAGATGCTCGCTGAAGAGCTCGACGTGCGGCTCAGCGACGTCGACATCGTGATGGGCGACACGATGCTCTCGCCGTGGGACGCCGGAACCTACGCCTCGAGCACCACACGAATTGCGGGGCCCGTACTTCGCAGGGCCGGGGCTGAGGCCAGGCAAGTGCTTCTGGAAATGGCTGCCGACAAACTGCAGCTTCCGATCGCCTCGCTGCAGGTTGAAAATGGCGTGATCACTTCTCAAGGGAGTTTAACTTCACAAGTCACTTACGCTGAACTGACAAAAGGCAAGACGTTGATCGGAAAAGCTAAAGGCCCTGTGATTTTAAAAAAGCCCTCAGAGTTTAAAGTCATCGGTCAATCGACTGCCCGCAAAGATGCCCGGGTGAAAGTGACGGGAGCGCCGATCTATGCCGGTGACATGCATCCGCCAGGCATGCTCTATGCGCGGATCTTGCGACCGCCCGCCCAGGGCAGCAAAATGCTTAGCGTAGACACCGCAGAGGCGGCGAAAGTAAACGGCGTCACCGTCTTACGCGAAGGCGACTTCGTCGCAGTTTTGCACGAGCACCCAGATGTTGCGACCGAGGCCTTAGGCCGAATCAAGGCGAAATTTTCCGATCCGCCTGTGAGTTCTGATGAAAAAACCATTTTTGATATTTTGCTCAAAGGGGCGCCATTACCTAAAGTCACTTTCGAAAAAGGTGTCCTTTCCGATGGCGAGAAAGCAAGCCAGACACTTTTTTCAGAAACATTTTACGGTGACTACGTCGCCCACGCGCCGCTGGAGCCACACGTGGCGACGGTAGTCTTTGAAAATGGCGAGGCTGAAGTTTGGGCGTCGTCGCAGACGCCATTTGTTGCGCAAGCGGAGGTCGCTGAAGAGCTTGGAATTTCTAAAGAAAAGGTGCGTGTGCACGCGGCATTCTTGGGCGGAGCATTCGGCGGAAAATCAAACTTTCCTCAGATCGTTGAAGCAGCCCGTTGCGTGCGGCTGAGCGGTAAGCCTGTGCAGGTGGCATGGACGCGCGAAGAGGAATTTTTCTATGATGCCTATCGGCCAGCTTCCGTCGTGAAGGTTAAAGCCGGCTTAGATGCGCGAGGCGGAATTTCGCTTTGGGATTACGACGTCTATTTTGCCAGCGAGTTTGGCGCGGAACCGTTTTATGACTGGCAGGTTGGGCGCGTGCGGAGCTTTGGCTCGGTCATGGATTTCTTTGCTCCGCCGGTGACGCAGCATCCTTTTGAGGTGGGCTCGTGGCGTGGGCCGGGTTGCAGCAACAACGCCTTCGCACGTGAAATTCTCATGGACCGCATGGCCGAGAGTCTGAAGATGGACCCCGTCGATTTTCGCATGCGACACCTTGTCGATCCGCGCTTTCGACATGTTCTGAAGACAGCTGCCGAAAAGTTTAAGTGGCATCCTCGCTCGCATAGCCCGAGCCACAGAGGCATCGGCGTCGCATGCGCGCTGACTGAGGGAACGATGGTGGCGATGATGGCCGAAGTCGCGGTCGATCGCAAAACCGGCGTCATTGATGTCAAACGCGTCACTTCAGTGCAGGACATCGGTCTCGTCATTAACCCGCGTGGTTTGCGCGCGCAAATGGAAGGTTCGATCACGATGGGTTTGGGCTACGCGATGAGAGAAATGCAACACTTTAAAGATGGAGTCATGAAGGATTTAAACTTCGGCACCTATCAGCTGCCTCGTTTTTCGTGGCTGCCAGTGATCGATACGCATGTCATCGATAATCAACTAGAAGACGCACAAGGCGGCGGCGAAGCCACGATCGTGCCGGTCGGTGCCGCCATCGCCAATGCCGTCTATGATGCGATCGGCGTGCGCTTGACCCACATGCCGATGACGCCCGAGCGGGTGCTTGCGGCGTTGCGCCTGTCTGGTGTTTAGTGCCTGTCACGGCCTGGATTGAGAATCGAGCCGAGATATCACTGGCGTACGCGAATCGTCGGTAGGGCGGGCATAGGCGCAGCCCAAACCGGAGGTCCGGAGTTGTACCACACAGGCCCATATCCCATCGGATAGGGCTCGTACGGATAGACTTCAGGAGGTTGCGGCAAGGCTGTCACACGCTCGAAATGTGTCGTCTCATGGATCGAATCGGTTCCGTGATGTAGGGTCCAAGCGAAGTCAAATTCCGCAAGATTTTCGGCCCGCTCTTCACCAGTTGGAAGAGGAAAATAAAAATCTACGACCTGGAGACTTCCAGGTCTGATTTCGATGTCAGTCTTTGCTGCCGCTGTCGTATTAACGTAGAGCGGAGGTACTTGAGTGTTATTCGGATACACAGCCCGTTCTTCAGTCGGGCGAAGTTCCCACGATGACGTGGCCGAAGAAATTCCCGAGACGCTCATACGAATGTGAAGCGCGGGAATGCGTTTATCTTCCGACTCAGGTTTTAGCGTCACCATTCCCATTGAGCGAACTCGCACCTTTTCCTGAGGTTCTTTCGCCGGCTCTATGTAAAAGGCCTCGCTCCGCTGGGAGCTTAGGCCTTCGCCTGCATGGTCGGTTGCGAGGTAGCGATATTGCTGCGTATTGCAAGCGCAGACAGAGAGCGCCACGGTCGGTAAAACCAGTTCGAAAGTCAGTCTGAGGGAGAGTGTTTTCAAAGAAACCTCCAGCCCTTCGGGCACGGTCATGCACGGTCACGCAAGGTCCTGCAAGATAGAATCCAAATCCGTTTCGAGCACAGACCTTGCACTCCTGGGGCGCGTATCTTTGGCGCAAGAGCGAAGCGCGGCGAGTCATTAGCATGCGGAGTCGGCGATGCGATTTTTCATGCTTATCGGAAAAGCGTACCCAGTCACCCGGACTTAGTCTGACGTACGCCATTTCTCACCCTTGAGATAGCGTATATCACATTGGGCTGACTGGGTACGCTTTTCCGATAAGCATGCGATTTTTCTCTTTGTTATCTGTCTTGTTTTTCATCGAGATTTATTCGTTGAGTGCTGTTGCGCAGGATTACCAGGTGCTTCCGCCGGAGCCTTTGGCGCGCGGGCAGATTTGGATCGGCGAAGGCGCATCCTACGTGCAAGCGGAAAATCGGGCCGTCGAGAACCGTTTTCGCCTCGGTCTCGACTACCAGTTTGGTCAGCAACTTCGATTTCAATTAGGCTTAACCGTTATCGATGTGATGTCGGGAGGCGAATCTTCGAGCGCAGTTGGGAGCATCGCTCGGAGCGGGACGGGCGTGAATGTTGGATATTTCCTGGTTCCTGAAAAGGTCGTCCTTATTTACACATTTCTTTTTGAAGGTGTTTCGGGAAGTCGCATTTCCAATGGCGTCACCACGGTTGCTCATCAGCTAGCTTTGGGATACCGATTCTATTCAAACGATACCATTCATATTGGTGTCAATGTTGCGTATCTGTATGCACCTGCCGTCACCGTTCCTATTTTCGATCTTCCGTCGCAATCTTACTCGAACGTTACGTTTCCATCGGCCCAGGCATTCAGTTTGGGTCTCACCGCGGGCGTTTATTTTTTTTGATCGAGCTTATCCACGCGAAGCTTCAAATTTTCCGTGAGGCGCTGGATTTGCTCTTCCTCGGCTTGGACGGCCTGATTGAGTTGCGGAAGGTACTTTGAATTTTTTAGCCTTGCGGTCGCAGCTTTGTCGTCTTGATCAAATTTAAGTCAGGCATCCCTAAAGACTTGATGGAATTTATCTTGCCAATCCTTGTTCACCTTTTTTGCGTCGGCAACATCTTTTGCAACGGTCACCACAAGCTTCGGCTCGGCTGACCACAAGCCTTTTTGCAGACCTTCGTTGAGTAACACCAAGCTGAGCGTAACATCGAGAAGTGTTGGGTAATGAGGCGTCGCCAAGATCTGCCTGAGCCGAGGTGCAAACTTGGTTCTAAGACTGGCATCTTTGGCCGATTCGGCGATCAAAGGTCGCACGAGCACGAGTCGAAGGCCGGCGCAATCGGCGCTTGCGGCACCCATCCACTTATTCATAACGTCTGCGAATGACGACTTCAGCGCCTTGCGAATCAGCGCGACCTCAGCCTCTGTTGGATAATGAATCTGATCGAGCATTTCGAAAGCTCGGGTGAGGTGTTCCGCTGGCATGGTCCGCTCGCCTGAAGGTAACCCGCTGGCAAACCAACTCTTGGCTTCCGACTCCATTGCTTTGCACTTGGCAACCTCGGACTGACGAGATCTGATCGAGTGTCGTTGCGAAAGCTGCTTTTGTCGTCATCAAGAGCAAAGTAACAACTGCCAGTTTTGCAAATGAAGATTGCGCAGGATAGATTGGTTGCATAGTTCTCCCTCGCACGTAGTTCTAAACAGGAAATGTGAGAGTTACAATGGTTCCGTCGCCAACTTTGCTGTTTAAATTGAGTTCGCCATTATATTGAAGCATGGTGCGCCGCGCGTGTCTGAGTCCTAGGCCGTTCCCGCCGTTTTTGCCAAAACTTTCGCCAGAGCGGCTGATTCGTTGGACAACATCCTGAGCAATTCCTTTGCCGTTGTCCGATACGGATACAACGACGCTCGACTTGTAGATGTGAATGTAGATTTGAATTCGTCCTTGGTTTACATGTAGTGCTTCGATTGAGTTGTTAATCAAGTTAGATAAAATGCGCGCATAATCGACTTCGGCAATGTGAATTTCAACAGCTGGCTTTTGAGTAATGAGTTCGATTTCGCACCGGGCTGATAACCGCTTTTCAGCGATAATATTCGCAGTGACCGCCACGATCTCAGTCAGGTCGAGCTCTTGCTGGCGTTTTAGTAACGTCACCGACTGACTAATTTCGGTTGAAACGTTCTTCTTTTTTTTAGAACGGCGAATCTGCAAGAGATCCTCCGCTATAGCGTCGATGCGGTCGGCGGCAAGTCGCAAAACCCGTTCGCCTTCGTCGCTCCTTTGGCTAATTGCAAGGCGGAGCGCAGTGATAGGAGACCGAATGTCGTGGGCGACTTGGGCGGCGAGTAAGCCGATTTCTGCTTCAATTCTGGAGTCCTCAAGATCGCGCGAGGTCTTTCTGAAGTTTTCAATGATTTCCAATGTGACTTCAACGAGCGGCAGCCACAGCCACCGCGAAATGCGACCTGCCGGGCTAGGGAGTCCTCGCAACAGAGCCGAAACGTGATCTGACAGATAGCGGCCCGAGAGCCAAAACATCCACAGCAAAAGCCCAATTGCCAGAGCAAAGATAGATGAAATACCGAGCGAAGCCAGAAAGAGACTTGAGTCAAGGGAGTGAGACATCTGGCGCAAATACTTTCGAGACGTCAGATAACGAACTTGGCCCCAGTTGTTTCCAGAGCCTTTTGAGAACTCGATCGCGATGTTGGTCTGTAAGTAAGCTGGATCTGCTGCTCGATCATTGAAATGCTCGCTCTGATCGACAACATTACCGTCTCTTGCAACGGAGTACTCTGAAAAGAGACCATCGTCCCTGAGCGAGGACAGTCGATTTCTTACCACGCGATAGTTTTCCTGCAACAGATCGTTTCGTTCCGTCTCGGTCGTTTCTTTGAGATAAGCAGACGTCTGGTTTTCAAAGAACTTCTCGGTCTGCGAAAAGGCATAACGATCGCGCATCTCTCCGATCATTATCGCAGCGAGGAATGTCGCGAGAAGAAGAATTGCCGAGAGCAGAAGCGCTGCTTTTTTATTCATGGCCCGCCCTGCGCGCGGAGACTAATTTTCCAAAAGCGAAAGTCGGGAAACAAATTCGACCAGCAACTATAATCCCACCGTTTATTCGCAAAAGAAATGTTCTTTCTATAGGCAATCGGAATAACGTAGCCGTTTCGAAGAAGCGACAATCCAATCTCTTTAATTGCGGCGTATTTTTCGTCTGGAATTTGCGTTTCGTTGGCCTTCTTTAGTAGGTTTCGAAGCGATATCAAGTCGCCAGCCCCTACGGAGATGAGTGGTCGTGATTCGCTCAAGGTAACCTGCAGATTTTCTAAAATATCTGACGAGCTAAAATCGTTGTTGATCTGAAACGCGTCGAAGTCACCTTGCTTTAAGAGCCCCTCAAATTCGTTAAAGTTGCTGTAAAAAATATAATCAACTTCAATGCCTTCATGCCTCATGCTGTTTGCAATCTGGTTCTTGAAAGGGAAGGTCGAGGACGCTAAAATTTTGATCCTCCTAAATCGAGGTCTCGAACTCCCCGATATTTCAAAGTTCACCTTTGCCAGCTCTGCAGGGCTTGGTCGGCCAAAGCCATCGTTGAGATATAGCTGACTTGCGCGGCTCCAATACGGCTGGAAGTCTTCAAAATTTATATTGGCATTAGCAATCATTTTCGCAAGGGCTAGCCGCTGAGATTTTTCCTTAAAAACTGGCGAGTTCACGATTGGTGCGATCCAGAAGGTGTAACCAGTCCTTGGGTCAATTTCGACAAACCGATGGGTGGATTTTAGATCTCGATACATCTGGGGCGTCATACCGGAAAGTGGGATGATAAAATCGGCTCGATCGGTTTCAATTCGACGAATCTGATCCTCTATCGAATTTGAACTTGAGAGGTAAATTTCGTCTGGTTCAGTGTCGGCTAGTTTTGGGTAGAATGGATTTCTTTTGAGCACCGCTTCTTTTGAGCCGTAATTCACAAGGGTATATGGTCCAGCTGTGATGGAGAAGTCTTGGCGGCCTTCGGTAGAAATCAGTTTTGCCATGGCAGTTTCGGGGTGGAGTAGTTGGGAGAGAAGATTGGGGTTCGAAGTCTTTAAATGAAGTTCGAGCCAGTGATCATGTGAACTGACAGTACGAATCTGTCGAAAATCAAATTGCGTTGTTGATCCTTGTTTTTGGCGTTCGACAAACATTTCCTCTACTTGATGGGCCGTAACAGGACGGCCATCCGACCATTTGGCATCGCTATCTAGGTGAAATCGGTAGACCGTGAAATTATCGGAGATTTTCCACCGATCCGCTAGGTCTCCTTCAATCTGTGAATTGCGGTTGAGCCGCAGTAAGGGTCGAACAAGGTGTGCCAAGAGAAGATAAACCCCCGCAGACCGTACTGTATCAGATCTAAGGCCCTCGGGAAACGGGCCTATCACTTCTGCGTGAAACGCTCGATTGGGTTTTGACTTCGGCGCAATTTCATCTACATTAATGGGGCAAGCACCGATGACAAGTAAACTCAACACTGTTATCAAATGCGTGAATTTGTGCTCAATTGCCTTCACACGTTATTCTCGGAAGTAAAAGTTACATGGGTTAAATGGCAGCCAGCGACCTGGGTTGCCTGCGCTGTGTTGAAATAAAAGGGAGCAAGTTGTGTACCAGCTTGATTACCAAAAATCAGCCCCCAGCCGCTCTGAAAGTTTCAAATCGCGGCCCGTCATCGTGCTGGCTTGAATTGAGAGTAAGCTGTCGGGTAAGGTAAAAGCATCAACAGGACTCTGCGAGGTTAAGCTATATCGAACTTTCTCAAGCCAATAAATTATGCCAAATACCTTAGAAAAGCGTCCGTTCTTGCCGAAGATTGAGGGAGTTCGTATTCATCTTGAGCTTTGCGGCCCCAGGCATTCGGCCACGGTCTGGTCTTACATCGAGCGGGATCATTTGAAGGGCGGCAAGATCTACCGCTGGATTGAATCTGAAAGCGATGTTAAAAAGTATATCACGGAACTTCCTGACCTTAACGTGAGGGACATAACTTACTTGATATTCAAAATGAACCAGGCGATCGGATCGATTCATATCCACACTCTGAATTATCTCGACCACAAAGCTGAGATCGGTTTTGCCATTGAGAAGGGCGAAGAGGGAATGGGATACGTCAGCGAGTCAGTCGGATTGATTGAAACGGAAATGAAACGACTGGGTTTTAATAAACTCGTCATCAGTTGCAGCCCCGATAATTTGCGCTCGATGCAAGTTGCTGAAAGAAATGGTTTTAAAAAAGAGGGCGTATTCGTCCAAGACGTTGTCGAAGACGGCGGATTTAGAGATTCAGTCATATTTGGAAAACTTCTCCGAGAAGGCAACGAAAATACATGCGCACAAGGTTGATGACGTTAGCCCTAATTTTTATGCTTACACCTGCGCCAGCTGACCCTGCGTCGACGTCAGCCGTGATTTTTATTCCGGGATTTCTTGGGTCATTCCTCAGAGACACGAAGACGAAGAAACGCGTTTTTGTCACGGTCACTTCAGTTCTTTGGGATGCGCAGCCGGTAAGTCTCGAGCAAGCCGAGTTACAAACGCCTCCAGGGCCGGATCTTGAGCCTGATGGAGTGCTCGATGGAATTCCTGCGTTGATTACGACGGTCGATGTTTATGGAAGCATGCTGCAAAAGCTGAAGACGTTGACTGGGCGAACGATTGTACCTTTTGCTTATGATTGGCGCAAAGATCCGTATGAGGCGGTCGTCCAACTCGGTCATCAGATTGATGACTTAAAAGCCCACGGCTTTTCGCAAATTGACATCGTTGCCCACAGTGCTGGGGGATGGCTCACGACCTACTATCTCGCCTACGGAACTCAGCAACCGAGCTTGGCAAAAGCTGACTGGTCAGGTGCAAAGAATATTCGCCGCGCAGTGATCCTAGGTACGCCCTACAACGGAAGTATGATGCTATTTCGGGAAATGGTACGAGGCACTTCGCTGCCACTGATGGGGCGACTGCTTCCGCCAGACACGTACGCTTCGTTTCCAGCGATGTACGCAGCCTTACCTCAAGAGACTGGACATTTTTTGGATCAGAATGGAAGGCCGCTCGCAATAGCGTTAGGAGACCCGACAGCCTGGACGGAGTATCATTTCGGCTTGATGGCGCGAACCGAGTTGCCGGATTCTATTTTGGCGGCGCGCGCTGAATTTATTTCGCAACGTCTTCGCGCCGGTCAACAGTTTCTGGCTCTGTTGAAGTTACCGGATGTCGCAAACGCACCCGAGGCTTTGAAAGTGATGAGCGTCTACGGAAACGGTACGCCCACCTTGGATAAATGCTTTTTGGTGACGTCGGGCGGTGAATCGCGGCTGATCCTGGATGTCGATCATCCGAAAAATGATGGATTAAACGAAGATCTTCTGTTTGCTGATGGCGACGGAGTCGTGTCGGTCAGTTCTAGCGTCATGCCGATGCCGCTGCGTTCAAGAGCACAGGTGATGACTTCGCGGGCGGAGCACCAAAAGCTGACCCAGGCGGCGGACGTGCAAGCTGCGATCTTGAAATTTCTCAATTAGGGCAGCCGACCCAGGCGACGATTGGGGCCTCGGCGTATTCTACCTCGTCTCCTCCCGCGTCAGCGCTTCGCCAGCTGGATTTTGTTTGCCATTAGTGGCGTCTCGGTGCAGGTTTTCGCCAGCATCTTCATCGAGGGCAAAATCGTGAAATATCTCTTTGTTCTGGTCGTCTTCGCTGCATCGTTGGCCGAGGCGTCACCTCAAGCGCCGCCTTATGACCTACCTCCTGATGCAGACGTCGGACAAATCCACGCAGCGGTGGCGCCTGAAACGTTTGCACTCAGTGAGAACGAACTGGCTATCAAGGTGGGGCTGCGAAACCATGCTTGGCTCGATCTGATTAATCGCGTGCGTCCTGAGGGCCAAAAGCTCTCCTTTACCTCCAAAGAAACTGCGGTTGGCTATCCGATCGATCATCCCATGGAGTATTCGCCCTCTTTGATCGACATGCGCTTGGCTAGCGCAGAAAAGGCTCTGCCGCCCGAAATGAAGTCGATTCTTTTTGATGGCGCTGAATTGACAGAGGCACTTCCTGTTGAACAGGACGTTTTTCTCACCAATGGGAGAGCAATCGACCGGGTTTATCAAAGCGCTTTACGTTGGCAGATGATGCAGCCTTATTTGTCTTACTTAGAAGATCGTCGGGCTCGAGACGTTCGCGGATATTATAATTTCGGCAAAATGGCGGAGGCCGAGCGTAGAAGTAAATTAGCGAGCCCATCTTCATGGAGCTCTGAAGAAAATGCGGTGTTGGCCGATTGGCTCACGCAAATGTGCATGAACGCCGGAAAGTCCTCTCAGGATTGTCAGCAAAATGTGTCGACTGAGATCGCCGCCGGTCACGATATGAATGCGCTCTACGACAGCACTTTAAGTTCAGCAAAAGCTGTTTGGAATTCTTTTTTTGCAATCGACAGTGCTTATGCTCGCACCGATATTAAGTACGGCGGTGAGGATGTGTTCAACACGTTTTTTCAGATGCCCGAAAGTGATGCAGCTAAGAGTTTTCTGCAGGATAACATTGAGGATGAGTGGCGATGGGGGGGCTGGCACCTGAAACTAAATTTCACGCCCAATGCCGAAACCCACGTGGTCTTTGTGGCAGGCGCCACGCCTCACGTCGACCGTCTCGGAGGCAGCGAGATCACGATGAACGCCGACCAGCCGCTGACCGAATACGATGCCCAGTGGGTTATTCGCCACGAGTTTGGGCACACACTGGGCTTTCCCGACTGTTATTTGGAGTTCTACGATGGCGATCGTCAAGTGATGGTGTCTTACCAGCTCGACACCACAGATCTCATGTGCAGCCGCAAGGGGCATCTGCTGGAGCGAGAGGTGAGCGAACTCAAACGAGCCTACGGGCACGCTCGAAAGTAGTCGCCAAGCGGGCTACTCTAGAATTCGCCAATCGCGGCAAATCTGACGGTGACCACGTGAAGAGACTGATCGAAATATTTAAATCAGTCGCTGTTTATGGCGCGGCTTTTTTGTTATGGAGCTGCTCGACGTCGGCAAAAGAGCAAGCTCGTGGGCCCACAATGTCAGGGGTAAATCTGGCCGGGGCCGAGTTTGGACAGGTTTATCCGGGTCAAGAGAACCGGGATTACTTTTTTCCGACTGATCAAGAGCTTGATTATTATCACAGAAAAAATATCAACTTTATTCGTTTACCAATTTTGTGGGAGAGAGTGCAGTCGGTTCTGTCTGGCTCCTTGGAACAAAGCTATGCTCGATCGATCCGCAAAGTTCTCGATGCGGCAGCCGCGAAGAAAATGAAGGTGATCCTCGATATTCATAACTTCGGCCGTTACGGAATCGGAAAATTTGCCCGCGGCTCAACCCATGGAAACTTCGTCGGATCAAAGGAAGTCCCGACTGAGGCCTTTACTGACCTGTGGAGAAAACTGGCTCTGCAATTCAAAGGTCATTCTGCAATCTATGGCTATGATCTGATGAATGAGCCAAATGGCGATGAGCTTCGCCGTTCGTGGAAAGATATAGCCCAGTCAGCCGTTTCAGCGATCCGGGAAGTCGATAAGGACACGTCAATTTTGGTCGAGGGCGCTTGTTGGTCAAAGGCCGAGACATGGGAGCAGTGCAATCAAACATTGCTTATTAAAGATCCCTCCGAGAAAATTATCTACGAAGCTCACCAGTATTTTGATCATGATTCTGTCGAATACCCGCGCAGCTACAGCAAAGAAAAGGCTTATCGCGACGTCGGCGTTGACCGCATTAAGCCATTTGTTGATTGGCTTCGCAGCCATCACAAAATCGGCCTGATCGGGGAGTACGGAGTACCAGCAGACGATCCGCGCTGGCTCGTCGTCATGGACCGTTTTCTGAGTTATGCCAAGGCCAATTGTATCTCGACGCTCTACTGGGCGGGAGGCGCTCATTGGGGCGACTACAAACTTTCGATCGAGCCGCATTCAGGTGAAGACTCGCAGCAGATGAAAATCCTTCAGGCACACTCTTCGGCTCTTTAGGAGCTCGTCAGGGGCTCGTCAGTGGCCCTTCAGAGGCCCTTCAGAGGCCGCCATGCCAGTTCTCGTCGACCTTTAAAAGATCAGTGAGAAAACTGTAAAAAGACTGGTGTGACTGCCTGATCATCAATGTCTTAAATTCTTCGGCATCAAAGTAAACGCCGTGGCAATTTTGGCACTGCTCAAAAACGATTTGTCCCGGGTTGGTTCGAGGTGAAAAAAAACGCTCAAGTACATCGGCAATTTTGAAAGCGATTGACCTGGGATTAGTTTTGCCGCCGCCGGAGTTTCGTATTCGTCACGAGATCGATTCATTTCTTCACAAGAACAAGATTAAAAAAAAGGGTAACTGGTCAGCAGCTAGGTGATGAAGGTGGGTAACTTGCCTTCAAAAAGGAGCGTCAATGCCTCGGTGGGGCCGACGCCATTTTTTCTGCAAGT
>JAYTRM010000014.1:0-11741 GCA_043746165.1 Bdellovibrionales bacterium | reverse complement strand
GCATGCTTATCGGAAAAGCGTACCCGATTTAGTCGGATTGGCGACGACACAGGCAAACAAGGCGCGGGAAAAGAGCGAGTCCGGGTCGTGACGGCGATTGAATCGGAACGTGTATTCGGCCAGATATTGGCCCAGGTATTTTGATTCTACGCCGTGGTGAGTGCCAAGAAGCCAAACCTTCGCATTACCAATGAACTTGTGAACCCACGGCAGCCAGTGATCGAGAATTTCCTTGTCGGTACCAACAACGCGGTAGTCGACGTCAACTCCGTCCAAATTGATCAGACTGGGGCTTGCATCAGTATTCACCATGGAGCCAACGGCGATGGCCTCATTAACAAACTTTTGCGCGTTCTGTTTTGTTTCATCACCGACCATTACTTTTGCAAAGCCAGCACGTGACTTCGGACGTCCTTTGGAATCGATCCAGTCCTTGGTTTCAATGGCTACGAGAACTTCAATCTGGTTTCCAGTTTCTCGTTTGCCAAAGGATGCTCCATCCAACTCTATGTATTTGCTTAACTTGTACTTCAAATCTCGTTGGCGCAAGGCCTCTCGTATTTTATGCAGCATAACCCAGGTCGTCTCGTAATGCGGCATCTTCAAGATCCGCTGAAGCTCCAGTGCCGAAACTCCTCGCGAGCCCTGCATGCATTGAAAGATGCCCTCAACCCAGGTCAAGATTGGAATTTTCGAATGCTCGAAAATTGTTCCTGCCCGCAGCCGCACATGGCGCCTACATTTTCGACATTTACGAATCTCCAGCTTGGTTTCAAATTCATAGAAGGTCTCGTTCTGGCATGTCGAGCAATGAAAATCTTTGTCGCCAAACTTCACTCGCCAGACCAGTTGCCTTGCGGCCGCTTCAGTAGAGACGGTGCGATAAAACTCACCCGGACTTAGTCTGACGTACGCCATTTCTCACCCGTGAGATAGCGTATATCACATTTGGCTGACTGGGTACGCTTTTCCGATAAGCATGTACATTTAAGCAGGAGTGCAGCCTAAAAAACGTCAGCGCCACCGCCCGCTAATATTCCAACCGGTAATTTTGATGCAGCGGGTGTTCTCAGGCGGAGATGGCCCCTCGGTCAACCAGGCGAATCTGCCGGAGCAGGAACTGAGGTAGGCTTTTCAATATTCTTTTCAGGTTCTTGCAGCGGCTCCGACTGATTCGAATCATCAGGCACCAGAGGTTTTGCAGGAAGCTGCGCATTGGCTGACTCCGATACTGTCTCGTGTCCCGCAGCCGCGCTTGAAGGAATCATATCGCGTGCTTTCTGAATGACCTTCTCACCTAGTTCGCGTAGGCCCCTGCCGGTCTTCTCCGTGAAACTCCGTGCGCTACCTAGTTGCAGGACCGGCAGGCCAAGCCGTTTATCGTCAACCACCCCGTGCTTACGTAGATCTGCCAGCGCTTTCGAGTCGTCCAGAATTTCTAGACGGTCTCCGAGAAGACCCGAAACCTTCCATTTTAGGTGCTTTTCTGAGGGAAAGTCCAACCCCACCCAGCCATCAAATCGGCGGTCGCGACTCAGACTTCCCCCCGAGGTAAAGCGGATCTTGCCGCTTTCGAGGGAACTCTTGAGCAATTCGATTTCAAATCCTGATGGCTTGAGGATTCGGCCGTGGACAATGGTGTCGTGGATCTGAATTGGTGCTTGTGAAAAATGATGGTCAAAAAATAGGGGGCGAATTTCCTGGATAAACCAAGAAGATTGGGCAACGGTGAGGTCCGTCGCGCGAACATCCAAGCTGAAGTCGTCTTTTTCGGGGCGGTATTCGGTTCGGATCGCAGCCTTTTTTAAATCGAAATCTTTTCCAGAAAGTGCATCAAGCTGAAGCGACATCACGCCGCTTTTCATCGCACCGCCCTCGAAAGACGCTCTCAGGTCGGCATCGATACCACCAACGGTACCAGCAAATAGCAACTTGGCGATGCCCTCCTGAAACTTGATTTGCTTGGCGGCTGCGCGCACGGTTCCGAGACGAGATCTCGAATCGAGTTGATACTCTACGTAACCATCAAACTCACCGTCTTGTAGTTCAATATGGTCAAACCGACCTTCAACATCGCCACGAACCGAATCAAGGAGAAATCGGGCAGACTTCACGGGTTGAAGTGCCACCTCGCCGCGGTTTGAAAACTTGATTTGCAAATCGCTTACAGTGCCCTGCGCGTGGACGTGATCGCGAGAAACAATCTCGGCCTTGCCACTCAATCTTCCGTAGTCGGCGACGACGCCGTCGAGAGTTTTGACGTCAAAAGTCTCAAGCATGCGGCCGACATCAACATTTTCGAATTCGAGCGAAAATGGTCGCCATGATCCATCTGGATCGCGAACCGCCTGAGTCACATGAATCTTTGAATTCTCGCCAACAACTTGACAGTTCTCGAGCGTCAAGGCGTTGTCGTTGAACAGTCCTTGAAACTTTCCGTTTATGGAGGCTTGGCAATCCATCCACAGGAAGTGCGGTTTGAATGCGCCTTTAACTAAACCTGATTTGGTAACCACCGGGATCATCGTCGACAGAGGCACAGTTTCGATGGATGCCCTGAGATCAATATCGAGAAGTCCATCGGCTGCGGGACGCAAGTTGGCCTTGGCCTGCAGATTTCCCTCGCTTAAACCTGCCCTCACAGTCACGTCGGCGTTGGTCGAATGAGCTTCGCCCTCGATGTGAATCAGCGGCAAGGTCTCGTCATAAGATAGCTCGGGAGGAATCCGTAAATCGGTTGATAAATCTATCGCATCTTTCTGGCTGTCGCCCCCAGCGAGTAAGCGCACACTGACATTATCGAGATAAACTTTTTTTGCCTTGTTTTCAAATTGCAATTCGACATGATTGGCCCGAAGGCCTCGCAAGCGCTTTCGCAACTCAACCAATTGCTCAGTTCGCCACCAGGGAGTCGCGGGCTCGGAAGCGAGCTTGCGCTCGACTTCACCAGATCCCTCGTGCTCAATTCGCGACTCGGCGTGCGACGGACGCCCCGCCCCCGGCGCCGGGGGACAACGCGCCTTCACGCCATCGAGGTCGACCACGACATTTTCGGCAAGGATCGTGCCGATCGCCAAACGGCCCGATAGGAGCGAAAAGAAATCGAGCGGCACTCGCAGCTTATCAATTTTTACGCTCGGCTCGTTTCGACATTCTTCTGCGGGAGATGCGGCAATGCCGGTGAGTTCAAGAGCCAACTGCGGAAACGAATTTCGCGCTAGATCCAAGCTCACCGTTTGAAATTTGATTCCGGCTCGAGCACCTTGTTCAGATAAGATGAGATCGGCCCATGCCTTGATGCGGTCTGGATTAAAGACCAATCGTAATCCCAGGCCGGCGAGAACGGCCACGATGATCGAGAGGGTGAAAATCTTCCACCCCATTTTTCCGTCGATATAATGTTCACTTTTGCGTAGACGGGACAAGCAGCGTCGCTCCCTGATAAAACTTCATTATCAGGGGCGACCGGTTTGAATTCAAGCTTTGGCAAGATTCAGCCGCACCGCTTTACCTAAAACTAAATTTTTTGATCTCGTATTCTTTTTCGCCCTTAGGACTTTTGACCTGGACGTTGTCCCCGGTCGTTTTACCGATGAGGCTTCGCGCAAGAGGAGACAGTATTGAGACTTTTCCAAGTTTGACGTCGGCTTCGTCGACCCCAACGATTTGATAGGCAACCCTCTCGTCCGTATCGAGGTCGATCAGTTCAACTGAGGCGCCGAAGACGATTTTATCACTTTTGATCTTCGAAACGTCGACGACTTCAGCACCGGCAAGTTGGCCATTGATTTCGCCAATGCGCCCTTCAATCAGCCCCTGGCGTTCTTTTGCGGCCTCGTATTCAGCATTTTCACTGATATCTCCGTGCGAACGCGCCTCTTCAATGGCTTTAATTATGTTGGGTCGCTCTGTGTAAGTCAGACGCTTCAGCTCTTCTTCGAGCTTCGCTTTGCCTTGAATCGTAATTGGCAGTCTATCGGCTGGCATACAAGCCTCTCCTCATAACAGCATCATAACAGCATCATAAAAATAAAGAGGTCGAGGCTCAAACTCGACCCTATTCACATACGTCTCACATACGTCTCACATACTTCTCAAACCTACATCGTCACTGCAAACTTAAAGCTGCTTTACAGCCCGGTGCGAGCAAAGGCGACAGCCTAGCCCATTTTGCCACCAGCGGCAATAGCTGTATCAGAAACCTCAGGATCATCCGAACGCCGGCTGCCTTAAGGCCGGTTCGAAACCCGAACACTTGGAGCGACTCCTAAGAGCGAGTATCCTAAGGCGACTGGCGGAAAGGCGAAGGACTTTGAATTCTAAAAATAATCTGCAAATCATCACCGAAAAACTTCGCGTAGCTCGAAGCGTCATACTCTCAACCCACCGCCACTCTGATGGCGATGGCTTGGGCTCGCAAGTCGCACTTTTTCTCGCGCTCAAAAAGTTGGGCAAAAACGTTCGGATGATCAACGTCGACACCCCGGCGAAAAAATATAAATTTCTCAACGCTTGCGCGCGAATTGAAATTTATACGCCGGAGACATTGATAAATTCAGTTGATTTAGCCCTGATTCTCGATACGAACGACGGAAGGCTCGTCGAACCGTTGATGAGCCGCCTTAAGATACAGGCAAACGAAACGCTCTTCATCGATCATCACCCCATTCTTGCACACGGGCCGCTTCCGGACGAAAATTCATTGATTGACACGCGCTCTGCCAGCACGGGTCAGCTCTGCTACCATTTGCTCAAAGCTCTGGGCTGCGAATTCGATGCAGAGATCGCACGCGCGCTGTACACGAGCGTGGTGTTTGACACACAGCTCTTTCGCTACGTCAAATCCGACCCCGAGAGCCATTTGATCGCCGCCGACCTCTTACTCTGGGAAAAATCTCCAGAAGAAGTGCATCGAAAGTTGTTTTCCAATTACTCGGTTGAAAAACTCACATTTCTCATGCGCGCCATGAACCGGATTCACTTTATCGATAATGGCAGAGCGGCTTTCATTCCGCTGAGGGCTATTGAATTCAATACGATTACAGTCGGCGGCTTGGACCGCGACGAATCGGGCGACGTCATCGATCAGGTCATGAATGTCGATTCGATCGAAGTGGCAGCCTTGCTGCGCGAAGATGCTCCCGAAAATGGCGTGCCAAAACTCAAACTGTCCCTACGCTCAAAAGGGCGCTACGAAGTTTTATCTTTTGCTGAAAAATTTGGCGGCGGTGGACACCGCTTCGCCTCGGGCGCTCACCTTGACGGCACGTTTGAACATTGGCAGAGAAAAATTCTCGAAGCGCTCGGCCAAATGATCGCCCAGGACCCAGATTCGACACGGCAGTTTCGGGAGTCGGGAAGTTGAGCCGCAAGCCGCCGCGTGAGATTGTGTGCCTTTGCAACAGCATTCCACGCGACGTCATTGAAAAGGCCATCTGTGACGGTGCCGATACCATGAACAAAATATTCGATGCAACGACCGCGGGCGTAGGCCCGTGCGGAGGATCCTGTCGCCGCAAGCTCCAGCCTCTGCTCGATACCTACCTCGCTACCGGTCAGTTTCCCGCACAGATTCCTGGCTGCAAGCAACCTGATATAAATAGGCGTCGCAAGTAGCACCCTCTTTGAGTCCATTTCAGTGGTTTAGACTTTACTTTGTGGGTAAGCCAGTGCGGTGGCGAATCACGGCTTCAACGTCGGGTCGGCAGGTTCCGCAAGAGGAGCTGGCGGAAGTCGCACGCTTGACCGCATCGACTGTGTGACACCCGCTGATAACAGCAGCATCGACACGACTCGTCGGCACGGCCCGGCAGTGGCAGAGCTCCTCTTCGGAGTATGGAAAACTCCACTTTCCTTGGGCTTTGAGAAGGGCTTCGCGGAGCAAAATCGCGCTGTGACTTAAACCTTCGGGCAACGTCACGGCACTCAAACGACCCGAGAGTTTAAGTCGCAAAGCCTGCGCGAGGTGCAGCAGCTCCATGCAGCCGACCACCCGAAGGGTCGCGCTCAGAATTTCACCCTCTGTATCGACCTCGACACGAAGTTTGATCTGATCGCGGGCCGGGAGTCCAACCGCGACTTCTATAGCCTCAGTTTGCCGCACAATTGCGCTTTGGTTCATCCTTTGAATTTTCCCACGATCAACGGTAAAGAGTAAAGCCAATTGCTTCAAAGCGCGGACTACCAACAATGACTGAAGTCTTGTTTTTCATTTCGATTTTATTTCAGTCTCAGGCTGGAACACTGGTCCGTTTTGCGGCGGCCGAATCGCTGGCAATTTGCTTTTGGCGCCTTCTCCTTGCAGCTCTGCTCTTGCTGCCGTTGATATTCGGAAAGCACAAATTGCGGCCCCTGCACCAGCTCTCAAATTATGATTGGTTCCAATTTGCCCTGGCCGGCGCTTTTTTGTTTGCGCATTTCTATTTCTTTTTTCTGAGCATTCAACAGACCACGGTTGCCAATGCCACGATACTTTTTTCACTCAATCCCGTCACCACGGCGATCGGCGCCTACTGGTTCTTTGGCGAGCGAGTCACTTTACATTTGGCACTCGCCTGCGTGTTAGGAACCTGCGGCGTTCTTGTGCTCTTTGGCGATGGTCTCACTCTGCATCCAAATGATTTTCGCGGTGACGTTTGGGGAGTTCTCGCTCCACTTTGTTTTTCTGGTTACGTGCTGACGGGGAAACATGTTCGCCAGAAGGTCGCTAACTCGGTTTTTGCTGTCGCTAGTTACCTGCAATGCGTGCTGTATTCGGCAATCGCAATGATGATATTTAAAATTCCTTTTACCGGGTACTCGAGACAAACTTGGGGGATTTTTGCGCTGCTGGCGATCTTTCCCACAGTCTTTGGCCACGCGATTTTTTCTTATTGTTTGAACTCAATGAACGTCAACTTCATGAGCTGCATGACTCTAACGGAGCCCGCGCTTGCAGGAGCTGCCGCGTACTGGCTCTTCGGAGAACCTCTGAGTGGACTTGCGGCACTTGGCTTTGCATTGACGGGCGCGGCCGTCGTCGTATTGTACTGGGACTGGCTAGCCAAATTTATCCTAGGGAGAAAAGATGTTTCATAATCTCACCGATCCGCATTGCCCGGAAATCGAAATCTATGCCATACCAGCGCTGAAGGATAACTACTGTTACCTCCTACGCAAAAAAGCAAATGCGCGAGCCCTCGTCATCGACCCCTCCGAAGCGGCTCCTATCGAATCGGCACTTCGGCACCTGAGACTCCAGCTCACCCATGTGATCAACACCCACCATCACCACGACCACGTCGGCGGAAACACCGAGCTCCATAGAAAATACGCTGCACAAGTACTTTGCTCGGCACGTGACATCGGGCGCATTCCCGAGGCAGAGATCGCTATCAGCGCAATTGAATTGATCGAAATTGACGGAATCAAAATTCAAGTGCTGGAGATTCCCGGTCACACTCAAGGGCAAATAGCACTTTATATCGCCGATGCCGCTGCGGTTTTTGTAGGCGACACGATGTTTGCAATGGGCTGCGGTCGCCTCATCGAGGGAACGCCTGAACAAATGCATCAAAGTCTGCTTAGGCTCACTTCACTGCCCGCCGCCACTCGCATTTTTTTCGGACACGAATACACCGAAAAAAACTCTGACTTTGCCCTTTCAGTCAATCCCCACAACTCCGGAGTTCAAAAACGACAAAGCCTGGCGCGCGAGGCCCTGGAAGATGGCAAGATTCCTGCCGCGCCAACCGTCGAGGAGGAGAAAAACGTAAACCCTTTCCTTCGCCTCAGCGATTCGGAAATTCGTGGCAAATTAGGTCTTGAATCTGCCAGTGATCTTGAAGTCTTCACTGAGCTCCGAAAAAAACGCGATGTATTTTAGTCTGGGCCTCAGCGAGGAATCGTAGCCCTCCGTCTTGCCTCACAAGGCGTCGTACTTTTTATTTGATCCGTAAGCTTTTGCGACAGGATACTTCTCAGCATTCTTGGCAATTTTCGAACGCAAAGCGCTGGGCAAATTGATTTCAAAACGTCCTGCTAGGCGCAGAATAAAAAATAAAACATCAGAAATTTCATCTTCCACTTTGACTCGATTTTGAACTTCTGCGAAGAACTTTTCCGATTCTTCTGCAGTTTTGAAGCGAAACAGTTCGAGCAATTCCGCGCTTTCGGTTACCACGCCGATTGCGAGCTCTTTGAGCCCGTGAAACTGATCCCAATTTCGCTCAGCGCAAAAGATTTCGACTTCTTTCACCAAGGCCTCCAGATCGCTCATTTTTCTCCTCCTATTGACCCCGATCGAGACTAACAGGTAAACTTGCCGTTATGTCAAAATCTACAGCTCAATTGATTCAGCACTTTCGTCAACAATTTTTGCAAAGCCGCGGCGTGCGTTCAAATATGCCTGGCTGCTCGAGCACGTTGACTCATTTCAACAATGCGGGCCAATCGCCGCTCTGTCGACCATCAAGTGAAGTGCTCGATCTTTGGAATATGCGGCTCGCAGAAGAAGGAGCTCATGGTTATCCCGATTTTGATCAAGCCGCGAATTTGGCTCGGACCCACATTGCGCGGTTCATGGGCTGCAGCGTTTCAGAGATCGCTTTTTTTCAGGGAACTGCGGCCTCGATTTCACAGATTGCTTTTGGTGTTGAGCTTCATCCCGGTGACGAAATTCTCATTTGGGATCAAGAATATCCGTCAAATTTTTATCCCTGGATGATCGCGGCACGAAGGTCTGGCGCTCGCCTCGTGGTGCTTAAATCTGACCCAGATCTTTCGACGCCGATTTCGACAATCGAGCGCGCGATAACTGATAAGACCAAGGTAATAGCAAGCTCCTGGGTGCAATTTAAATCTGGCGCAATGTGTGATCTGAAAACACTGAGTGCTCTTGCCAGAAGTAAAAATATTTTCACGGCGATCGACGTCATCCAAGGGGCTGGGTGCCTGCCGTTTAATTTTACTGAGCTTGGCCTAGACGCCGTGAGCGGCGGCAGCCACAAGTGGTTCGCTGCGGGGCACGGTGCGGGCTTTCTCTGTCTTCGCGAAGAACACCTGGAGCGGATTTTTCCAATTATGGTCGGTGCCGGAACCTTCGGCGGCTCAGAGAGGCCAGTCGATCTCGATGCCAAGCCCAGAAGTGGCGCCGCTCGCTACGAGCCTGGCGGAAAAGCGATTTCGCAAATCATCTCGCTCGGTGCCGCCGCAGATCTCTTCACCCAAACGGGCATCGAAAATATCGCTCAAGAAATCGAAACTAGCTCGCTGGCACTCGGGCAAAGCCTTGAGGAACGCGGCTATCAGGTCAATTGGCCGCAAGGTAATTATCGCCGCGGCTCGATCGTGAACTTCTCTCCGAGGCCCAGCTCGCGCTTTAAGACCCTCACTGAAATCGGCGAGGCGCTCAAATTTGCCGGAATTTCATTTGCGACCCGCGAGCCAGGCATCCGCTTATCGCCCCACGCCTTCAACACGAAGGAAGATATTGAGTCTGTGCTGGTGGCACTTTCTTAATGGTCTTTATTTAATCAGGATTTAATCAGGATTTAATGAAGCCCAAAGCTTTCAGCGGGCCGACGAAATCGAGATCCTGGCGTGAAGCCATAAATCCGCCGTTTTCAAAGCCAGGTTTTCCATAACGAAGGCGTTCGCCGGAAACGATATCAATCACTTTACAGCCCGCTTCCTCGGCGATAATCTGGCCCGCGGCCGTATCCCACTCGCTGGTTGGGCCAAAGCGCGGATAGAGATCGACGCTTCCCTCTGCAAGTCGGCAAAATTTAATTGCCGAGCCAATACGCTGGACATCCTGAATTTTAAAATGCTGGTAGAACATTTTCATTCTCTCCGAGGGCTGCGAGCGCGACCCCACCGCGATGACCGGATCACGCAGCTGGTCGTGCCTGAGAGTTCGATCTCCGAGCGCAAACGCACCACGTCCTTTTCTTGCCCACCAGGTTTCACCCGTGACGGGCGCGTGAATAAGCCCAAATACCGGATAGCCGTCTTCAACTCGCGCAATGCAGATGGCAAAAGTATCTTGCCGATGGATAAAGTCTCGGGTTCCGTCGAGCGGATCGATCAACCAAAAGCTCCTAGCAACTTTTACCGACTGTGGATCGCTCTCTTCGGAAACGATCGGGTCATCGGTCAAACGGCTAAGTCCCTCAACGAGAATTTTGTTCGCAGCCAAGTCGGCCTCGGTGACAGGAGAGTGATCTGTCTTTGCGGTGACCGTCCACGAGCCCGACCGGTAGATCTTCATGATCTCATGGCCGGCCTGGTCAGCCAGTCCGCGAATCGCATTAAGTACTTTGTCGCTTTCAATCTCAGCCGCCACGTTCACTCCCACCTCACTAGACCACCGGGCCTTGTGAATGTACACCTCGACTTTGCGCGCGTCTCATGATCAAATGATCATTAATGATCGACGTTTTGACGGGACAAACCGAACGCCACTTGGTCATGTTCCGTAAGTGGCAGGTGCACCGCGATGTGCTCATCCCGCTCCAGAATCTCTTCACTGCTGCGGATGCTTCAGGGCTTCGCTTACAAATCGCCAGTTCATTTCGCTCTTACGAACGCCAGGTGATCATCTGGAACGAAAAATCTCGCGGCATAAGGCCGCTCTACGATCGTTTAGGAAACTTAATTGATATCGCCGGATTCTCAAGCGAAGAAGTCGTCGAGGCGATTCTGAACTGGTCGACTCCGCCAGGCTGCAGCCGGCACCACTGGGGTACCGATTTTGATTATTATGATCTCTCTCGATGCTCAAAAGACTACAAACTCAAGCTCACACCCGACGAGTACGCCCCAGGCGGACCCTTTGAGCGAGCCGCCCACTGGCTCGCCCAAAACATGGAGTCATTCGGCTTTTTCCAGCCCTACAATTTAAGTCTTGCAAGAGGCCCCGCGCCAGAGCCTTGGCACTTGAGCGCAAAAATTCCTGCCCAGACTCTGCAAAAGCAGTTTGATTTTGCACTTTTCCAAAACTTTCTGCAAAGCGCTCAGTTCGACCGGGTTGAAGTTCTGCGATCTCAGGCCCAACGAATCTTCGATGAATTTGTTCAGTCAGAATCTGAGTGAGTTTTGTGACTTAGCTAAGGAACGCGCCTTGCGCGGGAATAAAAGAGACCTGGGAACAGGCTGAGCATGAACGACTCTTAGTCTTTTAGCCATGATGAATCGCTGGCACCCACGGCTGGCGCAAGTGCCCAAATTTTACTGGGCCGGAATTAACCCGGCCCTAAAAGTATCAAAGTGGACTTTTGAAGATCAATCGGCATTGGCCAGGCTTGCCGTCGCTAAAGTATCTGGTCGTGTCTTTCTGACCTTTTGCCTTGAGTGCGGCGTAGAATTTTTTGACCGAGGGGCTAAAGTCTTTAGGCTGAATGTGCTCAAGCAGGGCGGCTGCCAACGAGGCCTTCACCGGAGCCTGAACCCAATCTGCACCAAAGAGGTCGTTTCGCATTTTTATGACGACGTCTTTTCGGGCCCGGTCGAGATCGGCGCCGATGGCGTTCATCAACGGCGAACCTGCCTTGAGATCGTCTTCCGTATGCAGCGCAGCTCGTCCGTCCAAGAAAGCTCCAGTGGTGAGCTGGCCGAGTTTAAGATGGCTCGGAGTCTTTCCTGCGATTGCCTGCGAGTTGCTGACCGACGGATGCTCGACATCCATTTCAAGCTGAACAGCTTCAGCTTCGTGGCCGTTGATTAACGATTTCATACGCATCATATCCAGAGACAACTCAATG
>JAYTRM010000013.1:0-4829 GCA_043746165.1 Bdellovibrionales bacterium | reverse complement strand
ACGGCTTCAGGACGCCTGAAGTTCTGAAAATCTCGCTCTATCACAAGCTTGGCAAATTACCGGTCTCAGAACTGGCCCATAAATATTTTTGAGGAACCGGAAATCTTAAGGGGCCTTAACATTTTGATCGTCGAAGATGATGCCGAGCTGCTCGAGATCATTGGCGATACTCTCGAGAGTTTCGGCGCGAAAACCTTTCGCGCCGAAAACGGCTTCTGGGCCTTCGAGATTCTGCTCAATCAAAAAGTGGACGTCATTCTCAGTGATTACCGCATGCCCGGCTGTGACGGGCGCGCCTTACTGGGAACTGTTCGGCGTCGCGATTCTAAGCTTCCGCATTTTTTATTTCTTACGGGCTATTCCGACCTCACCGACGAAGAAGCAATTCGCCTGGGCGCGAATGGTCTGATTCACAAGCCGTTTGAAATTTCTCAGTTGATTCAGGCTTTGCAGTCTGTGCGAGCAGCTGCGTAGTTCACCCGTATCATTTTTCGACGGAGTTGGCAGGCGGCGGCGTCACTCCGAAATGTGGAGTGCCGAAACGCGTGGAGTGCCGAAGCACGGAAATCCGGTAATTTTAAAGCTAAATTGAAAAAAGAAAGTGTTTGACAGGAAAGTTGGCTTCCCAGAATTCACTGAGAGCTCCTTGGGGATTGTGTTGCGAGGTGGACCGAGCTCAGGTTTTATTGTGTGCCACCATCAGGCGTTCGGTGCGCAGAAAGAATCGTGAGCCGTGCGTTTTGATTGCACTCGTTCTTTACAAAAAGCTCGAAAATCTCTTTCTAAAACCTGGTGTATTGTGTGTCTAGAACGGAGGTCCTGGACATGAATCTGATTCACAAGACAAACGAAGAGCTCCTCACCGCACTCAAAACTCTGCGCGATCAAGAGATTCGCTCGCAGATCGATATCCTTTGGCACCTGCATGAAGTTCAGAGGCGCGAGATGGATCTCGAACGTGGCCATAGCTCGCTCTACGAATTTGCTCTGATGGAGCTTGGTTTCTCTAAAGATCAAGCCTACGCCCGAATTCGCGCCTGCGAGATTTTAGTACTCTATCCCGAAATTGAAGAAGATCTTTTAGCCTTAAGGCTGTGCCAGACCTCTTTGATGCTGGCGCAGGTGACTTTTCGCGGGGAAGATCTTTTCAGGAAAAAAGCTAAGCTTAGCAAATTAACCAAAGAAGAAAAGATCGCGGTCATCGACCGACTTCGTAAGGGTAAAGTTAATGATGTGAAGACGATCCTAATTGAGTGCTTTCCTCACCTGAGGCAAGACATCGAAGAGACAAAGCCTTTAAAAGATGGACGCACTCAGATAAAATTCAGCGCAAGCCCGGAGCTCATGGCAAAATTTAGCCGTCTCAAAGACATTTGGGCGCATACCAACTTCGATCGCAAGTGGGAGCCGTTTTTTGAGCGGATGGTGGATCTTGCGTTGGCGAAATTCGACGTAAAATAGGACGTGAAGCGCGACGTGAAGTCCGACCCGAGATCCGAACGCCAAGCAAAAGCAAAAGATGAGCAAACCGAGTTTTCCTTCGGTTTGAACCGACGCCCGCACGTTCGGATCACGATCAAACGAAGTTTGCAAAAAGTAGCCCAAAACCGTTGTCAGTACGTGGATCCAACCAATGGCCATCGGCTTGAGCTGCACGCATGGGCTTGAAATCGATCACATAAAACCCCTCGCACTGGGCGGGGAAAACACCATCGATAATATGCGGATATATTGCCGGGCTCACAACCAGCATGCCGCGCGAAAAATGGGGCTGCGGTAATCGAATATTTCTAATTTGAAATCCGATTCAGCCAAATAGCCAGTAACCGGGGTCGCGGCATTTCATTAGTTTGCAGAAACCTTATGCCGGTGGAAAGATCTTTGCCCGCAGTTTGCGAGACAAACTCCAATTGGTTAGTGATGCCGCGCGGGCACCGCTCTGGAATACGGCTTGGCGAGTTCATTCGAGTTAAATAGGTTCGTTATAAACTCGTGGCCTGTAAACAAATTCGCTCAAAGTTAATCATAAAGCTTTTAGTTGCGTAGAAACTCTCAGTTACAAAACTGTCAGGTTTTTAGACACCTGCTGACGCGTATCAGCCGCGATGAGCTGCCGTCAGAAATTGGCCTACATGGATACGGTCAACCATCAGCTAGATCTCTGGTCGCCAGAGAATATGACTCCCTTTGAGCAAAATGGCGTTAGAGTCTCGATCATCCGCGCGGGGTTTGCGGCCAACGGGGCCGTTTGTCGCACTTATCAAACCGAGTATCAACTGACGCCGCCAGGAGTGCTGCCGCCAGTCTGGGATGCCGAGACCAACACCGCTTGTTACGATGGAATTCGCCACCTTTGGGTTCATAATTACCGGGATCGAGTCTTTGATTTGAGCCGCGAACATCGTTTTTTTGAACCAGTGCCTTGGGTTCATATTAATGTTCAACTCGTTGAACTGCGCCACCAGGCGGCTTGGGTTGATTTTCTTGCGAGGCGAAGTCAGTATTCTGTTTTACAAGCTCGCCTTGAAGCAGATCCAGCGGAAATGAAGCGTCGTGATGATGCTCTTGCCTTTCAAAAGGAAAGGCACCGTGGAGGGTTCGAGGGTCCCAGCAAAATCGGCCAAGAAAACCGGCTCGGCGATCACGCCCTCGGTTCAAGTGATCGCGGTCGAGCCGGGCGTGTCAGTTATTAAAGCCTTGCGAGCGCCGAGCCCGCGCCGAGTTTGCCGCCAGCGTTCATTGCCAATTTCCCTTGAACTTGGCATACTTAAATCGCGAGCAGGAGGGCCAAGTGAAACAAGTCTTGAAAGCGCTTCTTTTTTTATCTGTGCTTCTCTCCTTTCATTCGTCGGCTGAAGCGAGATTTCATCACGGCGGAGTTTGGGCTGGTCCTGGATTGTACGGCTCCAATTGGAGACGTGGGTACTGGTTTCACGGTGCCTACGGTGGGCGTGATGGATGGTGGTGGGTGATCGGGCCCACGTGGTATTATTATACATCGCCTGTTTACCCATACCCACCGGCAGGAGCTCAAGCTGTTTATATCGTCCAGGTTCCGAACGCACTGCCGCCGCCCGCTTCTCCGCCGCCCGAGTCAAAGGCCGGCGGTACGCCAGTACCCACCGCGACCGCACCTGAATCAGCCACTGCCGAAATTAATGGTAAGAAGGCGGCAGCTTTCACTTATTACTGCGAAAAAACCAAGGGCTACTATCCTGCAATCACCGTCTGTGCCGAGGGCTGGGTTGCGACTCCGGTTAAGGGTCCAAATTAGCATTTTTTTCAGGTGGTTTTAAGGCTCATCCACCTTTATCTCTAGATATACTTAACGATGTGATTTTCGGCAAATCGCACTTTTTTCGCATGCTGAATTTCGTCGTCGACGTGGCGATAGCCGAGTGCCACGGAGGCTGCAGATTTCCATCCAGTGTCTTCAAGTTTTAAAATCTTGTCGTAGGCGACCGGGTCGAAACCTTCCATCGGAGTCGAATCTATTTTCAGAAGCGCAGCGGTCTCGAGCAAAAAGCCCATGGCGATGTAGGCTTGCTTTTGAGTCCACGGCAGCGTTTTTTCGGCGCTCATGCCGTTGACCACGTTCTTGATCAGAACATCGTGGTAGCCCTTCAAGGATTCCGGCGTGGCACCACGGAGTTCGACGATACGGTCGATGTAGGCTTTGATATCAGCTTCGCTAATTTTTTCCGGTGTCGTTAAGACGACGTAATGGGAAGCATCTGTAACCTGAGTCTGACCCCAGGAGACAGCTTTGAGTTGCCCACGAATTTCGGGATCTTGCACGACAAGAAATTTCCACGCCTGAATGCCGTAGGACGATGGAGTGAGCACGAGAGAAGCCGTGAGGACTTTCCAATCGGCATCGGCGATCTTTTTTGTCGCATCAAATTTCTTGCACGCGTAGCGCCAATTGAGTGCAGATAAAATAGCGTCGTGGCTTGATGCCGAAGTGTTCATGGGTCCCCCGTTTTTGAATCCACGATTGTAGGCGTTTTGACATGAATTGCAACCGTCTGGTTGAGTCGTCGTGGCATTTGAGTCGAATGGCTTGGATCGTTGGTGGCAGGCCGTGCGGACCTAGGGCCAGGAACTCTTTTCAACTTTTTAACTCTGAGGGCCGTCGCTGTTCGTTCAATGCAAGTTATGCGATAATGGAAGTGTGACGCGGGCAGCTTAAAACTCGCGCCCTTGTCGGGAATATCATGCAAAGTCGGAGATTTGTCTCTCAAATTTCATGGACCGTGAAGGTGACCGCGCTGGTTGCTGGAGCGCTAGCTCTAATGTCTTGCCAAACACCTAGCGTAAATAAAGATGAAGCGACCCGCTCGATCGCAACCTTCACGGTCGCTAATTCGATCAACGCTACTTCAGTCGGCTGCAAATCGATGGTCGATACCTATTGTTCTCACCTGTACTCGCCTGAGGCTTCCGGAAATCTCATCATCGAGCGCGAAAAACCAATTCAGATTTTGCAGGGCGAGACGCCGAATCAGTTATCACATGTTTTCTTAAAATACTCGCAGGCGAAGATCCGAAATCGCTCGCGGTTGCCCGCAGATTTCCACGAGCGTCTCGATCAATACGGCTATTTTGATAAGCTCGCTGACTTCATTCATCGTAGTCCGATTCCTAAAATGAGTCTGACCGAGCGGCTTTTCTCTGAGCGCCTGGAAAGCGAACTCAATTCCCTCTGGCAAGTCGCGCTTGATCAGACCGTGGTGGCACGCATGAGCCACAAGTACCACGGCTATTACCAGATTCCTGATACAGCCATGCCGATTGAATACGATATTGAGCGTAAAAGAATGCGGCGG
>JAYTRM010000012.1:0-8798 GCA_043746165.1 Bdellovibrionales bacterium | reverse complement strand
GCCAGCCGAGCTGTGCGAGCACCTCGACCTCGGTGCGCACTGCGGGGCGTTCGCTGTCGACGAGGACACCGTCACAGTCGAAGATGACGAGCGAGTACTGGCTCGCACCGGCGTCCGGCGTCCGGCGTCCGACGAGGCAACGTCAGCGAGCAACTAACTTTGATTTATAAGACAACTGGTACTACTTACTTCTTTTTTGAAGGAGGCCGCATGCCGAACGAGACTTTAAGTGCCGCTCGCGAGTCAGATCAAGGCTTGATTGACACCCTCATCGCCATGAAAGGCCAAGAGCTTCAGATCGTCACTCGCAGTCTCGTTTATCTCAATGAGGTCTATCGACGAAAACTCGATTTGAAAATTGGCCAAAATTCGCTCTACAGTTTCGTCGAGAAAGTTCTGGGTTACGAAACGGACATGGCTTACTTGCGGATTCGCGCTGCGGAGGTGTTGCGTTTTGCGCCGAAGTTCGAAGAATACTTGCGCGAGGGACGCATTTCAATGAGTGCGCTCAAACAAGCGCAGGTTGCCTTTCGAGCCGAGGATATCAGGTTAAAGAACGAAGGCGAAGACTCGCTCACTCTGACCGAGAAGACCGTGGTTTTAAATCAGCTCCTGGGAACTTCCACCCGCAAGGCCGCACGGATTTTGGCCGAGCGATTTTCATTACTCGATAAAGAAAAGGATCGTGAGCGAGTCAGACCCATCAGCGGAGGGCGGTTTGTTTTGCAAATCGTGCTAACTGAAGAAGAGTACGACAATCTCCAACGCCTAAAAGAAATGACAGCGCACACGAATCCAGAGGGTAGGAACGGGGTCGTAATCGGCCGCGCCATCAGGCAAACTTTGAAAAACGAAGAAGCAAAGAGAAAGCAAAACGGGACTGAGCCAAAGCGCGATGCAAAAGCCCCTAAAAAGCCCGCAGAGCCACCTGTAGAGAGCCCAGGGGGACAAGCCAAGACGCAACAAAACGAAGCTCTGGTCTTCGGTGCGCAACGAAACACGCGACGTCAAATTTCGCTAAAGAAAAAGCGCGAGGTATATTCGAGGGCGGCCGACCAATGTCAATATGTCAGCCCTGAAGGCGTAAGATGCCAGTCTCGCTACGGAACCCAGATCGAGCATTCATTGCCGATTGCGTTCGGCGGGACGAACGAACTCGATAATCTAGAAATTCTATGTCGAGCTCACAACGGCTACCGCGCATGGGCGGTGGGACTGCAACCGCCCTCCTCAGTGCAAGGACGATTTAGCGACCTTCCACCGAGCAATTGAACGAGGACTTCAGGCCGCCACTCGGCCGCAGAACAGTTTAACAGGAATCCGAAAAACGACATTTCTTAGTGCGCCCCTAGGTTCAACTCTATAGAACTAGTTTAATTTTAGATTTTTCAACTTTTTCAGTTTTTACAAGGGCCTCTAAGGGATTGACTTGAATTAGGCGATTGCGCACGAAGAAATTTTCCTATGGGGAGATGGGAGTCACTCAAAGCTTCGACCTGCAACTTCGGCAAATCCAGCTCGCAATTATTTCGGTAAAACGTGCGGCGTGAAAGTCCTAGCATTTTGAAGGTGCTTGATGCGGTTTCGAAAGGGTCCAACCAGATCCTTTGCAAATGCACGATTGGCCTTCCGCGCATTTTCCATTCCATAGGAGCCTTACGCCCACAAAGTGCAGGCAATAAAAAAACCCCGAGAGGGAACCTCCCGGGGCGGGCTTACGAGTCGTGTCTGTGGGCTACGACCCATGAAAATAATGTATTCATGGCCCAACGCACTTTGCCTAACCTACGCTAAGCACAAGCAAAGTTTTGAAATCTTCGTTCAAAGTCCTTTCCGTAACTTAAACCAAATCATGGCGAAGATTCTTCACTCGCGTTGGCTGACTGCCAAGCACGAGTGCATTTTCGACGTCAGGTCAAGTTCGGCATCGGCACGGAACGCACCTCACAGAAGGCACGCCATCCGGTCCAAGCACTCGAGCGACGAGCGCTCAAGCACAAACTCTGGCGCCAGCCGATTTGGCGCCGAGATTCACGGATCTAGTTAGGCTCTCAAAAGCTGGATCGCTGAAGCAGGCTGTTGATTGGCCTGAGCCATAACCGCAGTCGCCGCTTGTTGCAAAACGTTGGAGCTGGCGAGCTCGGCACTCTCAAAACCGATGTCTGCGTCATGAATTCGGGAACCCGCGGCGCTTAAGTTCTCAAATTGAATTTCCAAGTTTGACTGGGTGATGTTAAGTCGACTTTGAACGGCACCAAAGTCGGCACGCATCTTACTAATTTTTGTCAGAGCGGCATCGACCGTTGAAAGTGTACTGCGCGCATCATCTTTTGTTTCAACGCTGAGGCCATCGGTGCCGAGCGCAGAGTTGGTCGCATCTGCGTTCATGTTGTACTTGATGATGTTATCAGCATCTCCATAGGGTCCAACATGGAACTCAAGTTGTTTACCTGTACCATCTAAAAGTTGTTTATCGCCAAATCGAGTTGTTTTTGCAATACGGTTTGACTCCGCCAGCAGCTGCTTAGCTTCTGTATTTAGGAATCCTCGTTCAGGGTCGCCGACAGTGTCAGATGCGGCTTGCACGCCCAACTCCCGAAGGCGAATCAAAATATTGTTAATTTCGTTGAGGCCACCCTCTGATACCTGAACCAGTGAGCCGGCATTCATAGCGTTTTGTTTAGCCATGCCGATACCACGGGTTTGTCCCCTGATATTTTCCGAGATCGCAAGACCTGCAGCATCGTCTGATGCATTGACAATCCTGCTACCCGACGACAATGCCGCTAACGCATGCGAATTGCGTTTCTGCTGCACTCCGAGTTGTCTCTGCGCGTTTATCGACGCGAGATTCGTAGAAATCCTTAAGCCCATAACTGCCTCCCACAAACTGCCCTATCATCCAAAGGGCGACCACAGACCGACCAAGAAGTGCCCATCACTCTCAGTCGAGCGCATCCGTACAATTTTTTTGTTTGTTGGAGACGACCCCATAGAAGCAAGCCCGCGGGTGACTGGTCCGCGAGTTTTGCTGGGGTTCATCTAGAACAGAGATTTCATGACTGCTGAAATGCCCGTTTAAGACTGTTTCCAACGTGTTCAAGATACTTCTCGGCGAAGGTCCAGGAAGCTTTAGCCTTTGGTCTAGCTTGAATCATGGACGCAATGCGTCTTCTGCCTGAAACGGCTAGGGATAGAGCGGAAAAAAAATATTTTAAAACACCGACAAAAGTCCAGGAGACCGGCCATGGCTCAGCGAGTCATGGCCGGTCTTCACGCAAGAAGCTTCAGGGCTCGGTCATTACTTTGATTGGCTTGGGCGAGAACCGCCGTGCTGACCTCTTGTTGCACGCGCGCGTTAGCAAGATTGGCGGACTCGGCCGCAACGTCTGTGTCGGACATGCTCGATGCTGCGGAAAGAATGTTCTCTGCCTGCGTGTCGATGTTACTGCCGGCGATTTGCAAGCGCTCACCAATCGCGCCAAAGCTGGCACGCGCGGTCGCGACTTTCGTCTGCGCTTCATCGATGGTGGAGAGCGCATCTTTCGCATTGTCTTTGTCACTCACTTCGAGGCCTTTGATGCCGACGCTTTTGGCTGACGTATTCGAATCAAATTTATAAGAGACGACGTCATTTTCCGTGTTGTTAGCACCGAGATGAAACTCGAGCGTGTCTTTTGACCCCGTGAGAAGGGCCCGGTGCCCATAGGTGGTTGTCTGGGCAATTCGATCGAACTCCGAGACTAAACTCTTGAATTCGGTATCGAGAAAACCACGTTCGTCTTCACCGACCGTGTCCGAAGAGGCCTGCACCGCGAGTTCGCGCAGCCGCACCAAAATATTGTTTTGTTCGCTCAGCCCGCCCTCGGCAACTTGGATAAGTCCGCCGGCGTTGTCCGCGTTTTGTCTCGCCGCTTGCAAGCTTTTAGCTTGGCCGCGCAGACCTTCAGAAATTGCAAAGCTCGCGGCATCATCTCCCGCGTCCACCAGACGTGTTCCAGAAGAAAGAGCCCGGCTTGCATGTGAAACGGCGGCTTCACTCTTTCGCAAATATCTTTGCGCAGTTAGCGAAGCCGAATTTGTACCAATTCGCAGTCCCATAAAACGTCTCCCATTTCTCTACCGGGGTCAGCCGATCGATTAAAGTGGATGAGACGTAGCCCACATAACGAACATTTCAGCAGTCACAGAGCTTTTCGGCTCGTCGCGTCATAACTGAAGAGAAATCTAACGCTGCGCAATAATATCTGCAAGGTATTGAAATTACACGCGTCATCGAAATTCAGATGAATCGTGTCTCATTTTGATGGGATGATACGTTGATGAATCACGAGCCGGAAAACTAACTCTCAAACTACAGGCGTCAATGCCCTCGCATACTGCATACAGGCGACTATAAGAACCTGCTCGTCTTTTTGGCTCAGATTATGAAACTCGATTCCGACTTGCGCGGAACCCACGGCGCCGGGCAAGACGACTCTGACTTGTGCGAACACCTCGATGGGTCTGCCCGAAGCGAGCGAAAGCGTACCCGCGATCGAATCCTCGACTTTGGGAATCTCAATCTTCAAATTTTGCCAATTGAGGCGGCAACCTTTCGCGCTCAGATCAACAAGCGGAATCGAGGTTCCCTTCACCACAGGTTGGTTGCGATAGCTACTGACATTGAAGCCAGCCTTGATCCCACTTGGGATCGCGACGCGAAAATTATTTCGACGTTGAAGTTTGAAAATTTCGTCGCCGAGAGCAAACGAATAACTAGCAGTACGATCGAGAATTAATTTTGTTCGAATCAAGAACAATCCGTCAGGAAGCCCGATCATGATCTGCAAGGGTTCGCCATCTTTCAGCGGCCGCGGCGACGGCGGCACAACTTGTATGCCAACGATGGCTCCTGATTGAGTTGGTGTCACCTTTCGAATAGAGAATTGAAAATTTTTATGATCGTCCGATTGTCCTGCAATGACCGAAACCTTAGTCTCAAGGTCCTTGATAACTTTCTCGATCTCTTTAGCAAATGTGACTTTGACAAAAGGTTCTATCTCTTGCGGCATATTGATGACGCTAATCCAAAATTCTGCCTCACGCACGAAATTTTGCAGCTGACTAAGCTGACCGTGCGGCAGACGTTGGTCTAGTCAACAAATTATATTTATAGAAATTCCTCGAGCCGAATCGAGGCTCGATCCGTCGGCGGCAATTTGATAAGCAGCGTGGGCCTTTTCGCGCGCGCTATCTGCGTGGCTCGGGCTCTTTTTCACCTTGTTCTTTTTTTTAACGAATTGAAGCAGCCGACTCAGGCCATCCTTCGTCTCCTGATCAAGATCACTCTCCGTTGCTTCGACTTTTTCAATCGTTGACTCGCGAGTCTCAACGCTAGACTGCGATTCTGCTGAATCGGTAGGTGATGCAAATACGAATTGCGGCCCCAGAACTGAAATCTTCACGGGTTTCCCTCCGAACTTCAGTCTAGACTAAATATTGACATTTTGCGTTAAGTTCTCGATTTAAGACGATTTATCGCAAATCAACGCAGTTTAAGGAGAGCCGCAAAATCCTCTCGATTCTGAATTGATTGGACGCGCATGAGGATGTCACGCTCGGCCTGATTGCGAAGCAACGCCACCGCCTCTGAGCGAAGACGCTGGGCAGAGTTTCGTAGCGCTTGCCAAATGAGTTGGCCTTTCTCGTCGGTTGTTGCACGCGACTGTTCAAGGTCGTCGACGAATTCGCGGATCCCTTGGCCCGTCGTCGCGGTCGTCATAAAAATTCTAACCGTCCCAGCGTGCTCAGACGCGTGCTCCGCCTGCTGCATCGATTGCTGCATCGATTGCCGCATAGAATGTTGCATCGAATGTTGCATCGACAGTTGCAAAGATCCTCGCAGCTCGCTAGCAAATGCTTCGGCCCCGGGTCGATCACCCTTATTGACTAGAAAACAATCTGCAATTTCAAGGAGCCCAGCTTTCATTCCCTGAATGGCATCGCCCGACTCCGGAACAAGAACGACGGCGACTTGATCGGCGACATTCATAATTTCAAGTTCGGTTTGTCCAACCCCAACCGTCTCGATCAGAACGGTGTCAATTCCGGCCAAATCAAATGCGCGAACCATCAGATAGGTGGAGGAACTTAAACCGCCAAGACTTCCGCGTGATCCGAGAGAGCGAATGAAGACTCCGGGATCATTAAAGTGATCCGCGTAACGAATACGGTCACCGAGAACGGCTCCCTTGGAAAATGGACTCGAAGGGTCGACTGCAAGCACTCCAACTTTATGGTTGCGATCGCGAAACTCGCGAATCAACCGAGCAATCAAAGTCGATTTACCCGCTCCCGGCGGTCCGGTAATGCCGATGCGGAATGCCTGATGCTGGGGATTTAACAGTTCTGGCGCCGCTTCAAAAGCTCGGGGCCCTTCGCGCTCGAGACGGGTCAGTAACTTAGCAAGCGCCTGTAAACTCCCGGCTTTTACGCTCTCTATCAAATCAACCATCGCGCCGCCTGCTTACCACAAGGATTGCAAGATTAGTCACTCTATGAGTCAAACAGAATTAAAGCCTAACCCTCTGATTGAAGACAGTTTTTTTATCTTGCTTGGCCCGGTGTCCAAACTCTTGACGGAGTGCCAGGCGCCAAGCGCCGCGCCGTAACCAAAAAAACGAAGCGATTTCGATAACTTAATTATCCACCCCGAAGCGGCGCGGTTTGTGAAGTCCTACGGTCACTGAGGGCGTGTGCCCGGCGTCTTTGGCTCGAGGAAGGAATTTCAGTCTCATGGAACGAAGTCATTTTTGGTTTTTTGTCATTATCGGACTTTTAAGTGGAGTCTGCCTTGAGATCATGAAGGCTCCGAAGCCAGTCGACATTCGACTTGCCGGTTTCCATAAGTTTGAAACACTCCTCGATGAAGGCCGAACGGTCTACGGCGCCGAAACGGAACAGCGTTTGCCGACTCCTAAACGCGTGGAAATTCCGGAATCTGAGCAAACCCAGCAAATCGCAATGAACGACAAACCAGTCGACAAACCAGCCGACAAACCGGTCGAAGCCCCTTCGGAAGGACAAGTACCGAAAGCGCCGCAACCTTCGCCAACACCCGATCCTGCCGCATTAAAAAAAGCGGAGGACGCAAAGAAAAAAGCGGAAGAGAAAAAGAAAAAGGCCGAAGAAAAAAAGAAAAAAGATCAAGAAGATGCGGACGCGCTCGCGCAATCGCAAGCCCAGCTTCAAGCCGATGCCGAGACGGCAGCCGCCGCCGCTGCCGCTGAGGCAGCAACTCAGCGACAGCTCGACCAGCAGCAAGGTGGCGCATTCGCTAAGCCTGAAGCACAGCAAGGTGCGACCGCCGGTGGGACAGTGACCACGTTTACGTTTAGACCTTCTACGACAGAGTCGGCCAGTCAATGGGAGACAATTCTTCTGGCTTCAGCCAATCCAACTGAAACAACGAAATTTGTTTCGGCCTTCAAAAACGGCAAGATGACTTCTACAACTTTTTACACGGTTGTGCAGGCGATGCTCGGGAGTTCCAAAGTTCCAATTCGAGAACAAGGCGAATACGCACTCAGCCAAGAACCCGCGGCGGAAAGCTTTACGCTCCTCGACCAAACCGCCACGAAAGACACTGATCCGGCCGTCAAATCGATGGCTCAACAGGATATACAGGCCTACGCACAGGTGCAGAACCTGAAATACCTGCTCAAGGTAGTTGCAAGCTCAAACATGCAAGCAGCTGATGATGCCATCATGCTTGTTCAGCAGTCGGCGGCAACAAACCTTGGATCCGTATCGACGACGTCGACGACCGGCGGTGCTGGGGCGGCGAGCAATGCGGCGGCCAATGCGGCGGCCAATGCCCAGTACTTCAGCCCGTTTTTGGCCCCCTTAGCCCAGGTCGAGCAGTCTTCTCAAAACCCCGCGACTCGACAAGCTGCAAGCCAAACGCTCACCTATCTGCATTCTGTACTCGGCACTCAGGTTTCGAGCAATTGACTTGCCCGGGACGACTGAAATGATCAAGATCAGAACATGGCGCCTCCATTCAAAACGCTCACCCTTACCGTGGCACTGGCGATTCTGATCACTCCGTTTGCGGTGCGCGCTACAATTCAGTTACCTTTGAATATGGTCGAAAACGACCGGATCACGGCGTTACAGATTATTGGACTCGGCACCAGCACGAAAATTTTGACTGACCCCTACCCGCTCGGCGGCTACTCCGGAATAGAAGCTGGATTCTCCATTGAAAGCATCCCGGCTTCCGCACTAGGAAGTCTCGGCAAAGGGGTCACTCCCTCCCAACAAAACGTCAATCTCCCGAGCTTCACCTTTGGCAAAGGCTTGTTCAATAACATCGATATCTTTTTGCACTTTACGCCGTACACCAGCCAGGATGAGCTTTCCGAATATGGTGCGCTGTTGAGATGGGGATTCTACCAGGCGAGTTCAGTTCCGTTAAGCGCGTCGATAGTTTTACATGCCGGAAGCGCCGATATTTCAAACCAACTGAGCACGCATTCTTACGGCGCAGATCTCATTGGCGGCGTGAACGTCGATCGCGTCGCACTCTTTGCCGGCGCCGGCTACCTCGAATCACTTGGAACTTTTGACGGCGGTCCCACGATCGGCGGCGTCTCATCTTCGATCACCGATAGCGGCAATGAACAAACTGAAGTCGTCACGTGCTTTCACGCCGTCGTCGGAATCGATATCAAAGTCTCCGATTATTTTCTCGCGGCTCAAGTTGATCGGTACACCCAAACCGTCATGAGCGGGAAATTGGGAGTTAGGTTTTA
>JAYTRM010000011.1:0-5430 GCA_043746165.1 Bdellovibrionales bacterium | reverse complement strand
TCAGGGCGAATTCGTTATTGCATGGCAGCGGACCGCTTTGAAAAGAAGCTGAACAAGTAATTCCGGTCCCAGGCACATCGTTGCAGAGATTCTGCGATGGGTAGGTTGGCGCCGCGGAAAATATTGATCGCGAGGTTGCGCAGAACCGCCATGTTGTGAACGCCGCTTGGTGCTCGGATGCAGCCATTATCTTCTCTGAATGTGACGTCGCGAACGTAATGAAGCTTGTTCTCCACATGCCAGTGGCCACGAACATATCCAAGTAATCGCTCGGGAGTGCCGCTGTTTGCTGGCTTAATACTCGTTACGCCGCAAACGGTTTCCTCTGAGATCAACTTTCCAGAGAGATCGAGGCGTTGTCGTTGGATTTTAAAGATTTGCTCGGCTCCGGGTAAGTTTCGAGCCGTCGGGTTACCGGGCAATACGGTGATCCGGCGTAAGTCGATTCGCCCATGACCTTTATCGACGGTTTCGTGAGCTATCATTTGGGGCGCAAAGTTGGGATTGTTTAGCGCGGACTCGATCTCTTTTTTTATGCCCTCTTGGTTTCCCTTGATGATGAAAACGTAGTCTGCGCCCTTTTTTTTATCAAGTTCGCGGTTTCAATTTGCGAGTGCAAAGCATCGGCAGTTATGACTGAGCCTTCGACGTCGAGATCCTCGATCATTTCTCGAGCTACGGGGATTTCGTTGGTTTTATCGCCGACTCTTCTCTGCGCAATTACGATGCCCTCGTCATGGAGTACGGCGGAGAGCAGCGCCACATTTTTGCGATCGCCACTCCCGCTGCGCCGAACTGTCTTTCCGTCCAACGCTAGCGCCTTACATTTGAGACTGTCATTTCCTCTGATCCAACAGCTGATCGCTTGGTCTGTTTTCGGCGCATCAAGGCCGATCAAATGCCTTCGTACTGTTGATTCGCTTGGCGGTCGCCAGAGCTTTAAATCGGCTAGCGTTTTTGCGGGCAGAGCTTTTATCCACAATCCGATGCCCTTGAAGGTGCGCGCACCCGACATCGTCGCCAAAGCGCAAGCGGCTGTCATGCCAGCGGTGGGATAACGCTTTCCAAATCTTGAGCGACCGTCAGGCAAGCTTGCGCAGAGCTCAACAAGGCCGTCATTGCCAAACAGTGGCACTTTGTTTGCGTCTATCATCGGATACCTCCGGAATGAATGTGGGTTTTCAAAAAGTACTGGATGCGGACGAGCGCCGCCGAGAGCGGCTCGCGCCCAAGGGAAAAGGGGTTTGAGAAAAATGAGTTTGCCACAACCGTGGCTTCGGTAGCCGACGTGTGGAATTTTGGCAAAGCCCTTGGTGAGTCCAACAAGCTCCCAGCCCTGCGCCCTGTAACAGGAACCCTGATGTCGAGTCGGATCGACAAATGTTTCGACCATCAAGATGTGATGGCCGTAGCGATTTTGCCAGTCCTTAGATAAACGGGATAAATTTATAGCAAGTGTACGAGAGGCCAAATTTTTCGTACCCGCAAACTCCGGCAGAACGAGAAAACGCTGATTGTTGACGACGAACTTCAAACGAGCTCCGCGCTGCTCCGGTAACCATCCGATCCATCGATCTCTGGCTTGGAGCTTTAGCGATGCCTGCGCCCACGCCACAAGAGCGCACCATTGACCGTCGATCTCAGCGACGTAGCGAATTTGCTCGCCGATGAGACCGACGTCGCCCAGAAAATGGCTGGCTTGCATGGCTTCCCGCCAGCGTCCCAACTCAGACGGCTCGATCGGGCGCACGGACAATCCATGACTCTTGCGAATAACATTTTTGCACTCTTTTTCCACGTACCTAACATAAACGGCTCGGAGAAAAATGTCTAGTTTTTTGTTTTCGCCAGTCCCTTCATACATTTAAGAAAAGGAAGAATCAGCCCTGGACGGGTACCAAAGCACCGGTCGCAACGTGGTCATCTCCGGCCAAAAGCATCCAGGTGATCATTTCATACAATTTGGGCTAAAAGGCGTAGGCACGGGTACCAGGTATACATCCGTCGATGCCTGTCAGCCGTGCTTTTTAAAGAGCTTTCTCTCGATTCGTTTGACTCTATCGATAAGATTAGTCTTGCGGGATTCGAGACCCGCCCTTAAAAGACTATTCATCAGCGTTTGGTAGGGAATGCCTTCGACCTTGGCTAGCTTTTTTACTTGAGCTAATAGCTTTGAATCATATCGAACCGATTTAAGAACCTTCTTAGTCCTCGCTTCATCGACAATCTTGGATCTAATTTTTGCTTCTGCCAAAACTTCCTTATTGACCCCATCTGAACCAGCTGGGACGGCCTTTTCAAAGTCGAACGAATCGAGTTCACTGTCTTGTTTTAGCTTCTTTCTTGCCATCTCTTCACCTCAGATTTGTTTGCCCTTCGAGCACTGATAATCCTATTTTCATTTCCAGCTCGCTCACAATGGACGACAACAAGTACATTCAGTTTTATCGACATACCGATTGATCGAAATCGATCCTCATTCGTCGAACTATTTTCGCCATCATAAAAAACCAAGGTTCCAGCATTGCGCAAAACTGTTTCGGCTTCGTCAAAACTTACACCGTGCTTCTTTAAATTTGACTTGGCTTTGCCGGAATTCCAGGACCAATGCATAATCACCCATTTGTGCTACATTGTAGCAAACTTTAGTCTGGGAAAACAAGTCAAAAAAATGGCTTGCGCCGTATGGCGGGTGCTTTGATAGCCGCAGGTAGATGAGTGACTGACGCCAGGTTCTCGGTCATGCCATCCCGCAACCTTGGAAAATAGCTGTGACACCGTTTACCGCTTCATAAAGCGCATTCGAATTGACCGAGCCACGCTCTTTTTACATTCCTTATTAGTACAGCGACAAGTTCGTGATGCGAGCCAACCGTGCGCGATTCTAAACGATTTGAGCAAAATCAGCGACTCTAGTTTTTGTTGAAAAGACTTAAAGTCCGCTTCAGTATTGTGAGATCTGGCACGCGCCGCTTCACTAGGCTCGCTGAGAAGAAACCAAAGTAATGTAATAATTGTTTATCTTGTTGTGAGCGGATGGTCACGGATTTTTCTTCGAGGTGAATAACCCGTGCGCCTTTCAGATTTTGACGAAAAATCGGTGGCTTCAAAAGCCATCGCCTTTTTGAACGTGCCGCTTTTTACCAGCAAGCCTTCCTGGTCGCCATTCCTCCAGGGCGCTTCAAAGGCGGTACTTTTTTTAACGGCTCTAAGTCCACACCGAAACTATTTGCCTTCTCTCCGTCAGGTCGGGTTTTCATTCTTTTCGTAACTTTTGATCCCGAACTGGCATCTTCGGCAGACAAAAATCTTGAACCGGAATCAACGCATTCTCATCGCAAGGAGCTACTGCACATCCTCATTTTGTAAACTGTTCAACAGGCGCAGACTACCAATGGCATTCACTCCGCCCATCTGCAATTAAATGAAGCTCCGCAATTGGGAAAATGGACACGGTTTATGCTGATTGATCGGTTACTATGCCAGGCTGTAAACTAGCTTTCTTATTTATGATTTCCTCGATTGTCATGAGCCAGAATTCGTTTGCTGATTCCACCGTGATCAGTCTTAACCAAGCGGCACAATCCATTCCGAAAGAGCTCGAGCGGCAAGGCTATTCCGATGTTGGCCAGTTGAATCTGCACCGACTACTTCTATCCATGAATCACGCCCATGTAAGCCAAGTGGAAGGGCTTACACGTCCTCAAGTCATCATTGCCGGAGAAACCTTTTCGCGTAGTTCAGCTCAATGGCAAGTGAATCAACAAGGTAAAACCCGAATCCTGGTCAATCAATCGCTTTGGGCCAAAACCGATCCAACGGCACGGCCCGTCATCGGTCTTCATGAGAACTTGGGAGCTCTTGGATTTCACGATGAGAACTATCAGCTCTCCTCGGCTATGTGGGCTCTCTCTCAGTTCAACAGCGGGCTCGCAGATGCGGAAAAAGTAAATATCGTCAGCCAGATCGAAAAAAGTGCGGAAGGTGGAGGCGGCATTGTCGGTGTGGGAGGTGGGGCGATCAATATGGCGCCGGTCTGAAACTGGCCTTGCTCCGCCGCGACTTCGGCCGGCTCCGCCGGGCCAAAACGATCGAGCAACGTGAAGAAGTTCTCAAAGTAATCTCAGAAGACTTTGATTTACGTGCCGAAGTGAATCGTCAGCAGGGCGACGAGTTGGTTTATCGAAACTATCCGAGTTACATCCGTGCTGCCGTGCAGATTCTGGGAGTCTGCGGCGTCTACATGAGATATTCGCCGACGGCTCGGTCGTCATTTTTTCAACTTCTTGAGCAAAAAGATGCCGCTCGCTGGTCTGGTCTCAAAGTTTTTAGCGCCACTGACTTTACTCGTTGGTGCCAGAGTTACAGCGCTGGTCGAATCGATTGAAAAATTCAGCAGCTGCTATTCTTAAAGCTGGCCTGACCCGCCTTCAAAAGAAAAATAGTGGGATTTCAATTCGTTCCTTAGCTTCTCGCCTTGAACTCTCGTCGTCTTATCTTTCAAAAGTGTTTCGCGGCGAGCGCAGCCTGCCTGAGACTCTTCAAAATTCAAGTCAGGCGGCGATTGGGACCGAAAACATGCCGTTGCAATAACTTTTCCAGCGCCAATTCTTCAGATCAATTCGCTCTATCCCGGCGCAATCACCTTTTGCGATCGGCGTCAGGCCCTGGTGAGCATAATGAACTCGGCCGTGATTGTAGTATTCCGCGAAGGATTCGAGTTTCTTAAGAAGATCGTGCTCACCCCAAAAGAAGGTTTCGTCGAGGTACTCCCTGCGGGTAGTTCCGATCAGGCGCTCGATATATGGGTGTGACCACGGTACTTCAGGCACCGATTTGATCCCTTTGATGTCCAGAATGCTCAAGTTCGCTATCCAGCGGTGAAACTTAAAGAGCGGATCATTGTCGGTGCTGAGATATTTTGGCTTCCGGCCACTTCGCGCTTCGGAAAACATCGTACAGATGGCGAGTCCGTCGAGACTACCGCGACGCACGCTTGCGCCGATAATCTGTCGCGTGCATTGGTCCATGATGATCATAACCCAGTAGGTTTGAAGCCGGATTGATTCAATACAAAACATATCGAGCGACCAAAGGACATCGGGAGCATTGGCAATTGTTGCCAGCCATGATGGACCACCGCCGCCTGGCGGATGAGTGAAATGCTTACGGAAGATTCTTCTCACTAAATGCTCATCAATCGCGTCACCAGACAGCTGGGATACCAAGAGAGCAATCCGCGGGCAGCCGTATCGAGGATTTTTCTGCTTGATTCCGACCACAAGATTGATGAGTTCGGGACTTGGACCCTTTGGACCCGATCGACCTTTAGCCTTATTTGAAAACAGTTGAGAGTACTTGCGTTTGACCAGAGCTCGATGAAACTTGAGCAGAGTCGAATGGGCTACGACGAGGGAGAGTCTTGGAAGT
>JAYTRM010000010.1:0-10140 GCA_043746165.1 Bdellovibrionales bacterium | reverse complement strand
GCCCACGTGGTTTTTGAATTCGCTGATCCAGCTGAAAAGAAAAAGTCTCTGAAGAAGCCCAAGGGAAAAGCAAAGTAAAACGTTTGAACTGTCTGGCAATTGCCGACGGAATCGACTGAGGAAGAAAACGGGGAGTAAATGGCTGCTGATAATTTTTCTGATCTGAGCCGCATGATCGAACAAGTCGGAAAAGACAAAGGCATCGACAAGCAAGTCGTGATCGACGCCGTCATTCAAGGCATGTTGGTGGCCGCCCGCAAGAAGTATGGAACGTATCGCGAGATCGAAGCGACATATAATCAAGAAAGCGGCGAGGTCGAACTCTTCGAGTTTAAAGAAGTCGTAAACGCCGAAGATTTCATCGATGAAGAAATCGAGATTACACTCGACGCGGCTCGCGAGCTCAATCCGGATATTGCGGTCAATGACTCGATCGGCATCAAGCTTGATGCCACTGAGTTAGGGCGAATTGCGGCGCAGACGGCAAAACAAATTATCACCCAACGCGTTCGCGATGCCGAACGCGAAATCATTTTCAATGAATTTGATCAGCGCAAAGGTGAAATCGCTTCGGGTATCGCCCGACGAGTTGAGCGCGGAGCTATTGTCGTGGATCTCGGCCGTACCGAGGCATACATTCCGCCGCGCGAACAAATTCCGGGTGAAGTCTACAAGCCGGGCGATCGATTGCAAGGTTACATTGCGGACGTTCGCCAAACCACGCGCGGTCCTCAGATCATCATGTCGCGCGCGAGTGAGCAGTATCTGATCAAGCTGTTTGAAATGGAAGTTCCGGAGATTTACGACGGAATCGTGCAAGTCATGGCGGCCGCTCGCGAGCCGGGCGCTCGGGCAAAAATCGCGGTTTACTCCAAAGACGCCTCGGTTGATCCGGTCGGAGCCTGCGTCGGGATGAAGGGTTCTCGCGTGCAAACTGTCGTACAAGAGTTACGCGGCGAAAAAATCGACATCGTTCCTTGGGACGAAGATATCACGCGCTTTGCATGCAACGCCCTCGCACCTGCCGAAATTTCGCGGGTCTTTGTCGACGAGGCCAACAAAGAAATGGAAATCGTTGTTCCCGATAGCCAGCTTTCGCTTGCGATCGGAAAAAAAGGTCAGAATGTCAGGCTTGCCGCCAAAATCACGGGTTGGAAACTCGACATTCTCTCTGAACAAACCGCCGCCAATAGAACGGCCGAGGCTATTTTCAATCTCATGCTGATTCCGAATATGACAGAGACGATGGCGCAAAACATCTTCCAGAGCGGCTTTGGCAGTTTCCAAAGTATCGCGGTGGCGACGACGGCCGAAGTCATGGCTATCGCCGGTTACGATACGCCTGAGAAAGCTGATAAGCTCATTGGCGATGCGAAAGCACTCATTGAAAAGTACGCAGCCGAAGGTGTACCGATTCCTCAAGCTCAAATTAAAGTGGCTGAAAAAATCACCGGTGGAAGCGCCAAAACTCAAGCCGATGAGCGCTTGCGCCAGGAGCTGGCCGCGCTTGCTAACAAAGACGCAGCTGCAGCGGCAGATGAGTCGGGTGGAGATGCGAAAACCACTGATTGACATTCGCCGGAGTCCGGCGCCGGGGCCGCGATGGACAGGAGTCCTGCCGCACCCCTCTCAGAATGGATCGATTGAAACCCTGACGAGCAGGCGAAGAGCACCGTCGACTTCGCCCGCATTAAGTTCCTTACAGAGGCCCGAAAGATCGGCTGCAGACAGGCTTCGAGAACAGGGCCGAGAACAGGGCCGAGAACAGGGTAAGTGGCGTATGGAAATAAATCCGACGGTCGTGCAAAAACAGGTGTAGAAAACAGGTGATGCAAAACGTGAGTCAACCCAAGGTTTTTGAATTCGCAAAAGAAATCGGCATGGAGACGCTGGCCCTGATGGACAAGATCCGGGAATGGAAACTTCCCGTTCGAAGCCACATGGCCGAGCTCGACTCGGAGATGCTGGAGCAAATCAAAGCGCGCCTCAAAGATGATGGCGGAAAAAAGTCGTCAGGCGAGACCGCCAAGAAAAAGAAGGCCGCCGCTCCTGCCGCTGCTGCGAGCGGAACAACAGCCGCAAAGGCAACAAAGCCAGCTGCCAAGAAAGCGGCGGAGCACGAAGCTCCGGCAAAGCCTGCCAACTCGCGCAAAACGGCGCTTAAAAAAGCAAGCGCTCCGGCCGCAGAAGAGCCAGTCGCGGCCACTGCTGCGGCGGCCGTCGCGGGAAAAACCGTGGTCAAAAAAGCTGCGGCCAAAGTCGTTGTTCGTCGCAAAACTGAAGAGACCGAAAACGAAGAAAGTGGCGCGGAGGTCCAGTCGCACGACGACTCGACTGAGCACGACTTACGTTCGACCGCAGCCGAGGTAGAAACCTCGGCTCAAGAAGAAGCCGCAGCACCTCATGCTGCACCTGTGAGGCAAGAGCAGGCTCAACCGCTAGCTGCCGCACGTGCCGCCGATGTGAGCGAAGCTCTAGCCAGCCCAGTGGCTCTGCCACCGACTGCGGCTGTGAGCGCGCCCGTGGCAGCAACCGCGAGTGCGGTCGCTGCGACACCACAGAGCGCTCCAGCCCAGGCAGCGCCAAGTGTATCGACGTCGCCAATAACGCCAGCGGGGAGTGCTCCGAGTCCAATCACCGCTGTCAGTCAAAACCAAACTTCCGAGCATCCGCCTGGCCCCGGCATCATCGTCCCTAGCCGCAAGCGCGAAGTTGTGATGACCAGCCACGGTCCGAGCAGCGGGATTAAATCCGAAGCCCCTCGGCGCAACATCGTGGGACGCATGGATCTTTCGCGGGTGCAGGGTCCGCAAGGATCGAGCGGAGCCCTTGGCCCTCGCTCCCTCAGCCCGAGTCCGATAGGCGGGTCTCGCGGTATAGGTCCGAGACCGCTCCGCACGGGCTTTGTGTCCTCAGCTCCGATCGAGCTTCCAGATGAATCAGCTGAAGGACGGCGTAAATTTGAAGATAAGCGTATTCGCGCTAAGGCCGGACCAACCCCGGGCACAGGCCTCAATGCGACCGGAAAGACGGACCGCGAAGAAGAAGTTAAGGCGTTCTTGGTCACCGAGTTTCGCAAACGCGAAATGGTATTCCAGCCCAAGAAAAAGCGCGGTTCGCTCAATCGTGAATCAAAGCAAACACAAATCACCACGCCTAAAGCCTCAAAACGCGTCGTGAAAGTGGATCAAACGATGAAGCTCTCAGAGCTCGCTAACGAGATCGGCGTCAAAGCTGGTCAGTTAACCAAGGCTCTCATTCAAAACGGTGTGACCGCAACGATGAACACGGCACTCGATTTTGATACCATCGCTTTGATTGTGACTGAATTTGGCTTTGAAGCTGTTAACGTACACAGAACGGTTGACGAGCTCCTCGATGCAAGTGCGTTTGGTGAACTCACGGCGGTAGAGCAAACGCGGCCGCCAGTGGTCACCATTATGGGTCATGTCGATCACGGCAAGACCTCACTGCTCGATTCGATTCGAAATGCAAAAGTCGCGGCGGGCGAAGCTGGCGGAATCACCCAGCACATCGGTGCCTACCAGGTGACGACCGATTTAGGGCATCTCATTACCTTTATCGATACTCCCGGCCACGAAGCGTTCACTGCGATGCGTGCGCGCGGAGCCAACGCGACAGATATTGCGGTGATCGTGGTAGCGGCCGATGACGGCGTGATGCCGCAGACGATTGAAGCGGTCAACCACGCTAAAGCAGCGGGCGTGCCGATCATCGTTGCCTTAAATAAAATGGATAAGCCTGGCGCGAATCCCGACAAGGTCAAACAACAATTGACCGAGCAGCAGTTGGTTCCCGAAGAGTGGGGAGGCGAAACGATCTATGTCCCAGTTTCTGCCCACACCAAAGAAGGAATTCCGCAGCTTCTCGAGCAGATCAACTTGGTTGCCGAAGTCGCGGAACTCAAAGCCAACACTAAGCGCTCCGCCACGGGTCTCGTCATCGAGAGCCGAATGGATAAGGGTCGTGGACCTGTTGCGACGCTCCTCGTGCAAGACGGAACGCTCAGAGTCGGCCAATCGATCGTGGTCGGTTCGGTTCCGGGTAAAGTCCGCAGTCTGATCGACTTCAATGGCGTTCGCGTCACCGAAGCTGGGCCATCGATGCCGGTTGAAGTTCAAGGGCTGTCCGATGTGCCGCAAGCGGGCGACCGCTTTGACGTCACCGAAGACGAAAAAACGGCAGAACACATTGCTGCCACCCGTTCTCTTCGTTCGGCCGATACCGGTGCCAAAGGCAAAGTTTCGCTCGAAGATATTTTTGCCAAAATGAAACAAGGCGATCTCAAGGAATTGGGCATCGTTTTGAAGTCAGATATGGCGGGATCGAGCGAGGCCATCAAAGGCATGCTCGATAAGGTCGGTAACGATGAAGTGAAAGTGAAGGTCATCCACAGCGCGGTCGGCGGAATCAACGAATCTGACGTCTTATTGGCAAGCACCGCCAAAGGCATAGTTGTCGGATTCAACGTCAGACCCGATGGCGGCGCGACGACGACGGCAAAGCGCCTCAGCGTCGAGATCAAAACCTACACTATCGTGTACGAAATGATCGACGACCTTAAAAAAGCTCTGGCCGGCCTCCTCACGCCCGATATTGTTGAAAAACAGCTCGGTCGTGCAGAAGTCAGAAACACTTTCACCGTCCCGAAAATCGGCTTGATTGCCGGTTCTTTCGTGGCCGATGGCAAGATCACCCGCAGTTCCGAAGTTCGCCTGGTTCGCGATGGCAAAATCGTTTATACCGGCAAAATCGGCAGTCTCAAGCGGTTCAAAGATGACGCTAAAGAAGTGGCTTCAGGTTATGAGTGCGGTATCGGAATTGAAAATTTCAACGACGTTAAAGTGGGCGACATCATCGAGGCTTTCACCAAAGAGACCATTGTCAGAGAGTTGTAAGAAGCCATGGGTCGGGACACGAAGAAAAATCGCGGACCTGGGGATTCGCCTAACAGCGGGGCCTCAGGTCGTAGCGACGGTAAGTCAGGTAAGTCTTATTTATCACGCGGAAAAAAAGACAGCGAAGCGAGCCATCGGCTGCCGAGGGTTGAACGTGAAATTCGCGAAATCGTCGGCCGCCATTTGATCAGCGGCTTTCGCGGCGACCTCAGTGGAATTGCCTCGGTCACTCGAGTGATCGTCTCAGGAGATCTCCGCCAAGCGAAAATTTTAGTGACCCTAATGACCTATGGTCAAGAATCGAAAATTGATAAAAAAGCTGATATCAAAGAGCTCCAACGCCACGCCTACGAGTTTCAAGAAGAAGTGAGTCGGCTTTTAAAAATGCGGCAGACTCCGCGGCTTACCTTCCTCTACGACGAAGGTTACGAGCATGCCATGAAGGTCGAAAATATCTTGCGTGAGTTAGACCAGGCGAAGGTGGCATCTGGCGCATCCGTTGCGGATTCGGTTGCGAATGGTGATGCAAATTCTACAGTCGCAGCTGATTCCGAAGATTCATCGGAGAGCCAGTGAATCCTCTCAACGGGCTGCTCCTCGTCGATAAGCCGGTGGGAATCACCAGTCACGATGTTGTTTACCGAGCGCGAAGGATTCTTGGTCTGCGTGCGATTGGCCATGCCGGGACCCTCGATCCTCTGGCTTCTGGTCTTCTTGTTTTGCTTTTGGGCGAAGCGACCAAGGTCTCCGATTATCTTCTCAACGAAAACAAGGCCTACCAGTTCAAAGTGCGCCTCGGGTTGCGCACTGATTCGATGGATATCACCGGCAAAGTGATCGATGAAACAGAAGTGGACCTCCCCCCGGAGCGAATTTTCCAGGCGGTGTCAGCGCTCAGTGGAGTGCTGACACTTGAGGTGCCGGTGCATTCAGCGGTCAAGGTGGATGGACAAAAGCTTTACGAGCTCGCGCACCGTGGGGAAAAGCCCGATTTTGTTCCTAGCCGAGAAATGAATTTCTACGATGTCCGGGTCGGTGAGATGACAGGAAATTCGGTGGTGGTGAATTTGCAATGCTCTAAAGGCAGTTTCGTCCGGGCCTGGGCAAATCGCCTCGGCGATGATTTGGGCGTCGGCGGCTGCGTCGAAACACTGCGACGAGTGGGCTCGAATCCGTTCTCCGTCGAGGATGCGATTGGCCTTGATCAATTGGAGACGGTTTGGAACGCCCGCAGTCAGCGCGATGGCCGCGAAATTGGCTCGGCATGGATACCACTTACTGAATCACTGCCGCACTTTCGTCGCATTGAGGTGGCCGGTCAAGATGAGCGCTTGCTGAAGAACGGCCAGATTTCCAACGCTTTGAAAATGCAACTTCTGCCATTTGTGCCGGCAAGCTCAGAGGCTAGGCCGCCCCCGGTGCGGGTCATCGCGCGCGAGAGCAATGATCTTTTGGCCTTGTTAATTGCCGAACAGGGTGAGTTTTATAAGATCAAACGAGTGTTTCTCCGGGCCTAATTGCTGGGAGAATAAGGAAGACTGTGAATGTTGAAATTAAAATCGATCCTGGTGATTTTCACGTTGCTGACTGTTTCGACGGGTTTTGTCGCTGCTGCACGCGCCGAGGTCAAAGCCAACGCGGGTGACAGCGAAGCCAGCACAGAAGCCGCGGCCTCAAAAGCGGTTGCCGAGACTTTGCAGCAAAACATTAGCACCTTGAGCCGCTGCTATCAAATCGTCGCTCGTGCCCATAAGGGCGTTGTGGTCCGAGTTTCGGTGGCCTTTGAAATCGCCCCGGACGGTCATGTTCCGACCGCAAAGGTTATCAAGGATGACCACAAAGACGGCCTCTTTGAGTCTTGCATCGTTGACGCCTTTCGTAGCTGGCCATTTCCACAGCCGCCCAACGGCTCAGAAATGAGGGTCACATACCCCGTACTCTTTAGCTCGGCGAGCAGTGTCACAATTCCAAGCGAAAATTCCGGGCGACCAGCCAAGAAGCGGACCCGTTCTAAGGCTGAAGCGGCTAGGTCATGAAGCGGGTCGCGGGAGTGGTCGCGAGAGAAGTACCGTTTGACCTCCCTCAATGAACGGGCTATCTTCGCCACCTTGAATAAGTGGAATTCCGAACTCCTGACAACGACAGCCATGACGTTGTGGAGGGGGTTGATTTCGCTGGGCCGGCCGAGTTCGTTTTGGGCTTGGGAGCGGACCTGACTATCTCGTCAACTCTGTCAGCAGAGTTTCTAAGGAGAATCAATGGCAGCTGCATCGCAAACGCCCGAGGCCGCATCGGGAGCCCTTTTAAAGTATCAAAAAGAGCAGATTATTAAGAATTTCCAGCGCGCTTCGATGGATACCGGTAGCTCGGAAGTCCAAATTGCGCTTCTGACTTACCGCATTCGCGGTTTGACCGAGCACTTTAAAGATCACAAAAAAGATCATCATGGCCGTATCGGACTGGTTAAGCTGGTCAACCGCCGTAAGAAACTGCTGAACTACCTGCGCTCGACAAGCCCAGAGAAGTACACGCAATTGATCGCAGAGCTTGAACTGCGTAAGTAAATGGTGCTCAAATAGCGAAAGACTCCGGTTGTAAAGTCCGGAGTCAATTGCGGGCGCCTTTTCCCCTCCCTGACTTTCCCTTGCGAAAGAAGTGGAACGAACCGGGCGCCCAAAGGTGATCAGACCTGCGCCTGGATCGGTCTTAGAACCTTTAAATTTAATTTCCAGGCAAAAACTAACGCGTTTTGAGTGCGCGCAATTTGGGATGACTCAAGTGAAGCGGCCCGTCTCCACCCGCATTTATCGGTGGCGGGAAATTTCACTAGGGTAATCCCTGAGCAACGCGAGCTTAAGCCCAGATAAGGCAAACTCATCTTGTTTGCCTCACAGGAGATTCCCTTCATGAAGACGACCGTATCAACCACCATCGGCGGAAAAACCATTACCATTGAGACAGGACGCCTGGCCAAACAGGCCGATGGCTCTGTTCTCGTCACTTGCGGAAACAACATGGTTTTAGTGACTGCGGTGAGCTCACGCAAAGAATCGACGCTCGATTTCTTTCCGCTCACCGTTGAGTTTCAAGAGAAGTTTTATGCGACTGGAAAAATCCCGGGTGGATATTTCAAACGCGAAGGTCGTCCGACCAACAACGCGACATTGACGGCGCGTCTGATCGATCGTCCGCTTCGTCCGCTCTTCCCTGAAGGCTACCGCTTCGAGACTCAGGTGATTGCGACCACTCTGAGCTTCGACGGCACTTACCCGCTGGAAATTCTCGCGAGTCTCGGTGCTTCAGCGGCTCTGCATATCAGCGACATTCCGTTCAACGGCCCGACCGCGGCTTTGCAAATTGCTCGGGTGGGCGGAAACTTTATCGCCAATCCGTCGGCCACTCAACTGGAGCAATCGGATCTCGATATCATCATCGCTGGCACTCGGAACGGAATCATGATGGTCGAAGGCGAATCGAAATTCATCACAGAAAATGACGCTCTCGAAGCTCTGCGCTTTGGTCACGAGACGATGCGCTCACTGTTTGATATTCAAGATCAGCTGCGCGAGAAGTTTGGCAACAAGGCGAAACGGTCCTTTACACCGCCGAAGTTGGATGAAGCTTTCGAAAACACGGTGACAGCGTTCCTGACGCCAAAGATCAACCAAGCTTTGCGCATTCGCGAAAAAATGGAGCGCTACGCAGCCAGCGATGCCGCGAAAAAAGAAGCAGACGAAAAGTTTGTGAAAACCATCACCGACAAGGATCAGGCGGCTGCTCGCAAAAAAGAGCTGGGAACAATTGTCGAAAATATCAAATACAAAGTGGCCCGCGACATGATCTTGGACGACAAGGTTCGTATCGACGGCCGTAACACGACGACAGTTCGTCCAATCTCGTGCGAAGTGGCGCTGCTACCGCGAGCGCACGGCTCGGGCTTATTTACCCGCGGTGAAACCCAGGTACTGGGCACTGTGACTCTTGGCACAGGTGACGACGAGCAAATGATCGACGCGCTCGGTGGAACAGTGAAGAAGCGCTTTCTTTTGCATTACAACTTCCCGCCGTTCTCAGTCGGTGAAACCGGACGTGTCGGCGCGCAGAGCCGGCGTGAAATTGGTCACGGAAATCTTGCGGAGCGTGCATTGAAAGCCGTCCTTCCAGATTTTGAAAAGTTTCCATACACGATCCGTATCGTCAGCGAAGTTCTCGAATCCAATGGTTCAAGCTCAATGGGAACGGTTTGCTCTGGCATTCTCGCCCTGCTCGATGCCGGTGTGCCAATCAAAGGCAATGTTGCGGGTATCGCAATGGGTCTCATTAAAGAAGGCGATAAAGTTGCAGTTTTAAGCGACATTCTCGGTGACGAAGATCATCTCGGCGACATGGACTTTAAAGTCGCCGGAACGCGCGAGGGAATCACTTCGCTGCAGATGGATTTGAAAATCGATTCGATCAATCTCGAGGTGATGAAAACAGCACTTTTCCAGGCTAAAGAGGGCCGACTGCACATCCTGAGCGAGATGGAAAAAGTCATGAGCAAGGCTCGCGGCGATATTTCTGAATTTGCTCCGCGCATTGAGACAATCAAAATTAAACCCGAAAAAGTTCGCGAAGTCATCGGTGCCGGTGGAAAAGTCATCAAGGGGATCATCGAAGAGACCGGTGTTAAAATCGATATCGAAGATGATGGAACGATTCACATCGCTTCTGTCGACCCCGTCATGACAAAGAAAGCGATTGATATCATCAATGCAATCTGCGCCGAGGCCGAAATGGGCCGCGTCTACAAAGGCAAAGTTGTGCGGATCATGGACTTCGGAGCTTTTGTTGAAATCTTCCCGGGCAACCAGGGACTGCTTCACATCTCCGAAATTTCCAATGAGCGCGTCCGCGCCGTAGGCGACGTACTCAAAGAAGGTGACGAAATCGACGTCAAAGTTCTCGATATTGATCGCGCTGGCCGTATTAAGCTCTCGGCCAAGGCTGTGCACTCAAATTGAAAAAAAAATCTGCCGCCGGTCAAGAATCGCTGCCGCGAGTTCGATTCAAGAAATCGATCGTCAATGGAGTCACGGTTTTGACCGAAAAGCATCCTCTCAGCCGCGCGGTCTCGTGCGGCTTGTGGGTGTCCAAAGGCACTCGTGATGAGCAGCCCGGCGAAGAAGGCCTCGCGCACTTTGTTGAGCACTTGGTTTTCAAACGGACGAGCAAGAGAAAC
>JAYTRM010000009.1:0-27258 GCA_043746165.1 Bdellovibrionales bacterium | reverse complement strand
CCAGAACCCCCATGTTTGTCGAGGTCCTGTCCATCTATTTTTGTAAAGCGATTCCACTTCCTAAGTGCGTTCCGGGATCAACCAAAACAGTTAAGGGTGGACGAAGTGACGTTCCGCATAGCAACTTCTTCAACTACCAAGAAGAAGGAGTTGCGATGGGCCGCCACCTCACCCAGGAAGACCGATACTATATCAAGTCGCAAAGGGATACGGGAAAGACGATCGAGAAGATCGCCCGGAAGCTGAAGGTCGACAAGTCGACGATCAGCCGAGAGCTCGATCGCAATTGTGGCCTACGCAGATATCGTCCGAAGCAAGCCCAAGAAAAGGCCAGTCGGCGATGGACGGGCGCAGCCAAGGCGATCAAAATGACGCCGAAGCTGAGGTCATATATCACGTCAAAGATTCGCAAGGACTGGAGTCCTGAACAAATCACAGGCAGGTTGAAAAGACTGGGGCGCGACGGCGTCAGCCATGAGCGAATCTATCAATTTATTGGCGACGACAAGGCAAACGGTGGTGATCTTTGGACTCATCTCAGGTGGTCGAATAAGAAGCGTCGAAAGAGGTATGGAATTCGGGATCACCGAGGGGAAATACCCAATCGCCGTAGCATTGAGAAGCGCGGCAAGAAGGCAAACAAGCGCAAAAAACTTGTGCATGTTGAGCGTGATTTGATAATCGGAAATGGTCACAAAGGTGCGCTCCTTACGGTCGTTGACCGCAAATCCCGGATCGATATGCAAAATGACGTCCGGCGCCGATTTGCCGCAGTATTGGCAACTGAAAGCATCTCGCTTGAAGATCTCGAATCTGATTTTTTTTGAAATTGATTTACGTGCCATTCCGGCCCTCCGACATCTTTGTCATCGCTTAGTTGAAAAACTTGTGTTGAGATTGAAAAAGGACGCGACCTCTTGTCGCTGAAATTGGGCTGAATCGGCTGGCAAAGCGCTGCCGGGATATCCCGAATATTCCCCGAGCTACCCAGTCTTTATGTGTCTGTTTGTGTCTTAATTGGGCAGATAAATAAGCCCCTATTTGAGGCCGCTTTATTAGATAAAACTTAGTTATTACAGGGAGTTTGAAGAATCGGCGCGACTGGATTTGAACCAGCGACCTCATGCACCCCAAGCATGTGCGCTACCAAACTGCGCCACGCGCCGCCAAGAAAACAGAAGAAGCCGGAAATGTAGGAAACTGCGATGCTGAAAGCAAGTGAAAACTCAGGGCCATCCCCTTCAAGCGAGGACATGTGGGCTCGGCAGACCACAAAAATCTGAGGGATTTAACACATTCCTCTGTCTGCCTGATTTTTCAGCTTAAGCAAAGATATCGCGAATTCGACGGATGTCGATTACTAGGCTACGCAACCGGTTCACGGCGGTCGAAACCGCGGTCTCCTGGTTTTGCACGATCGCCTTGATGTTACGATCTTGCTTCACTTGGCTTCGCAGGTGGCGGATCGCGGACCGCGCTCCTTCAATTGAAAAGCGATCAGAGTAGAGCAACTTTTTGATCATCATGGCGGTTTCGACGTCGCGCCGGCTGTAGACACGCTGATTGTTTTTCGACTTGCGGGGTTTCAGCATATCGAATTCGCTCTCCCAGTAGCGGAGAACGTATTGCTTAACTCCGACCATCTCGGCCGCCTCGCCAATTTTGAATGCCATTTTGTCAGGAATGTCTTCGATCTCTTTGAGAAGATCGCTACCGGGTTCGATCTTCACTTCGACTGTCTCGGCGTTGAGATGAAAACTGCCGAGAGATAACTCTTCTGCCGTTTCGGGCACGTCTTTTTGCGCGTCGTCGTGAGCGTCGTCGTGAGCCGGCGGCGCTGCGGTTCCAAGTGCTGGAGGAGAATTGATCGGGAGCAAACTATCCATGTCCATTGAATTACTCGTTCCTGACGGCCGTCATGTCGCCATTTCACAGATCACACGGACGTGACACCTTCAGATTGGTGTTATCGTTCGGTGGCCTTCGTCGTCATTCGTCGTCATTCGTCGTTATTCGTCGTTATTCATCGTTATTCATCGTCGTCGTCCTTAAGGCCCGTGATGTCTTCGCCGTTGAGCATCGCTTTTAGAACTTGTGATGGGCGAAACGTGAGCACTCGCCGCGCGCTGATCTTAATTTGCTCACCGGTTTGTGGATTGCGGCCCACGCGTTCGTTTTTTTCACGAACCACGAAATTGCCGAAACCAGAAATCTTAACCTTATCCCCTTTGGTCAGCACGCCCTTAAGGCTACTGAACACGAGCTCTACAAGCTCCGAAGCTTCTTTCTTTGAAAACCCGATCTTTTGGTACACCTTCTCGACGATGTCCGCCTTGGTCATTGTCGATCGCCCCAGGTTTTGCTCGTCCATAGATCCTTTCTCAGTTACTTAAGCTCGTGCGAAGCACTCTTTAAAAGGCTACCAAGTGATTGAAAACAATCAAGTCTTTCGAAGTTTTATTTTTACAGTCAGAGTCCGAAGAAGTTGTGAAAAAGACTCAACCTCAACAGCAACACCTTTACCAGAGCCTTTTGGCGACTTTCACTCGACGCACGTCGTGTTATGCTAGCACCGCTGCCCCGCCTGAATTCGCCGACCGAAGACACCTTAAATGACCCGTCGCATTATCCGTCATGTCATCTATCCCGTCATTCCACGTCGCCCTTAAGCAAACTTAACCGCGCAAGCTGATCGAAAACTTTTTTGAGCAGCTGGCGACAACCGCATCGCTGATCTGATTGATCTTCTGATCTTCCAGCGTCGCGTCTCCAGATTGGAACACCATGCGAAAAGACACCGACTTGGTGCCGGCCTCGAGCGTTCCACCGGAAAACACGTCTACGACCTTCACTTCTAAGAGGAGCTCGCCGGCCATCTTGCGAATCTCAGTTTCGACATCTGAAGCCGCGAGTCCGTGGGGCATTTGGAAACTGAGATCACGTTCCACTGCGGGCATTTTCGAAATCCGCTGGTAGCGAGGAGACCTTGAAGATGGCCTCACCGCAGCAGCTGCCCCCGCTGGCGCAGCGCCTTGCGAGACGGTCGCTTGTGTTACCGTAGCAATCGAGCGGTCGCCGAGGCGCTCGAGGTTAATTTCGGCTAAAGCCGTCTTGTCGCGGATTTTGAGCTCCGACGCAAGGCTCGGGTGAAGAGAGCCGATAAATCCGATCTGTTTACCTTCAACTTCAAGCACCGCAGCTTGTCCTGGATGTAAAAAATCGGGAGCGGCTTTCACCGCAAGTTGAGTCCAGCGCCACTTTTCAAACCCGAGACCGCGAAGTAGGTTCTCGATCACGCCTTTGATCTGAAAAACTTGTGGCGATGATTCCGATTTATGCCACAAGTCCTGAATTTCGCCCCAGAACGCAAAACCTAAACGCGCTTCTTGACCATAACTGCTTGCTCCGGTTCCGACTGAGGAGAAGTGCGAAAAGCCGAGTTCGTAAATGCGCCCACGCGAAATAGAATGCCGCTGGTTGTGCATAACGTTGGCAAGTAATCCTGGCATGAGGCTGGCGCGCATGACGCCCAACTCCTCTGTCAGCGGATTGACAAGCGACACTGAGTCAGCGCCAATTTGGGTCCGCAGCCCGACCGCTTCTAGGCGCGAGGCCAAACCTAAAACACGATCTTGAAAAACGCGATTAACGAAAGCAAAGTTTATCGCTTGAAGGCAGGATGCCTGGAGCAAGCGCCGTGTCTTCACTTCGAGCAAATAGCCAGGATCATGAGTGAGCGGCATTGAATCGAGAGAAGGCAAAGTCTCCGGAATATTTTGGTATCCTGCCAAGCGCGCGTACTCTTCAACGAGATCCATGTCGATCACGAGATCCCAGCGAAACATCGGCGGAAGAATTCGCCATGTGTTGGCACTTGTATCGCCCGACTTTTCAGTCAACGGCTCGACCTGGCATTCGAGGCGCTTCATCCACTGCAAGAACGCAGGCGCTTCAACTTTGTAGCCCAGTCGATCTTCGACCATGCGCAAAGAAATTTCGATCGGCTCGCGACGGATCGGGCTCGGATAAAGATCGTAATGCTCGCCCATCACCCTGCCGCCGGCCACCGACTGCATCAGTTGCGCCGCCCGGTTGAGCGCGAGGGGTACGGCATCGGGATTGGTACCTCGCGCGAAACGGTATGATGAATCGGTTTCGATACCGAACTTGCGCGCCGTGCGCCGAACAGCTCCCGGCGTGAAGTAAGCGGCCTCAATGAAAATCTCAGTAGTGTCGTCTTGAATGCCCGAGTTTTTTCCACCGACGATGCCAGCTAACGCTACTGCCCGCTCGGCATCACGAATGGTCAGTTCATCGCCTTCGAGTTTCAATTCGCTTCCGTCAAGTGTTACAAAATTCTCACCCTTAACCGCGCGATCAATCAGAAGCTTGCGCCCTTTGATTTCGCGAACGTCAAACGCGTGCAGCGGCTGACCAAGTTCCATCATCACGAAATTGGTGACATCGACGACGTTGTTGATCGATTTAAGACCCACCGACTCGAGACGCGATTTTAGCCATGCAGGTGACGGACCGACTTTTACACCTTTCACTCCGCGGCCATCGTAGCGCGGGCACAGGTCGCTCGATCTCAACTCCACATTCACTTGCTGGCGTGTCGACCCACCGTCTTCGATGAGACTTTCAATTGGAAATTTGATCGCGCGGCCGGTGAGCGCACTGACTTCGCGCGCGAGCCCAAAATGCGAAAGGCAATCAGCTCGGTTTGGCGTCACTTTAAGTTCAAACAGCACGTCGTCAAAGCCCATGTAAGCAGCAAAGCTTTTGCCGACCGGAGCATCGGCTGGCAGAATCAAGATGCCTTCGCTCGCAGTATTGAGAGCCAATTCTTTTTCCGAACAGAGCATGCCACCTGATTCGACATCACGAATTTTTGATCGTTTGATCGCAAAATTTCCCGGTAAGATCGCACCCGGAAGCGCTACGACAACTCGGTCACCCTCGTTGTGATTGCGCGCTCCGCAGACAATTTGGTGAACGACGCCGTCGCCCGTCGAAACTTGGCAAAGGGTGAGGCGATCGGCATTCGGGTGCTGATCTTTTTTCAGAATATGCCCGACCACCACATGTTCAAATTGCCGGGCGCGATTTTCAATGCCTTCGACTTCGATTCCGGCTGCGGTCAGCATCTGTGCGAGCTCGTCTGGCGATTTCAGAAAATCTTGAATCTCGATATACTCATTGAGCCATTTTAAGCTGATTTTCATATTGGAAACTGCCTTAAGAAGCGAAGGTCATTTTCATTAAACAGGCGGATGTCGTCGATTCCGTACTTGATGATCGCCATGCGCTCGATGCCGAAACCAAATGCGAACGCTTGCCACTCGGGGTATTGCACGCCCGCAAACTTCAAAACGTTCGGATGGGTAAGTCCGCAGCCGCCGATTTCGACCCAGCCCGAATCCTTACACATGCGGCAGCCCTTTCCCGAACAGATTGGGCACTGGCAATCGACTTCGGCCGACGGCTCTGTGAATGGAAAAAAGCTAGGGCGAAAACGAGTCTTGAGGTTAGATCCAAAAAATTCGCGCACGAAAAATGTGATGGTGCCTTTTAAATCAGCCATTGAAACTTTGCGGTCAACGCAGAAGCCTTCGATCTGATGAAAATTTGGCGAGTGCGAAACGTCGCTATCGACTCTGAATACCGGACCGACACCGGTGATGCGAAACGGCGGCTTTTCGTTAAAGAGCGCGTGCACCTGAATCGGCGAAGTGTGAGTGCGCAGCACGTGCTCGCCGTCGATGTAAAACGTGTCTTGCATATCGCGCGCTGGATGATCTTTAGGAATATTCAAGGCCTCGAAGTTGAAGCTATCTTTTTCAATCAACGGTCCCGTCCGGGTCGCGTAACCGATGCGCGCTAGGATGGCCGAAATTTCTTCGATCACGATCGAAATCGGGTGGCGCGCGCCAGGCGGCTCAGCCGCACCGGGAAGAGTCAGGTCGAGAGTCTCAACTTCGAGTTGCTTGGCAAGTTCGTCCGCTTTCAAACGTGACTCGCACTCGGCATAGAGCGCCTCTAACTTACTCTTGGCCTCGTTGACGAGCTTTCCGACGAGCGGCTTTTCCGCTGGTGGAAGCGCGCCCATCTCTCGCATGACGCTCGAGAAGCTGCCGCTTTTTCCCAAAAACTGAACTTTCATTTCGTAGAGGTCTTTGCTGCTTTGGGCGCGCGAAAACGCGGCCTCGGCCTCGGCACAAATAGAGTCGATTTTATCCTTCACCCAAAGCACTCCGACGCAGTTTTAGTCAATTTTGCAAAACGTGATATTCCCGCAAATATTCGATGATTTAGGTACGATTATCAAATAGTATCCCCGACCAACATGGCGCATAAGAACACGACCAATTGGTCTCCCTACCAAGGCGAAAAAAAAGGCCCACCCCCTCCTGCTCGGCGCTTGCACCGAAAGCCTGACGAGGCGTACTCATTCAATGAGGCCGACGACCGGATGTATGACGTTTTCCGCAATCATGGTTTTGGAGAATACCCGCATGCCAAGCGGCGCAAGCTCACGGAATTCTTTCAGCTTCTGATGGAAAATCAGCGCACGCAGAACTTCACGCGACTCACCAGTCTTCGTGACGTCGCAATCAAGCATTTCATCGACTGCCTTATGGTGACGCGACTCGTTTCACTTCGGTACCCTTTACTTGATCTCGGCACCGGCCCAGGATTTCCTGGCATACCGCTAAAAATTGATCAGGGCGACAAAGCGCCCGGGCACGAGATCGTTCTGGCCGAAGGCGTGCAAAAACGGGTCGAGTTTTTAAAGTTGGCCCGCAAGAGTTTGGAGCTGCGCGGGCTACCGATTATCGGACGAAACGTCGACATTGAGTTTTTCTATCCGGTAAACGGCGTGATCACCCGGGCCGTTGAAGATGCCCGTAACACCCTCGGCAAGGTCGTCAATTCACTTCAGACAGAGGGGCGAGTTTACCTCATGAAGGGTCCTGGCTGCGAGCCCGAGATCCAAGCCGCACTCGACGCCTGGGGCGAATACTTCGTTTTAGAGAAAAATATCGATTACGAGTTGCCGCAAACGCCGCACGAGAGACGACTGCTCGTGTTTAAGAAAATCAAACCCCATCCTCTGCCTAACTTTGTCGAACTCGACTTGGCTTGGGAGCGCGAGTTCGGCGCGGGAAATTGATCCAAGTGGAAATTCGCCCGGGCAAACTCATAAGCAGTCGCGACAACACGATTTTTCGCGAGCTGATCGATTGCCAGAATTCAAAGGGAATCAAACGTCATGGACTCTATGTCGTCTCGGGCCGGCGCGCGGTGCTCGAAAATATACGACACTTTCCCGAGCACTGCCGTTCCCTTTTACTTGCGCAAATGCCACCGAACACTGAGACGATCGCGGTTGATAAAGAACTCGCTGAGCTCGCATGCCCGCTCCACAACGGCCACAAAGACGAGAGCCGCGCGCGTTTTTCGATTCTTGGTTTCAGTCGCGAACTGTTTCATGATCTCGATTTGTTTGGTACTGGCGCCCCACTTCTCATGATGGCCGCGCCCGACTTGCCGGCGCAAGATCTGAGCGAAGCGCCACGTGGGGTTGAAATTCTTTGCGCCTTGGGCGATCCATCAAACGTTGGAGCTCTACTTCGAAGTGCGGCTGCCTTTGGCGCTTCGAAAGTGATTTTACTCAAAGAGAGCGCGTCGGCTTTTCACCCGAAAGCGGTGCGGTCCGCGAGTGCCGCGACTTTAAGGACGCCACTGTTTTCCGGGCCATCGATACTTGACCCTAAAATGAACAGTGACAAAACCGTCGCACTCGATATGCAGGGCGAATCGATTTTTGAATTTAAGTGGCCCAAAGATGTGCGCTTGCTCGTGGGCGAAGAGGGCCAGGGCGTTCCTAGCGAATTTAATTTTCGACGACTTGCTATCCCGCTCGCTGGTGGCGTCGAGTCGCTCAACGCTTCAACTGCGGTCGGAATTGCGCTCTTTAATTATCGATCACAACAGTATTGAGACCGTAAGTCCTATTTGATCAGAAGAGTTCGCGGGCTCCATTCCGCTTTGCACGGACTTCGCAGTAGCTTGGATGACTTGTGAATCGGAGTTCCCAATTTCCCAGTGCTGCCAGTAAGGCTCAATGCGGAGATCAGCAAATCGGAATCTCTGCGTCCAATTGGCGGTTAACCGGTAGCCTTCGCCGGAGCTTTGGGTATTATTCAGATCAGGATAATTTGAGCCAAGCTGGCTCAAGTGGGTAACGACTGTGCCCTGCAAGAAGTAGTCGTACTCAACCGCGACTCCAAAGCTTGAGTTGCCGCTTGCGGCAAGTTGAAAACGTGCACCGATTGGCAGGTACTCATACGAAATTTCGCGCTCGTAGGAGCTTGAGTCTTGACCGTTATCATTGAGATAGCGGTAGCCGATTCCAACGTACGGCGAGAAACTTCCGGCATGGCTTCGAAATTCCCAAGCCCCAAGGAGACGCAAATTGAAAATCAAATCAGTGGTGGAATCCGTGAGCGGAGTGCCATCCCACTTCTGTCCCGTGTAACCGAGAACGCCCGCGACGAGACCGCCCTCGGCGCTGAACTTTAGCGGAACGGACTCAACAAGGCGATCATATTGTCCCTTCACGCCATACATAAAACCGCTGTCGGTCATGAGACCGGGCTCACGGTACGTGAAACTGCTCGTGTCTCCGCCAATTGCAAATCGATTGGGGCCACTCGGACGACGAACTGGTGTGATGGAATGGGCGGAGATATTGCCTTCCACTAAGTCGTCGCCGTCGTCGCCGTCTTCGACACTCTGGGCATGAGCAAGCGAGATCAAACTGCAACTGAAGGCGCAGACCATGAAAATTCGACGTAACATGAGAGGCACTCCGAATGACGACGCAAGATGAGGTCACATGATGAACTGAGCGCTATCTTAACAAGACTTGATTCGGAAAGCGCGAGAAAGGAAACGCACTGAAAATTCTCTCAAAAATTGGTTAGGCCTAAGCTCAATTTGGGCGCGTGAGGGGAATGAGCTGATCGCCAATTGAAGCCGGTGGCGGCGTTCGCCAAAGACTTAAAACGTAGCCGCCATCGCCCGAGCCCGTCGGCTTCACTGCATAGGCGCCGAGATTCACGAGGTGTTGAATATGACTGCCAATTTCGCCAGAGGCGAGTCCCCAGCGCTCAAAACATCCCCGAGCTTTATTGATGGCAGAAGCCAAAGCTTCAAAGCCGAAATCCGAGCTTGGCTTTGTTAATGCCGCTCGCGCGGCAAGCGTTGCTTCGCGCATGTCGCGATCAAGCGCCGCTCCCAAGCGCTCATCGCGCATCCAGAGCGCTTTGACTTTGGCGACGCACTCTGAAGTGACGCCGCGTTTACCGGAGTACGAAATATACCAATCTGGCGACCAGTTTAAAGTAAAGTTTTCGGGTTTGTGGCCTCTTTCGTATTGCAGACCTTGGGCCGAAAGGGCGACCGCAATATCGACGCCGCTCGATTCGCCGTGAAAAAGATTCTCGAGTTGGCGACAAAATTCGGCCAGGTCTTTTTCCTCAACCCACTCATGGGCCTGAAACCAGCGTCCAATTGCGACGCAAAGTGCGGCCGAAGCCCCGAGACCTGCACCCACCGGAATCGAGCTCTCAATACGAAACTGACCTTGGGCGCGGGCTCGTGGAATTCCGGAGAGCTCGAGACCCCGTTCGATCACGCCCCAAAACAAAAGTCTCAACTCGTCGCCGTGCGGGCCTAAAAAGTCAACGCTGATGTCTTTGCCGTTTTCCTGGTGAGACAATTGAAGCGAGCGCCCTAAAACAGGAAAAACCAAGGCAGGACAGCCACGCAAAACCGCATGCTCTCCCGTTAAAATCCATTTTCCGTAAACGGTTGTCTCCATTTTACCTTTTTTTACCTTTCAAACTTATGTCGCGAGCCCGTCGGTAATCACCCTGTAACGGCTGCGAAACATTTCACAAACCTCGTTTGCGTTGCTCTCACCTGATCCATCCGCGAGGTGAAGCAAATGGATATTGGGTCCGGCGTCCATTGTGATCAGCGGACCAATAGAATTTTTCTCCCAAGTCTCGCGCCGAACTAGGCGGAGAACTTCGAGCGAAGCCGGTGACATGTAGCTAAATGAAGGGCGCGAAGTTTCAAACAAAGCATGCATGTCCCAAAACTCAGCCCACGTCGTTTCGAAAGCTCTGGCCCAATTCTTCTCGCGAAGCGCTGCGGTGAGCTCGCGGGCGCGAAGTTCAGCACGTTCGATCCGGCCCATAAACAGCAGAGACGATGTCACCCTGGCGTGCGCTTGAGAACTTGATACCGACTTTTTTTCCGCATCGACGACGATGACTTGATGAATCAGTTCAGCTTGTGGAAGCTCAAGGGGGCTCGCGCCCTGCCCGTCCCAAATCGACCACGGAGAAAAAAAGGATCGACATGACGAGCCCGAGCCTTTTCGGCTGAGCTCAGAAAGCTCGCGCGCAGACGGCTCCTTGAGCCCCGAAATTTCAGTGAGCGCGATTGAGCCCGCGCGAGTCAGGGCCGCGAATGAAGAGGCCGAAGAGGCAAGACCGCAATCGGATGGAAAGTCATTTCCAGATCGCACCGTAAACGAGGCTGTGACTGCAAATTTTTCTTTTAATAAAGCTAAATGATTCAGAAATCGGTCGCGCCCTTTTTGTGAAAGTTCAAACGAGGCCAGTCCGCGGCCATTGTAAGTTTTGAGCGGCTCCCAAACATCTGCACCGCCCGAGGCCCGCAGCTCGAGTTCGACGATGCTGCGGAGATTATTAAGCGTGTAAGAAATCGAAGTGTTCGTCGGTCTATTCGCAGCCGCATCGGTTTTGCCCATGTACTTAATCAACGCGATATTTGAAGGCGCAGTGGCAGCCCAGATCTGACTCACCTCCCGCCCCCAACTTGCACGCTAACTTCGAGACCTGGCGCAAGCTCTGCCAGAGACCCACATGCGCTTAAGCTTTTTTGTAGAGCCCAGTCCTTCAGCCAATCCTTCAGCCAATCCTTCAGATTGTCTTCTGCAGCGGGCGTATGCAAAACTAAAATGACGTCGGCCCCGAGCGCCCCGCAACCCTTAGCGGCGAGAACTCCCTGAACTTGCTCGACAGACCGAAGCAAATCGAGCGTGGTTTCTGCCGTCAGGCCTTGCCGCTCGAGTTCGATTCGATATTGATTTACCGCTTGCCCGAGGCGATTGGAATCGCCTTCTTGAAAAGCGAGGCGTGCGATCTCTACAGCTTCACTGAAAATACGGTCATCAGTCTTTTGAGCCAGTTGTAAATGAAGGTGAGTCGGAAGTTTGTGGCCCGTGCGAAACAGCGAAAAACTCAAGTTCGCAAAGCCCCATTTTAGCTGAGTCGCCTGCTTCGTCTTACCGTCAAAGAAAGTGATGCCGCCCGAAAAATGCGACACGACGTCTGCACCCGACGGCGCAAGTCCATCACCCGACCACGCGCATTCGCGGTAGACATTCAACATCTCAGCTATTCGCGATGGCTTTAACCACTCCTCCTTGTTGATTCCTTGATCGACCAGGTGGCTCGCGTAAAGGAGCGCAAATTGTGCGCTCGAGGCTCCGAGACCACCGGCGCGGTGGTGCGGATCACTCCATTCATAGCGAGCTGGCCTGCACAACATCTTGAGATAATTGGCCGCCGGCGAACCTTCGGGTAAATTGGCTTCGAGATGTGAATGAAGAAACGAGCGAAACGAAAAGCGTGGTGCGGTCGAAAGCAAAATACTTGGGCCTCCGGAAATAGCCAGATATTCGCCCAGCAGAAAGGTTTTGCCGGGCGCTGAGCCCGACGCCTTATCAAGTTTCATTGCTGCGGCGACCGCGGAATAGCTGCCGGAAGCGAACCCGTTTTCGCAGCCAAGCGAATCTCACGCAAGACTTCAATGGCGTTATTGAGCGAAATTCGCTTGGTCATCATCAGAATCTCCTCAAGGCGCTTTACAACCAGAGGTAACTCGCGCTCTGAAGCTCCAGCTCCGAGAGTGAGATTCTTGATGTGAAGCTTCATGTGACCTTCTATGATTCCCACCGTGGTGAGGGCCTTCAGGGCACCCAGGTTCTGGACGAGGCCCACGGCCGCGCAGACGCGAGAGAGTTCAGACGCGCTCTCGACACCGAGCATGCGAAGCCCGATTTGCGCCGTTGGATGAAGCCTCGTGACTCCGCCTACGGTTCCGACGACGATCGGCGCCTCTAAGCGACCAACGAGCGAGGAACCTTCCATTTTCCACCGCGTAATGGAACGATACTGACCGTCGCGCACGGCGTAGGAGTGAATACCAGCCTCGACGGCACGCCAATCATTACCCGTCGCGATCAGAATCGGGTCGATGCCATTGAGAACACCTTTGTTATTGGTCGCAGCGCGATAAGGATCCTGTTCGGCAAACAGTGAAGCCTCTTCGATTTTTCGACCCAGTGCCGGATCGATCTCGAAAACAGTGACGCGCGCGCGGGTCAGCTTTGTATCGACTAGATTCGAAAGGATGCACATGTTTACGGTTTCGCCAGTTGCTGACTCAGCGGGAGCTTTTAAATATTCACAAACCTGATTGATGATGTTAGCGCCCATGGCATCGCAGGGATCGGCAAGTACATGGATGATGCCCATCACTCCACCAATCACACCGCGTGAGACGAGACGCACTTTGATATCCTTAACACCGCCTCCGCGGGCCACGAGCCCGTGAGCAACATCGCGGTTAGCGAGCTCAATCCACCGGGCGCGATGAATTTCGACGGTTCGCAAGAACGCTTCAGTATCAGAAATTTTCGCAAACTGAATTTGCCCGATGATCAAATCGCCGAAAGTCTCGGTCGAAATTTCGCCGCTCTCGCGCACCCACTTTGCGGTTTTGGATGCGGCCGCAATGATCGAGGTTTCCTCGACGGCCATCGGAATCGCGTAGTCCCTTCCGTCGATCCGAAAATTGGTCGCAACTCCGAGTGGAAGCTGAAAGTAGCCGACTACGTTTTCAATAAATTTTTCGGCGAGATCGGTGTTTTGCAGGCCGCCCTGAGCGAGGTATTTCACATCCTCGGGCGCGAGCGCTCCCATTTTTACCAATCGATCAAAGCGCTCTTCGCGGGATAGTTTGGAGAACCCACGAAAAAATGTTTCCGAATTGTTCAATCGATCGTCAGGTCCGGATTTTTTTCCCATCGCCTTACGCTCTCCCGCTGTAAATCACCGATCGTTTTCGATCCCGTGCAAAACATCGCCGTCTTGAGTTCAAATTCAAATCGTTCCATCAGTCGATCGAGAGCCTCTTCGCCCTCGAGCGCAGCTCCTAGCATCGGTTGAGCAAAACCAATGAGTGAAGCACCGATTGCCAAAAGTTTGGCAGCATCAAATCCTGAGCGCACGCCGCCTGAAGCCCAAACTGCATAGTCACGCTCCATGCTAGACGCGCTCGCGACTGAGTCGACCGTCGCGATTCCCCAGTGGCGAAAAGTTTCTGCCGCCAATTGCTCTTTGCTCTCGGCCGGCGCTCTTTTGCCCTCGATTCGTCCCCAATGAGTTCCACCATAGCCACTGACATCGACAGCACTGAGACCTATACCACTCAATCGTCGCAAAGTCTGAGACGAAAATCCACATCCAGTCTCTTTCAAAATCACCGGAAGTCCGAGAGTTTGAACGAGGTTCTGCAGAGCACTCATACCACCTGCAAACTGTGGTGTGCCCTCAGGTTGGAGACATTCTTGGAGCGGGTTGGTGTGCACAAACATCGCTTCAGCGCTCAAGGTGTCGGCCAGGCGGCGAATATCATCGTTCTTGGTGCGAATGAGCTGAGTGAGGCCAATATTTCCAATAAACCTCGCACGAGGGCAAGCCCTGCGAATCTCCAGCCACTCAGCATCGACTGTGCGATCGGTGAGCTGGCGGCGTTGGCTTCCGACACCCATGGGCCAGCCGCGGGCCTCAGTGACCCGAGCCAGCGTGAGATTGAGATTGATGCCTTGAGGGTGCCCGGCAGTCATCGAGCTCACAAAGAAGGGCACACGCAATGGAGTTCCCCAAAGCGGCAAAGACATATCAACATCGGCAAAATCTATTTCTGGAAGGGCCTCGTGAACGAGAGTGAGGCGTTCGAGACCTGAGCCACCGAGCGCCTGCATGGAATTATCTAGAGATAAACGAATGTGGTCGGCCTTGCGGCTCTCAAACAACTCTGGTTTCTCTCCGACTACAGACATGGAAACCACCGCTAGGCGACGAGAAGGCAAGCGCAACGAGCGCGCTTGCCGGAATCGAAACAGCTCAGCTCAACTGACTACGCCGGGACCACTTGGCGAACCAAAGCGGTGAAACCAGCGGCGTCACTCAAGGCGAGTTCAGACAAAACCTTACGATCCATCTCAATTCCCTTTTTAAGGAGACTGTCGATCAGAACCGAATAAGTCGTACCATTCAAACGAGCCGCAGCATTGATTCGCTGAATCCAAAGCTGGCGAAATAACCTCTTCTTAACTTTGCGATCGCGGTAGCTAAATACCATTCCGCGTTCGTTTTTCTCGCGCGCATGGATGTACGAGCGACTGCCCATGGCATAATAGCCTTCGGCTCTTTTCAATACTTTTTTACGACGACGACGGGCAGTTACGCCTCTTTTTACACGTGACATTTTTCAACCATTCCTAATAGTCAGCCTACGGCTGATATCATTTATGTATGTAATATTAAAAATTCAATAACCGACGCGTCTGATTCATGTTGGCGTCGTCGACGTAACTGGCTCCGCCCGATTGGCGTTTACCCTTGGATTTCCAGGGGCTGAGTAAGTGGCGCATGCCGCTTTTTTTGTGTTTCACTTTTCCAGATGCCAAAAGCTTCATGCGCTTTTTTGCACCGGAATGTGTCTTCGGTTTCACGGTGGTTGACCTTTCTCTGATCAGGCGATTCGCCACAATTGGCAAACACTTGTTGGCCCGGGACAGATGCACAAAATCCCCGAAAGTCTCATTTCACCTCAAGAGGCTAAAGACGTTGCGGACGGATTTCGGAAGAATCTGTATATCGGTAAGCGAATTGAGTGACAAGTACTTTAGACAGGCAGTGTTTCAAATTTAGCAACGGCTGTTGCCAAAGCCATGTCTATTACGATGCTCCGTGTTGAATTACCTTGGCCAGGAAATTAACAGACCGGCAAGCACAATTCAGTGATTGACCGGCCAAAACAAGGAGAAACCATATGAAATTTTTATTGCCTCTCATCATCGCAACAGCTTTGCTTCCGTTTGCTGCGAATGCCGATCAATTGTCGTCAGCACCCGTCACTTCGGTCCAAGCCGGAGGACATTTGATCCTCGCCAATCACAGCCAAATGACCGCTTATGTTTTTGATGTCGACGCCCCGGGAGTCTCGAAGTGCTATGGCGGATGCGCCAATGCATGGCCGGCAATTTTGGTCCAGGCATCGGATAAGGTCACTGCGCCATTCGCGGCCTCAAAACGTACGGACGGAACTCTTCAGCTGACTTATCAGAATCGCCCCATTTACACCTATGCCGGTGACGCAAACCCAGGCGAAACGAACGGCGACGGCCTTGGCGGTGTCTGGCACCTTATAGTTTTGCGGTGAAATGTGAATTTTGAGCCCGTCTGCGTCCGTCAAAACGTCCGTTAGTCCGTTAATCTCGTGGCCAGTCCTGAGGCAGACCGAAACCGGTGAACCTGCCCGGACTGGTGCTCTTGCGGGCCCGAGAGCGGGTTATTTTGGAAGAAGGCGGTAGCCCTCAACGTAGGCATTGAGCTCGTCGATCATCGTCGTGCTTCGTGACGGGCCCGTGCCCTCAAAGATCCTCTGTCCTTTGTCATCGACGCCGATGCGGAACTGGCATTTTTGAGGGGTGCATGTGATCAGCGGAACATTCGCGGGTAAAGTCGTGTAAGACGGGTCCAAGGGTTTTACGCCGAGAATGTGATTGGTGACGAGAGTCTGACACGTCTTGCGGCCGGCTGACGATCCACCAGGGCAGAATTGATCGGCTAGAGTTAGCGCGAATTGCTGAAGCGTCGGCGTTTCCGCATCCTCAGTTTCACCTTTCATTGCATTGACGCCGACGAGACTCCGAGTCGAAAGCGCCATGCGCCGATGACACTCAGCCAGGGCGAGATTTCCGCAAAAGTACTTCAGAAACGGCACCGAGCCCAGGTAACTGCCGTGCTGTCCCACGTAGCTCGTATTGACCGCCTTTAAGCGAACGCAACCACCTAAATTAATACAGCTTAAAGGAGCCGAGTATGAAATCAAATTCTTGTGCGACTGCGCTGTGTGTGCTGGCCATTCACCCGTGTCATCGAAATACCAGGCGCCCGTCGCCGACATGACTTGCACGTCACCGGAGGTCAACGTTCCAGCCGCCGCCAGCCGAAGCTTCTGGGCCATGTAGGGCGCGAGGTACCAGCCAGTGTTGCAGCCAAGAATGCGAACGAAGGCGTTGGCGGTAAACGTCGCGTGCGCTGCCAACTGATCAACGTCTTTCAAGAAATAACGGTGTCCAGCCGATTCGTCTTCTAAGGCGAAACCAAGAAAACCGCCGTCATGGCCTATGAAATCGATCGAAGCGATCGGTGATGAAGGAACCAAAACTGAGTTGAGCTCCGAAGCGGTGAACTCAGTCTCGTGATAACGAATATTTTGATAACCCCATGTCTTGAGAAGCGCAATGTAGCTCTCACTCTTTGCGCTATCGACTGCGGAGACAAGACGAATTATGCCGTGGGGAAGGCGGTCCTTAAACACCAGCGCTTGGGTGTGGCCAGCGCTCATCCACGTCATGCCCGCCTCAAGTCCTTGACCCGAGATCACGACGTTGGTGCCAAGTCGAGAATCGGCGTTTGCAGAATCGAGTTCGGCCACGACATATGCCGCCTGAGCGCGAGCGGCGCCGAGGACGGTCAAGGTCGTGAACAGTAAGGTTTTGAAATGGCGGTTCAAGGTCAGCGTCATGGTTGGCCCTCGGAGCTTTAAAGAGAATGAATGCTTCGGCAAATTAACGGCTCGAGAGGCGAAACACAAGCTTGCCTCGCTATTTGGCGGTTAGGTTGCAAACATTTCAGGTAGTGTCGATAAGTTAGACCGGCCCAGATGCGTAGCTGGGCACAGATCTGGTCGCGAATTTGGTCGCGATTCTGGTCGCGATTTTGGTCCGTCAGACGTCAGATCTGAAGCTGCCGGATCCGTCAGCTTCATAAATCGTGTTTATTTAAATAAAAAGATTACGGCGTTTCCGGGCGGGTCTTTTTATCTTCAGCAGGTATCGGAACAGCCTTCTCGGCCGCAACGACCGCAGGTTGGTTCTTTTCCATTTCCTTGATCTTCACCGGATCTGGAGCGAGAAGTACGAAGAGCTGCCGGCCTTCCATTTTAGGAGGCACTTCGACCAGACCGATATCCGAAAGCGAACCGATTACTTTTCTCAGCAAATCCATCCCGAGCTCTTGGTGAGCCATTTCCCGGCCGGAAAAGCGCAAGTTGACCTTGACCTTGTCGCCTTCAAGTAAAAACCGCCTGGCATGGCGCATTTTCACATCGAGATCGTGCGAGTCCGTGCGAGGCCTGAGCTGAATTTCTTTGATCACGATGACGGTTTGGTTTTTACGAGCCTGATGTTCTTTCTTTTTCAGCTCATACTTGTACTTGCCGTAATCCATGATTTTGCAGGTCGGTGGTTTTGCTGTCGGAGCGATCTCGATGAGATCGAGACCTTTACCCTCAGCCATGCGCAAGGCTTCGGCCGGCGGAAAAACACCGAGCATTGTGCCGTCTTCATCGATCACGCGCACTTCAGGCGCGCGAATCTCGCGATTGACCCGAAGGCCATCTTTGCCGCCCCGTTTTGGAGCGCGATCGCCACGATCGTAATTTCGATTTGGGGTTGGTCCACTCGGGGTAATAGCACCGCCGCCACCGCTACCGCCGCTCCCGCCGCCACCGAACGGTGGACGGGGTCCACTATTGATGATACTAATTGCCAGCCTCCTGGTTCATGTTTTTTCCCGACGATCCAGTCTCTGTCGTCCGCGCCGCTTCCGATGATTGCACATCAGATGCCAAAGGACTCAACAGACTGCGTTCGCTGATCTCGGTGCTCAATTTTTCTAAAAAGGTCTCTACTGAAATGTCATTCACCGTCTGTCCGCTACGAAGCCGAACACTCACGGTTTTCTTTTCCAACTCGTTATCGCCGATGATCAGCATGTACGGCGTCTTTTGCATCTGCGCTTCCCGAATCTTAAAGCCGAGCTTTTCGCTGCGCTTATCCCAGTGGACGCGAATTCCACGTGCGCGAAGTTTCTTTTCAAGATCGGCGCAGTACTCTGCCTGACGATCTGTCACACTCAAAATCGCCACCTGCTGAGGCGCAAGCCACGTCGGGAAATGCCCCGCACAATGCTCAATATAAATACCGATGAAGCGCTCAAGTGAGCCGAGAATCGCTCGGTGAAGCATGACCGGCCGATGAGCCGTGTTGTCTTCGCCGATATACTCAAGCTTAAAGCTTTCGGGCAGGTTGAAGTCGATTTGAATCGTGCCCAATTGCCAGCTGCGGCCGATGGCATCGACGAAATGAATTTCAACTTTCGGGCCGTAAAACGCGCCTTCGCCCGGGCTCAGCTGAAACGGAATTCCAAGTGCTGTCAGACCGTCTTGCAGCGCGAGTTCAGATTTATCCCAAATCTCGTCAGCCCCCATACGCTTTTCAGGACGGGTTGCGACCAAAACTTTGAAATTCGGCATGCCGAGCTTTTGATAAATCTGGTTGGCAAGTGACATGAAATCACGAATTTCCGATTGCATCTGATCGGGCGTACAGAAAATATGCGCATCATCTTGGCAGAACGAACGCACGCGAGTCAGTCCGTGCATGACCCCTGAACGTTCAAAGCGGTGAAGGCGTCCAAAGTCAGCCATGCGAACCGGAAGCTCACGGTACGAGTGCCGTTCAGCACCAAACATCAAGCAGTGGCCAGGACAATTCATTGGCTTCATGCTCGATTCGGATTCCGTTCCCGAAGCGCTACCAGAAGTGCTTTGCTCCAGCACCTGCGTGAAATACATGTTGTCGCGGTAGTTGCTGTAATGCCCGCTCGTTTTAAACAGATCGATGTTAAAAATCTGCGGCGTGATCACTTCGTCATAACCGGTGGCCTGATAGAGCTCGCGAATATAGCGAACTAATTCGTTGTAGACGATCGAACCCTTACCGGTGAAAAACGGCGCACCAGGCGAATACTGGTGGAACATGAAAAGACCAAGTTCCTTACCCAGCTTGCGGTGATCGCGTTTCTTTGCTTCTTCGAGGCGAGTTAGGTAATCGGCAAGTTCTTTTTTGTCACCGAATGCGGTGGCGTAAATACGCTGCAGCTGCGGATTCTTTTCGTCGCCGCGCCAATAAGCGCCAGCGAGCGACAGAACTTTCACGGCTTTCACCTGACCGGTCGATTTCACGTGAGGACCGCGACAGAGGTCAAACCACTCACCTTGTTTGTAAATTCCGACTGAGGTTTCACCGCGCGTTTTAAGATCCTCGATAATTTCTTTTTTATAGTTCTCGCCCATTTTCACAAATGTCGAGATTGCGCGATCGGCATCCCAGTCTTCGCGCACGATCGGTAGATCGCGAGCGATGATTTCAGTCATTTTCTTTTCTACTTTTTCAAGATCCTCAGGCGTAAAAGCCCGGGGCGAATCAAAATCGTAAAAGAATCCGCTTTCAATCACCGGACCGATCGTCACTTTGACGTCGGGCCAAATTTCCTGAACGGCTTGCGCCATCACGTGAGCACCCGAATGACGAATCACCTCGACAGCTTCGGGACTCTTTGCGGTCACAATCTCAAGCCGTGTTCCATCTTTGAGTTTTGATCTCAGATCGATCACGTCTTTTGAGCCGTTGATCTTCGCTCCCAGTGTCGCCTTCGCCAGACCTGCGCCAATGCGAGCGGCGACTTCGAGCACGGTCGGCTCCGACTCAAAATCTAAAACAGTTTTATCGGGGAGGTGAATTTTAACCGTCGACATCAAGAAACGATACCGCTAACCGTCTGGTCGCGATCACACTCTGAAATTGAATAGGACTTGATTTTAAGAAGCATCTTCTCGGGGAAGAATAGCCGTAAACGCGGGGAAGAGCAACGGTATTCGGACAGGCACGAGCTGCTCGCGGCCTTCCCAGAAAATCAAACAAACTGCGCCCTTACTGTGTGGCGAGCTACCGGTGATATCGGTGCTACCGCCGGATAATCGGTTTGCAGTCACGGATTCGGTAGTGGGATCAGTTTGGGCGGCCGGGGGAAAAGTTTCGGTTTGCAGCAGAGTGAAGTGAGGCTTTCGGTTTGAACCGAAGCTTGGAGGAACCGCTTTCTTGCCGCGCCGCATGATGCCACAGATATGAGGATGCCGACAGTGGAAATGCGCTTTTGTCGCACCGGAACTGCCAGCACCTAGTCGGTCGCTGACGATCTACTCTCGGACTTAACCCTTCACCGGCAACACAGTGAGGGGTCAGTTTTTAAAACTCTAGTAGGTCACATGGTGATTTAAAGCTTCTTGAATACGCGGATCGCGAATAGGAACGACGTTTTGTTTCGACAAAAAGTCAGTGATGCGCCATACAAATAAGCCGCCAAACATCAGGAACGGGGCGATTTCTTGCCAGCCGAAAATCCACCGTCCGCCGTATTTGTCAAAATCACCGTTGACGAGGCTCGGGTAAATGATCCAGTGATCCTCGACGTACTGCATGACCAGAATAAGTGTCGCCACCAGTATCAGGTGACCGTGCGTGCGTTTAGCCGCCCTTGGCAAGAGCAGCATGAACGGCACGATGAACTTAAAAATCAACAGAGAGAGCGTCACGCCCATCCATCCACCCGTTGAGCGTGACAGAAAGAAAATAGTCTCTTCAGGCAAGTTCGCGTACCAAATCAAGAGAAATTGACTGAATCCGATGTAAGCGTAAAAAACAGTGAAGCCTTTGAGGTACTTGCCGATATCGTGCAAGTGCTCATCGTTGACGTAGCCGCGAACAACACCTTTGTGCATAGTCGCAATGACGAAGATCACGAGAGCTGCCAAACTCGATTGAAAAAGTCCGGCAAAACAGTAAACGCCCCACATCGTCGAATACCAGTGCGGCTGAAGGCTCATCGTCGTATCGACGGAAAACAGTGAAAACGAAATTGCAAACACTAAGAGAAAACCCACCGAAAGCGCCACGTTCTTCACCGTGTGCTTTTCGTCACCGTCTCTATCTTGTTGCAGCGAATTTCCAATGATGAGTTTTTGAAACACAATCCACGCGGCAAAGAAAATCACGGTGCGGACCGCGAAGAATCCCATGTTCAGGTAGCTGCTTTTTCCAAGCAAAGTCGGATCGTGGGCAACTAATTCAGGATTGAGCCAAGTGTAAATGCTCTTGGCGCCAAACAAAAGCACGATGGCGCCGATGGCGGCGACCGGAATAAATGACGACATCGCCTCCGAAAAGCGACGTATCGTCACGTTCCAACCCGATTTGGCGGCATGGTTGACGGCCACAAAGAACATTCCACCGAGAGCTAGATTGGTGAAGTAAAAGAAGCTCGTCAGGAACGAATGCCATGCCCGAGACTGGTCATTGTAAAGAGCGGCAGCAAAACCGATAACGCCGATCAATATCGCCGTCGAGTAAATCGTCTTCGTACGATTGCTGCTGATGTATTTTCCAGGCGCCGCGAGCGGTGCGTGATGATCTGCCATGAGTTTTCTTCCCTCTTACTTACTTGAAGACGTACTTGAAGACTTATCTGAAGTCGTCGATTTCGCGAGACGCTGGATGCTTCGCACGTAATTGACGATTGCCCAACGGTCGTTTTCGTCGACTAGTTGATACGCGTAGCTCGACATCACACCTTGTCCATCTGAGATAATATGAAAAATCGCAGCGTCTTTGACGCCGATGATTTTGTCCGAAACGAGCGGTGGCGGCTTGAGCGCCATCTTCACCGAAACAGGGCCGTCGCCTTTGGCTTCATATCCGTGGCAGACCGCGCAGTAAGTTTCGAACTTGGTGCGTCCGCGGGTGAGCATCTCAGGAGACATGTCGCCAGCGTAAGGGTTTTTCCAAGCGTCGGCCGCTGCAGCCGGATTATTGTGATAAGGATAAGGTTTGAATCCGACTGGAACTGTTCCTTCGGGCGGAACACGCGAAGAAGCCGTGTCACGAGCATCGGGTTCGAAATCTTGCGCCTTGAGCGCGTCCTGCTCCATCATGTCTTGCAACAGTTCGACGTTGGTGTCGCTGTGCACCTGAGGGTGGCCTTTGGTGCAGCCGGCAGAAAACACCAATAACGATGCCCCGAACAAAACTTTGGAAAAAACTTTAGAAAAGACCGGGACCATATTTTTACCGCTCAATCGTTTCATTCTCAATACTCCGCGATCCGCCGAACGTCTCGGGCTCCGACTTGCTTTAGCAGCTGCTCGGCACGGGCGGCGTCGTAATTGGCTTCACTCTCAGGGATAAACAATGCGAATTTATGGCTGGTAAGATCAGGGTCGATCACGGGGGGAGCGATTTTAGGCAAACCGCAGATTGCAAATAACGCCACGACCGAAGCGAGCGCCGAAAACAAGATCGTGCACTCGAACATAATCGGCACAAATGCAGGACCCGAGAAGAACGGTTTACCGCCGACGTTGATCGCCCAATCAACCGCCGAAGTCCAATACTCGAGCAAGAGGCCGCAGGAGCATCCAACAAGAGCCATAACGAAGGTTACCCAGGGAATCATCGAGCGCTTGATGCCAATCGCTTCCTCGAGACCGTGCACGGGAAATGGCGTGATGGCATCAAATTTCTTGTAGCCGGCCTCGCGAACTTTGTGGGCCGCGATCACGAGCTCGTGATCATCGAGCCAGATGCCGACAACGCCTCCAGACTTCTTAGCCATATCAGTGCCCCCCGTCGGCTTTTTTGCGGCCGACGAACAATACCGGTTTTATTTCAGCAATAGAAATGGCCGGCACCACCCGCAGATAAAGCAGGAAGATGGTGAGGAACATTCCGAAAGAACCCATCAAAATCAATGTGTCAAATCGCGACCAAGCGTACATACCCCAGTTCGAAGGCAAGAAATCGCGGTGGAGCGAAGTGACCGTGATCACGAAACGCTCAAACCACATACCGACGTTGACCAAAATCGAAATCACAAACATGACCGGAATCGATCGACGAAGTTTTTTAAACCAAAACAGCTGCGGGAAGATCACGTTACATGACACCATGATCCAGTACGCCCACCAGTAGGGACCGAACGCGCGATTCACAAAAGTGTATTGCTCGTAAGGATTACCAGAGTACCAGGCAATGAAAAACTCGGATCCGTAAGCGTAACCGACCATCAGACCGGTCATCATGATGATCTTGTTCATGACTTCCATGTGGTCGATCGTGATGTAATCTTTAAATTGCGGAAAACCAATTCGAACCAGAGTGAGTAGCGTCACGACCATTCCGAAACCGGAGAAAATTGCGCCGGCGACGAAGTACGGCGGAAAGATGGTGGTATGCCATCCAGGCAGCATCGAGACCGCGAAGTCGAACGAGACGATCGTGTGGACCGAGAGAACTAGAGGAGTCGAGAGACCTGCAAGCAAGAGGTAAACCATTTCGTAATGGCTCCAATTGCGTGCCGAACCACGCCAGCCGAGGCTGAGAGCCCCGTAAATCATGCGGCGAAGCTTAGTTTTGGAGCGATCGCGAATCGTCGCAAAATCCGGAACGAGTCCCACAAACCAAAACACCGAAGACACCGTGGCATAGGTCGAAACCGCAAACACATCCCAGAGGAGCGGCGAACGGAAGTTCACCCACAGTGGTCCGCGCTGGTTCGGGTATGGAAGAAGCCAGAAGTCAAACCACGGACGCCCGGTGTGAATCAGCGGAAAAATTCCGGCCGTCATAACCGCGAAAACAGTCATCGCCTCAGCCGAGCGGGCAACCGAGGTTCGCCACTTTTGACGGAACAAAAACAAGACCGCCGAAATCAAGGTGCCGGCGTGACCGATACCGATCCAGAAGACGAACGTGACGATCATCGTTCCCCATGCGATGGGGTGGTTAACTCCGAGAAGGCCAATGCCGACTCCGATCACGGTTGCAATCGTAAGAAGGTAAACGATGAAAAGCGTTTTCGCCGATAAAAAGAGCGCAAACCAGCCTCTGCCGGGAAATGTTTCGACCGGCTGACAGATGTCGTCCGTGATGTCTTTATAATTTTTATTTCCGAGGACCAGGGGTTTTCGAGAAACAGAACTCATGCTTTTTCCCCTTCTTTGCCTTCGGCTTGTCGGTCAGCATTGCGGATTCGGGTCAGGTAGCGCACACGGGGAACGGTGTTGAGTTCTTCTAGCAGCGCATAGGCGCGCTTTTCTTGGAAGAGCTTCGAAACTTCACTTTCCGGGTCGCTCAAGTCGCCAAATTTGATCGCGCCCGTCGGGCACGTCTGTTGGCAAGCGGTTTTAATTTCACCGTCTTTAATAGTGGTCGGCTTGCTAGTCTTACCAACACCGGTTGTCACCACACGAATGCGCTGAACGCAGAACGTACACTTTTCCATCACACCGCGACTGCGGACCGTGACGTTGGGATTCAGCGCCATGTGCAGCGGAGCTTCGCGCTTAGAGTAGTTAAACCAATTGAAGCGGCGAACTTTGTAAGGGCAGTTGTTGGAGCAGTACCGCGTACCAACGCAACGGTTGTAGACCATGTCGTTGAGACCTTCGTCACTATGCGTGGTTGCCAAAACCGGGCAAACCGTCTCGCATGGCGCGGTTTCGCACTGTTGACACATCAGCGGCATGAACACTGCTTCGGGCTCATCGGCCGAGCCTTTGTAATACCGGTCGATGCGGATCCAGTGCATCTCACGACCTTCCATGACGTAGCGCTTACCGACGACAGGAACGTTGTTCTCCGACTGGCAAGCGATAACACAGGCCGAACAGCCGCTACAGGTATTTAAATCAACACTCATCGCCCAGCGATGCTTGGTATATTGGTGCTGGGGCCAAATCGAGAAAACTTGTTCTCTCTCGATGCCCGCACCGGGGTTTTTCATGTAAGCGGCGTTCGTCGCTTCGACCACGATTTGGCGGCCTTCCATGGAGTGGTGATGCTGGGTCGTCACGAGGTCGTACCGCTCAGAGGTCTTTTTCAGCGCAACAGGAAGTCCCGAGAAGATCGCTCCACCGGAAGAAAATGATGCCAAACTGTAGGCGTTAACGCCGATACCAGATCCAACCTTACCGGCGTTCGTGCGTCCGTAACCGACCGAAAGCGCGATCACGCCGTCATGCATGCCAGGCTGAATATGCACGGGAACGCGAAGCGTTTGATCGCCAACTACGAGGTCAATTTTATTTCCTTCTTGAATGCCCTCTTTGCGCGCCGTAGCCAGAGACAGGCTCGCGTAGTTATCCCAGACGACTTTCGTCACTGGATCAGGCAACTCTTGCAGCCACGAAACGTTGGCAAAGCGGCCGCTGCCAAATTGCACAGTCGGATATAATGCGAGTTCGTAGCCCTCAACTTTTCCGCCAGCTGACTTCAGTTGCACTTTGCTATTGAAAGAACGGGCCTTACCTGCAGAATCGCGGTTGCCAGAACCGCCGTAGACGACTCCATTTTGCAAGGCAAGCATCCAGAAATCATCGAAGTTCTTGCCATGGGCCTCGGCACTCTTCGGAAATATTTCACTCTTCCAGATGCCGCGAACGTAATCATGCCAGTCTTCCGCAGAGGCCACGCGGGCCGGCACCGATTTACCTTTTTTCGTCCAAGCAAGGAGAGACTCCTCGAATGAGCGCGAATCCCAAAGCGGACGAATTGTCGGCTGCTGAATGCTGAACGCTCCCGCTTGAAACTCAGAGTCACCCCAAGATTCGAGCGAACTGCCTGCGGGCAGCACGTAATGAGTCATGCTTCCAGTTTCGTCATTCGAATTGCTGGTCGATAGAGTGAGATCCACTTTGCGCAAGGCTTCGACAAACCCTGAGCTCGAGGCGAGGACGTAGGCGGGATTAAGATTGTGAATGATCAGCGTTTTGATCTTCCCGGCGTTCATGTCGACAACGAGCTGAGCGAGATCCGAAGTCGAACCCTGGCTTGTTAGCAAAGGAGCAACCTCGTGATCGATCGTGACTCCGTCATTGCCGAGAATGGAATTCAAAATATTGACGGCAACTTGGACGTCGACGGCATCAGCGGTGGGAAGTCCACCGGCAATCACCAGGCCCTTGCCACGATTTTGCCAAAGTTGTTCGCCGATTTTTTGCAGCAACTCTGGCTTCATTTCAAGTTGCTCAGCCGATGCTTTTGCGTCTTTGATCACGCCGGCAGCGGAGGCCGGAAGCTGCGTTGCGAGTTGCCCACCGGCACTGTGAGCACTGTTCGCTACTTGTCCAATCAAAGCGAGCACCACATCAAGTTGCTGCGAAGGCTTGATTCGAACGCGATCGTCAGCGTTCATCCCCGTCAGCGTCATGGCTGATTCAAAGCTCACCATGCGCAGCATGTCCGCACCTGGGCGGCGTTGGTTTGCCCACTGGCGAGAGAACTCAGCCGGAGAGAGGTAAGTTCCGAGGATGTCGGCGTCGATGGTAACCAAGTAGCTCGCACGATCGATGCGGTAGCGCGGCATAACGGCGCGCCCGTACGACTGTTTTTGCGCCTCAAGGACCGCATCGGTCGGGAGCGCATCGTACTGCACCCAACGTGCTCCACCGTAAGCTTTAGAAAAATCGCCAATCAGCGCGCGGCTCGAGGGTGAAGGCAGGGTGGAAGAAAGAATCGCGACTCCGCCTTTAGCCAACTGCTCAATCACCGCTGAGTCGACATCATCCCACTTCACGCCAATCGTTTCTTTGTTGGTGCGTCCTTTGTTGAGCAAGTTGCGAACTGGACCATGCAGGCGATCGGGATCATAGAGCGAGAGAATTTCGGCATGACCACGGGCGCCCAAGCCCCCCTTGTTGACAGGATGAAGTGGGTTACCCTCCATTTTCACCGGTCGGCCATCGAGGGTTTTTACCAAAACGCCGTAGCCTTCAGCCCCGTCATACCAGGTGCTGGTGTAAAAGTTGGGAATGCCTGGCGTGAGCTCTTTCGGCGCCTGCGCGTAGGGAATAATTTTTTGCACAGGGCGGCGAATGCATGAAGTGGTCGCAAGCGCA
>JAYTRM010000008.1:0-7515 GCA_043746165.1 Bdellovibrionales bacterium | reverse complement strand
TTTTCCATACTGCTTCGCCTTTTGGCATTTCGAAAATTCTTGTATAAAATGCGGGCCACCGACAGCCTGCGGGCCTGCTGAGCCTCCTCCGGCTGCTTGTGCGACTGTCGACGCAACAACAGCTAGCGCCGATACAGGCACGCTGACAAATCTCAGCTTTTCCCGAGAAAAAAAACTTCCCATAGCGACCTATCGGCCAATTGGCGCCACGAATTGAGACAATTATTTGGATCCGTTTCAGAGCTTTTTTGAGAAACGTCGTCTCATTTTGAAACAATTTTTCCCAAAACTTCTAGAGTTGATGCTAAACAATTCGAATGCCAAATCAAGACAATAGTAAAAATGCCCAAGACGCTGCCAAAGAAAAACAACTCGACGCTTTTATTCGTGATCACGGAAAAACTGCAGATTGGGTCGGCATACGCCACGTCCGCGAAGTGACGTCGAGTCATGACATTCGCGATGAAAAGCCAGATGGGCATTCGACCTTTGTCGACGAAGGGGCAATGATCGAGGTGATGGTCAATGGACACATTGGCTACGCCGCCACGAGTGATCTCAGCACCCCTGGACTCAGACGCGCCCTGGATAAGGCCCTGCTGACGACCAGAGAGCTCTCGAGTCATCGCGCGACGCAGCTCAGTGCCGAGGTGAGGCCGCGATCCGTCGGCCGCTACCTGAGCCCTAGATCGCGCACGCTGGACACTCTTTCGGTGCATGAAATCAACGATACTCTGCTTGAGTGCTCGAGGAAAATGAAGGCTTCCGAGCAAGTCGTCTCTCGCTTTTCGTCCGCCCGTACGGTGGAGACGCAGATCAATTACGCGACTTCTTCTGGCACTCAGCTCAACCAAGACTTTTCTATGGTTTTTATTTCCAATATGGCGACCGCGCAGGCGGGCACTGAATCGCAAATTCGCTCGCACACGTCGACCAGCCACCAGATCGGCGCCGAGGCATTTGAGCGCGATCAACTTATTTCAAACTCCGAGCGCATTGGACGCGAGTCACTTGAACTCCTAACAGCAGAAAATTGCCCGTCGGCGACGATGGACCTACTTCCGCTGACCGATCAGATGGATTTGCAAATTCACGAATCGATCGGTCACCCCCTCGAGCTCGACCGAATTCTCGGCGACGAGCGCAACTACGCCGGTTGGAGTTTTGTTAAGCCTGCAGACTTCGGCCACCTTCAATACGGATCGAAATTGATGAACATCACTTTTGATCCGAAGGTCGAAGGTCAACTTGCCTCATATGCCTTTGACGACGGCGGAAATCCCGCCACGCGCGAATACCTCATCAAAGAAGGGCGCCTTTTGCGCGGTCTCGGCGGCCTTGAGTCGCAGCGCAGGCTTGGAGTTTCCGGCGTAGCTAATTTTCGCGCCTCTTCGTGGAACCGGGCACCGATCGACCGCATGGCCAATATCAATCTTGAGCCAGGTACGGAAAGCCTTGAGTCCATGATTGCGAAAGTAGAACGCGGCATCATGATGGCGACCAATCGCTCCTGGTCGATTGACGACTACCGAAATAAATTTCAATTCGGCTGTGAATACGGAAGATTGATCGAAAATGGCAGGCTTACCAGGGTCGTAAAAAACCCCAACTATCGCGGCACCACGGTGGCTTTCTGGAATAACCTCGCGGCCGTGGGCAGCGCCAACCTTCTTGCTGTACACGGTACACCTTATTGTGGAAAAGGCGAACCCAACCAGGCAATTCGCGTCGGTCACGCCACCCCACCCTGTTTATTTCGAGCGGTTGAAGTTTTTGGAGGTCCGGCATGAGTCAGTTTGCGCAAGCTCTCAAAGCTCACTTTAATTCACTGGCTGATGAGGTTTTCTCAGGCCTAGAGTCATCCGAAGCAGCGGTTTTTCAACTCGACGCCGAAGACACCCAGTACGTGAGATTCAATGCGGGTCGGGTGCGGCAAAATACCGCGGTTGAGCAAATGGTCGTCGAATTGCAATTGCAAAAAGACCAACGCACCATCAAACGCAGCTGGTGCCTCACCGGCAATGCAGCCGCTGACCGCGCAACTTCTTTGGCTGAACTGAACCGCGCCCGCGCTGATATCGATGGCCTTCCGATCGACACTCATCAAGTAGAAATTGCCAACCGTGGTAGCAGCGAAAATGATTTTGAGGCCACGGCACCTAGCGGCAGTGAAATGGCCCGCGCGGTGATGAGTTCTGCAGAAGGCCTCGATCTCAGCGGCCTGCTCGCCGCCGGCCCGACGATTCGGGCCAATCGCAATAGCCGTGGTCAGAACCACTGGTTTGCAACTCAAACATTTTTTGTTGATTACTCGCTCTACGACGGACAGAAGGCGGCAAAAGCCGTCTTCAGCAACCGCGATTGGGACCTCGAGGCGTGGAAAACCAATCTAGCAGATGCCAAGAATCAGCTCTCACTGCTGAACCGTCCGCTCCAAGATATCAAGCGCGGTCAGTACCGCACCTACCTCGCTCCTGCGGCGGTTTCCGAGCTCGCCCAAATGCTGGGTTGGGGCGCCTTGAGCTACAGTGCCTACAAGCACGGACGTAATCCCCTGCGCAGACTGATCGATGAAAATCACCATCTGTCACCTCTCTTGAGCCTTCAAGAAAACTTTGCTCTGGGACTCACGCCGGCCTTTAACTCAATGGGCGAGCTCTCCCCACAGCGACTCCCGCTGGTGACAAACGGAAAACTCGATACCTTTTTGGTCAGCTCGCGGACCGCGCGCGAATACGGAGTCGCCGGCAATGGGGCGGTCGAAGGCGAGCATTCCCGATCCCTAGATATCGCTCCGGGTAAACTCGAACACCACTCAGTTTTAAAAGAGCTTGGCACGGGCCTTTACCTTTCTAATTTGCACTATCTCAACTGGAGCGACATGGTCACCGCCCGTGTCACGGGCATGACCCGCTACGCCTGCTTTTGGGTGGAGAATGGCGAAATCCGCGGCCCGATCAAAGACCTCCGCTTTGATGTGAGCCTCTATGACATTCTGGGCGATAAGCTCGCGGCCGTGACCAGCTTCCAAGAGCTCTCACCTCACACCGGCACCTACCAAGCAAGAGCACTCGGAGGCGACCGCGCGCCTGGCTTTTTGATTGATGGGTTTAACTACACGCTTTAGAGCTGCTCACTGCTACCGAAGGTCGGAAAACAGGTTGGTCCTCACCTTCGGTTTGAAACGATGGGTCCTCAAAAACCGACCGGCGACGGCCACCGTATCGCGGGTTCGCAAAGGTCTTCCTAACAACGCGTAGCATTATATAGTCATCGGAGTTCCCACACTCCCCCCCATATGATATTCACACCAGTTCTTTTGAATGATTTTTGACGAACGAGGCGACCACCATGGCGAAAAAGGGAAAAGTCCGTATTATCACTCTGGAATGCACCGAGGCTCGCAAAGAAGGCAAGCCGCCTTCGCGCTACACCACGACGAAAAACACACAAACTAAGCCCGAGCGACTGGAAAAGAAGAAGTACAATCCGAATCTCCGTCGCCATACAGTTCATCGCGAACTGAAGTAATTTTCAATCGGCGCAACCTCTACGACGCTATCTCTCCATTGAGATGAGCCCAGCAGCTTCAATTCAAATTTCCGCGTGAAATTTTGGGTGAAGTTGCTGAGCTTTTGCTTTATTCAGCGCGAAACCCGAGCGTTTCGGTTTGACCCAAGTCAATGCCACTCCTACGATTTCTGATCGGCCGTCCTAATGTCTCGGGATACGGCTTCAATGAGGAGGGCCTTTGCTAAAACGCCGCGTTCCGCTCACGACAGTCCTCACAAAATTCATTTTCGCCACCTTCATTTTTGCCGCATTCATCCTGAACGCAAAGGTCGCAACAGCCGGCGATGTCACGTTCAAAAACGATCAGCTCCACGTCGACGGAATTCCTCAACCCCAGTTTTTTGGTGCCGAGGTTCAATACTTCAGACTACGCGGCGGCCAGGGTCGAAACATTCCCCGCGAAAAGGTCATCGCCTTGTGGAACCGAGCACTCGATCACCTGGTCGAAGCCAAGGCAAATGCCATCAGCTTCTATATTCCCTGGGATTTTCATGAATACGCGCCTGGAAAGTTTGATTTCGACGGTTCCGTCGACGAAGACGGTGATGGCAAGCCCGATTACCCGTCGCGCGATTTAAAAACTTGGTTCAAATTAGTCGAAGCCCACGGAATTAAACACATTTTGGTTAGACCTGGACCCTACATCAACGCCGAATGGGGCTTTCTCGGTTTTGGGGCCGTGCCGCTGTGGTTTCACGAAGCTCATCCGGCAAGCCACATGCTCAACAGCAAGGGACAAAAAACTTCTTTATATAGCTACAATGATCCAGATTTCTTACGCGAGTCGCGAAACTGGCTCGAGACACTTTATCGCGACGTTTTAGCACAGCACATCGGGCCTGGCCGACCGATCGATTTCTTGCAGCTCGACAACGAGACCAATTTTCAGTGGCAGTCGATTTACAATGTCGATTACAGTCCACGAGCGATCAAGGAGTACCAAGATTTTCTGAAGGCTTCGTACAGCACTCTCGAGGCGCTCAACAGAGCTCACGGCCGCGATTGGCCGAGCTGGGAAGCGGTGGCAGCACCTACGCAGCCCGGGCTCAATCTCGGCGAAGATCAAGATTGGTACAGATTTCAAGATCATTCGATTCACGGCTACCTCGTACAAATTCGCAAGATCTGGGAAAATCTCGGAGTGACCGAGCCGCATGTGCTGTTTACTCTCGCCGAGAGTTACAACGCCGCCGATCATGGCTTGCTGCCAAATTACGAGTTGCGCAACGATCCTGGGCAGACGGGCTTAATGACCGTCAATCTCTATCCGAAGACTGCGGGATCGACGGCCGAGTCGCTCCTCAATCAGCCCTTCAAAGCCGACCATGACGTGAAGGCAGCGGTTGCAGCGAACGCGCATTATTACGGCCGTTCAGAAGAGTGGTCGATGGGCCCAGAAATTCAGGGCGGCTGGTGGCGAGGCACCGAAGTGTCAGCTGAATCGCGCCGGCAAACCTACCTCTCAACGATCGGTCACGGCCTCAAAGGGCTTTTCGTGTACTACTTCAACGAAGGAAATAATTGGGAATACGATTGGGCGAAAAAACAAATTCAACCATTCTACGATGCACTCAAGCACCAACCGCAATACAATGATCTCTTGGAATCCAACTTACCCGCACAATTCTGGACGGAACTCGATCAACTCTTTGCCGATCGCGTGCTTGCCGGCTGGAATGTAAGATCGATCATGGCCTCGGGCGGAACGCAGAGCGAGAGTTTGTACTTCGACGCTCCTCTAGGTGGCGACGCCAAGATCCAACCTGGGTTTCAAGCGCTCAAAGAGATCGGCGAAAATGTCGTCGCCCCTTACGGCGACTTTCTCGGCTCGGCCGTTGAGATCACCGACCCAGTTTGTCTGATCAAAGATCATCACAGCAACGTGCCGTCCGGCGTGCCGGGGCTCGATTCGACCTTAATGAACTCCTACTGGGCCGGCGGGCTTCTCAGTTACTTTTTTCATTCTGGCGTAAACCCCAAGATCATTCAATGGGGTTTGACCCCGTCTTCTGATCTCGAGAGCTGCCACCTGCTCGCGATTCAAGATAACGGAATAAACTCAAACGATTTAGTTAAGTTTCTTAGAGATCGCTTGCAGAGTGGAGCGACGGTCTTAACCTTTATCTCCCACGACCTGAGTGACCGCGTAGTGGCCAGCGAAAATGCCAGTTGCCGCGCCCTATCTGCGGGATCCTTAAACCTCAGCGGAAAAGTTTGTACCTCAGGGCGCGGACACTTCTTTCAGGTCGATCAGCCTTTTTACCAAGATTTCAACTCCGACTCGTACGCGAAAATTGACAATATCGTGGAGCGTAGAAGATTTCTTGATGGCGTACTCGCCGTTGCGCACGTCGCTCCTGCACTGCGAATTGCCGAAGGTGCTGATCGAATCGTGGCCTTCGGCCGCCGCCCGACTCCATCCATCGCCAAGTCCGACGCCCGAATCTGGGTGACCGTAAAGAGCGGCCGGGTGGTGCCCGAAAGTGTCCACATCGTTTGGAGCGAAGCGATCAAAGGCTTCACCTACAAGGTGACTGATGTTTTTAAACACAGTTCAATAAATTATCCCGGGCAAACCCTCGCCACCGCAGGATTTAGTGTTAATCTTGGTGCGGGCGGCAGCACGGCCCTTATGATTGAACCGGTGATTGAACCGGCGCTTGAATCGGCGACTCATTCTAGAGCTTCGCTTCAATCACTTGCGAAAAGGAAGTGAGCATTCGTTCACAGTGAAGTCCTTATTACACTGAAGGATCTCGCGGACGGGCTCGGATAACATCTGAAGTTTTCGCTCCTCGAGAACTGAGTGGACTTCTTGATTGAATTGTTGCTCGATCAAACTTTCCTTGGGAAACTTTGTTTCGAGCGATGGTTCACGGCATAGCCACGATGAACTTGCTAGGTATTTGGCCCGACGATCCCCTTCCAATGAATATTTTTTCAAGTATTCCGCCATCGCGTATGAGCCGATGACGTCGGCAAAGCGCTCGGCAGGCGGCGAGGCAAATCCCTCAGAAATTAGCTCCCAGCGATCAGAGAACTCGCCTTCACGATCGATCACCATTTGAATCACTTGCGCGGACATCGACTTTGCCGTTTCGATTGCGGTTTTAAGGCGTTCGCCTTGATCGCCGGCGGCGCACTGATACTCAGCAGTAAAAAACACGAGAGTGAAAAGTTCATCGTCGATGGGCTCGTTATTTTTACTCCACAGGTAATAGCCACATGGATTGAGGAAACTTGGATTGGCCTGCATCTTACCATTTCGCATTGGCACATTGTCTTTGACCAGACGTAGAAACACATTCGCTTCGGCCAAGTTCGAGACGCGGTTGCTCGCGATCGTTTGCGAGATGCGACGGCTATCAACTTCGCTCATCGGCCGCGAGCCCTGCAATTTTTTGAGACAACGATTGAACTCCGGCAAGTCAGCTTTGTAATCGGCAATTTCTTTTTGCGAATTTGGAAGCCACTCTTTAAAACCTTTCCAGTCTTCGCAGTTGAGTGGATTGCCGCGGCTCGGGTCTTCGCAGATTTCGCGCCTCAGGTGCGTGAGCTGTCGACCGAGCGGCGAGTTCATCAGAAAACTGTACATTCCGCGCTCTACGTCCAGCGCGTGACTCATCTCATGCGCCAAGGTCAAAATAATGTCTTCTGAATTAAAGTCGCCAGCGCAGACAGTGATCAAGTTGAGGTATTTGTAATAAAATGCGTTGTTCGTCGTCTTGGAACACTCGTCATCGGCAATTTCAGGAATTGATCCCGGAAGTACCAGCTCCACCGTAGCGATTTTTTCAGTCCAGGCTTTTTTTAGTTCCGGGGTAATGTCAAGCCTGTCAAAAAGCGAGTAAAAACTTTCCTTTAAATCCTCGAAGCCTCTTTCGACTTTTTTCCAATTTGCGTCTTCCCTCCACACCGCTTTAGAAATATTGGAAATCAATG
>JAYTRM010000007.1:0-1092 GCA_043746165.1 Bdellovibrionales bacterium | reverse complement strand
GCCCAGAAATTCACCACCAAAACTTTGCCCTTGAGACTCGAAAGCTGAAGCTGGCTTCCATCGAGGCGCGGCAGCGTAAAATCTGGCATTCCCTCGGTTTCCATCTTGGAGATCAAGTTAAAAACTTCGGGAGATTGGTTCACCGGAAGTTTGTTTTCGTTAGCCTTGTAGAGCACGAAAAGTGCGGCGATCGCGATGAGAGCAAATATTGCTCCCTTTAAATATGCGTTCATCTTCCCACCATACTCGATGCACGGACACTGTTAAAATGAAAAAGCCGAGAGACCCCGGCTTTTTGAAGGAACTAGAATGATTTTTAAAACTCTGCTCGGCAGCCGGGATCAACCGGCCAAATCAACAGATCAGAACGACAGATCAGAACGACAGATCAGAGCGACAGACAAGATCAGCCGCCACGAGCGACGCTTGAGTCAAAGCGCTGGCCTGACACTAACCGACCGTCGATCGTCGTCCAACCGATCGTCGCCTTAACCGCCGGCGCGCAACTCAATCGCGCCGAACGCGACGTGCAGCTTCCTGGAGCTTGCGAATATGCTTTTTCTTACGAAGAGCTTCGCGGCCCGCCAATTTCTTGAGAGTTGCCGCTTCTTTCGCGTCAACTTCGGTCGGCGCCTTCGGAGCGTAATCGACGAACTCGATGAACGCCATTTCGGCGCAATCGCCAGGCCGAGTTCCGAGTTTCAAAATGCGAGTGTAGCCACCAGGACGAGTTTTGAAACGAGGAGCCAAGTCTTCCATGATGGTCGACACGGTGTTTTCGTTCGGGTAACGGGCGAGCAGTAACCGGCGGGCATGCAGGCTCTGTTTCTTTCCCACAGTCACGGCTTTTTCGACATGAATTCGGAGTTCTTTGGCTTTAGCCAAAGTCGTCTTGATTCGGCCGTGCTCGACCAGCGACGTCACCAAACCTCGCAGCAAAGCGCGGCGTGGACCAGTTTTACGACCAAATGTGCTCACTCTAGCATTATGTCTCATAATCTCGTTCCTTCACTCGAGCGACGCACTTCGCGCCGCACTCATATCGTCTAATCAAGCATCTTTACGGGGCGCTACAGTATTGGGATCCCAACC
>JAYTRM010000006.1:0-43349 GCA_043746165.1 Bdellovibrionales bacterium | reverse complement strand
TTTTTGTACCAACTGACCATGCGCAAAAAACGGGCTTTATTTTTTGCCAGCGTGAAACGCGGATATTGCTCTTCGGTCAGGTCGAGAATGTCGGAAATGGAATCGAGATCAAAATCTTCTTCTTCGCCTTCCTCAGAAATCACCGGCACTTTTTTGAGTTTAGCCTCTTGAAGCTTTTCGATATCGGTATTCAAATTCAACACTCATCCCCCCACAAACTGGATCAAAAATAACCTTATACGGTCGCGCTGAAGGGACCTTATAGCACAGTTTATGAAAAACTAAATAGCCCTAAGGGGGATTAATAAAAACTCTTTGAAATGGAAAATATTTCGGTCGTTACAGCAAGTTAGGTCAGATCTTCCCGAATTCTCTTCATTTCAACTTTTTCGCCATGGCGACCGCAAAGTAGGTCAAAATCATGTCTGCACCGGCTCGTTTGATCGAAAGTAGGGTCTCTTTCATGGCCAAATCTCCGTCAATCCAACCCTGGGCTTCGGCGGCCTTGATCATCGCGTATTCGCCACTGACTTGATAAGCGGCCACTGGTAAATTGCACTTGGCTTTCACCGCCGCAATCACGTCGAGATAGCTGAGAGCCGGTTTGACCATCACGATGTCTGCACCTTCCGCGATGTCGAGCTGCACTTCGCGAAGGGCCTCCCTGCGATTGCTGGGGTCCATCTGGTAAGTTTTCTTATCGCCCGCTCGGGGAGCCGAATCCAAGGCTTCGCGAAAGGGACCATAAAAACATGAGGCATATTTAACCGCGTAAGACATAATACCTACTTCAGTGAATCCTGCGGCGTCGAGCCGGCGGCGCAGGTAACCGATGCGCCCATCCATCATGTCCGAAGGAGCGACCAGATCGACTCCGGCCTTGGCTTGGGCAATCGCCATTTCAGCTAAGATAGGAAGAGTTTCATCGTTTGCGATTTCCTCGCCCATCACGAGCCCGTCGTGGCCGTCGCTCGAGTAGGGGTCCATTGCGACATCGCCGATGACATGCATGCCAGGAATTTTGGCCTTAATCTGCGAAATAGTCTCTTGCATGAGCCCCTGAGCGTTTTTGGATTCAGTCGCCCTCGAGTCTTTCTTGGTCTCCGGCAAAACCGGAAAAATCGCCACGCCGCGAATGCCAAGATCCGAGGCCTCGCGACACAGCTCGAGGAGGAGGTCTAGAGACCAACGGAATTGCCCCGGCATCGACGAGATTGGCGATTTCGCCTTTCGCCCTTCCTGCACGAATACCGGTAGGATCAAGTCGCGAGGGCTGAGTTCGGTTTCGCGAATCAGATCGCGGATCGCCTGAGTTCTGCGGTTACGCCGCGGTCTGTGAGTCAGTACGATTGTCTGTTGATTTTTTTGTGCCATGACTCATCCTAGAGCGAATTTTTACGAAAGGAAATCACAATGAAAGAGTCTTTAAATATCGTCATTACAGGAGCCCGAAGTGGAATCGGTCTGAGGCTGACGCAACTTATGATCGACAGTGGCCATCACGTCGCTGCTGGCGTGCGAAAGCCCACGGAGGCGAGCGACCTCAAAAAAATCAATTCGGATCTGCTCTGGGTTCACGAGCTCGACGTCACGTCCGATGAAAGCTGCGATAAATTTGCTAAAGCCCTGAAACTCAATCACGTCGACATTCTCATCAACAATGCTGGCATCTACATCCAAAACGATGACCGCACTACCGCGCAAACATCTGTTCAAACTCTGCTCACCACCTTTAATACCAACTGCGCCGGCCCCTTGCGAGTCACCGCAGCACTGCTGCCGCTCCTGAAGAAATCGAACGCTTCGAAAATTATCAATATCACCAGCAAGATGGGATCAATCGCGGACAATTCGAGCGGCGGTTCTACGGCTTACCGGGTCAGCAAAACAGCGCTCAATATGCTCACGAAAAGTATGGCGCTCGAGTTTCCAGAAACGACCGTCATTTGTATTCACCCCGGCTGGGTAAAAACCGCGATGGGCGGTAGCTCCGCGCCGCTCACCGTCGATCAGTCGGCCGGTGGAATTATTAAACTCGCGTTGTCAGCTGGTCGAGATAAATCTGGTCAGTTTCTAAACTACGACGGGCAAAAACTGCCTTGGTGAAATCCGAGGCGCAGCCGGAAGCTACGGGTCCGGGTCGCAGCCCGTAGCTCAACAGGTTTAATGCGCTTACTTTGTTTTCGCTTGATTGGCGACGGCTTTGATTTTCTTATTGATCTCGTCCTGATCACCCAAGTAATACCGGCGAATCGGCTTTAGGTCATCGGTGAGTTCATAAACGAGTGGCTGGGCCGTAGGAATATTGAGCTCAACAATTTCAGTCTCCGGAATATCCTCGAGATATTTAAGTAAAGCGCGAATGCTATTGCCATGCGCAGTGATCAAAACTTTTTTCCCGGCACGAAGATCTGGAACGATCTCGTTTTTCCAGTAAGGAACAAAGCGATCAACGGTGTTCTTGAGCGCCTCCGTCATCGGAACTTCTGCAGGCTTTAGAGACGCGTACCTCGGGTCGCGCCCTGCACTGCGCGGGTCATCGGCACTCAGAGCCGGCGGCGGAATGTCGTAGCTCCTTCGCCAAATAAAAACTTGTTCTTCCCCGTGTTTTGCCGCGGTCTCAGCTTTGTTGAGTCCCTGGAGTGCTCCGTAGTGACGCTCATTGAGACGCCAGTTTTTCTTTACTGGGATCCACATTAAATCAAGCGCCTCGAGGGTGATATTCAAGGTGCGAATGGCGCGCTTTAAAACCGAGGTGTGGGCTACGTCGAAAAGATAGCCAGACTCCTTCAGCAATTGCCCAGCCGCCTTGGCCTCATCTAAACCTTTTTCTGAAAGGTCAACGTCGGTCCAGCCTGTAAATCGATTCTCTTTATTCCAGATACTTTCACCATGGCGAAGCAACACAAGTTTGATCATGGCCAGCATGTTAGAGAAAGAACGTCAAAACGGCCAAGGAAAATGCAACGCGGCGGCTCAACCCGCTCTGACATATCTTCTCAGCGCGAACCGCCCCCAATGGGTGTGCCACCTCGGCCTCCGCCGCCGCCGCCACCGGGACCCCGACGGCGTCGACGTCGCCGGCGCGGACCATCATCGCCGCGCGGTCCTTCTTCAACCTGGCTCTCAATTAATCCTGGACCGCCAGAGGCCTGCTGATGCTGCGCTCTGCTGCCCTGGTTTTGCACCTGAACCCGATTCTGCGAAATTCCACGATTCTGATTTTGCTGCTGACCCTGCTGCTGATGCTGACTATGATCTCGACGATGATCCCGTCCCTGTCCCCGCGGCACCGGCACATCTGCCTTGGGCCGATCACCTGACTCTTGAGAAATCTCTTCGCTATCCGTGTCGAGCGTTGCGGGTTCGCTTCCAATCTCATCTTTGTCAGCGCGGTAAGCTTGGGAATCTTCGATACGATCATCTTTGATTGCGAGTTTCTTTTTCTTTTGTCCTGTAATTAAACCCTGGCTCTTAGCGATTTGTTCGGTCATGTCGACTACGATGTCGCCAAAACATTTCAGCTGGCAGGAAAGGCGGCGGCGGTCGATGAAGTGGCCCGTACCAATCAGAGAGAGCTCTTCAGAACCCGGTGGCAAGACATTGTGCTCGCCATCGACAATTCGCACGCGGCATTCTGCGCAGCTCGGTACTCCCTTGCAAACCGATTTAATATAAATACCGTGATCCTGGGCAACGTGAAGCACGCTCTTTCCGGGTGGAATATCAACTTCGACATTTTGTGGAACGAACTTAACTTTCATGGCCCTGTATCCCCAATGGCGGCAGGCAAAAACCAGCCGCTATTTTGTTAGTTTTGCATCGCCTTCGGCAATGCGGCGCTTGGCCATGGGCTCACTCACCCGCACTTCAAACTACCGTGAGCCTGGCAAATTTTTTCTTGCCGACTTTTATTACCACTTCATCGCCGGCTTTAAGTGAAAAACGACAGCGCGGTGAGGTCACTTTTTCTCCACCAAACTCGACCGCGTTCGAGGCGATCAGGCGCCGAGCATCTGAAGTCGACGTGACAAGTTGACAATCTTTTAGCAGTGCTGCGACATCGATCTCTTCATTGAAGTGCGCCGCTGGTAGCGAATGTTCGGGCATATCATCGGGCAGTCCGCGGTCGACAAAAATACGCTCAAATTCCTGTTCGGCTAGTTCTGCGGCTTGACCTCCGTGAAAGCGCTTCACGAGCTCTTTAGCGAGCCGCACTTTGACATTGCGAGGATTGAGTTTTCCTGAAGCCATTTCGCCCTTGAGACTTTCGAGCTCGGTCATGGGCACCTCGGTCAGAAGTTCATAGTAGCGCATCATCAAGACATCAGACACGCGCATTGTTTTACCGAAAATATCGCGCGGAGAGTCTTCAAAAGCGATGTAGTTGTCGAGGCTCTTTGACATTTTCTGAACACCGTCGAGACCTTCGAGCAGCGGCACCGTCATGATGCATTGAGCATCCTGACCGTAAGAGCGCTGCAAATCACGGCCGACCAAAAGGTTAAACCGCTGGTCGGTCCCACCGAGCTCGACGTCTGCCTTGAGCGCGACTGAATCATAGCCTTGAACTAACGGATACAAAAACTCGTGAAGCGCAATCGGTATTCCCGACTCGTAACGCTTTTCAAAATCATCGCGTTCAAGCATGCGGGCGACAGTATACTGCGAAGATAACCGAATGAAATCGGCCGGCGACATTTTATCAAACCAAGTCGAATTCCAGGCAAGTTCGCATTTTTTCTCATCGAGAATTTTGTAGGCTTGGCGCACGTAGGTGCGAGCATTTTCACTGATCTCTTCGCGACTGAGAGGTGGACGTGTTTCGTTTTTACCTGTGGGATCGCCGATCATCGACGTGAAATCTCCGACCAGGAAAATGACCTGGTGGCTCAAGTCTTGGAACTGCTTCATCTTGTTCATTAAGACCGAATGGCCGAGATGAAGATCAGGCCGCGTGGGATCAAAACCCGCTTTGACCCTCAGTGGTTTACCCGCATCGTAAGATTTCTGCAATTTTTTGACAAGCTCAGCTTCGGAAACGAGGTCGACAATACCACGCTTTAGAGTTTTAAGTTGTTCTGCGGGCGGAAGAAAACCGGCCATCGTCGCCACCTTACCTTGCGTGTTCGATCACGCGAACCTCGCGGACCACGCTGACTTTAACTTGCCCAGGGTAGCTGAGCTCGCGTTCAATTTTACGTGCGATATCGTAAGCGAGCATCGAGGCCTGCTCGTCGGTCACGCGGCTTGATTCGACCAAAACGCGCAGCTCTTTTCCGGTCTGTACCGCGAACGTACGAATGACCCCATCGAACGAGTTACCGATCGACTCCATATCTTCCATGCGGCGAATGTACGAATCCATCGAAGCGCGGCGGGCGCCGGGTCGCGAATTCGAAAGCACGTTAGCCGCAGCGACGAGAAACGCGAGAATCGAATTGGGTTTTTCGTCATCGTGATGAGCGCGTACTGCGTGGCAAACGGCATCGGTTTCGCCGTAACGTTTGAGAAAGTCCGCGCCGACAACGGCGTGCGAACCTTCAACCGTGTGATCGATACCTTTGCCAATGTCGTGAAGAAGTCCCGCGCGCTGTGCACGTTTGACATCAACGCCGAGTTCGGCCGCCATCATGCCCGCGAGAAATCCAACTTCGGTGGAATGCTGCAAAACATTTTGCGTTACCGTCTGGCGGTATTTGAGCGAGCCCAAAACTTTGACGATTTCAGGGTGAATACCAGGAAGACCAAGTTCAAAAACAGCTTTCTCGCCATCTTCTTTCATGATCTTGAAGATCTCTTTTTTTACCTTCTCGATCACTTCTTCGATTCGGGCCGGATGAACGCGTCCGTCTTCCATCAACTTCTCGAGCGCTTTACGCGCAACCTCACGACGAACCGGATCAAAGCTTGAAATCACCACGGCTTCGGGAGTCTCATCGACGATCAGGTCAACACCGCACGCAGCTTCGAGCGCGCGGATGTTTCGTCCTTCGCGGCCGATGATCTTACCTTTCATCTCCTCATTTGGGAGATTGATGACGCTAACGGTTCTCTCTGAGGTATTTTCACCGGCAAATCGCGCGAGCGCCATCGCGATGATGCGTTTAGCTTTTGCCTCGGCTTCGACATTTGCTTCTTCTTCAATTTCAATTGCTCGTTTGGCCGCTTCGTTGCGTGCGTCTTGAGTGAGCGCATCGATCATTTCTTTTTTTGCTTCTGCGGCCGAGAGACCCGAAGCAGACTCGATTTTGCTTTTAAGCTCTTCTTGTTTCTTCTGTGCTTCCAACTCGAGTTCGGCAATACGCTTTTCGGCGATTTTCACTTTCTCATCACGGGCGGCAATCTCATGAAGGCGAGCCTCGAGTTCGGCCTCCTTGCTGTGCATTTCCTTTTCGAGCTTGGCCTCTTTGTCTTGAAGCTGCTTTTCTTCTTGGGTGTGTTTTTGTTTTTGCTTTTGGATTTCGCTCTCGGCGGTTTTGCGCGCCCTTGTCTCGAAATCTTTGGAGCGCTGTTTAGAATCTCGATCAATCCGCGAAGCTTCACCGCGGGCTTTACCGAGAATTCGTTCCGCCTCGTCGTCGGCGCCTTTCTTCGTTTTTTCGTCGCGCATGCGTTTAAAATAAATAGCGCCGAAAGCTCCGACAAAGAGTCCAATGATGGCGAGAAGTATGGGGACAATAATTTCATTCATCTTGTCTATCCTGTTGATTGTTGGCGTGGAGCCCCTCGGCTCCGACACTGGGATGGAGCCGCGGGGCTCCAGCGTTCGCACCGGTCCGAGAACTTCCGGTACGAAGACATCGCGATTCTGTAACGATCCACGTCATAGAAATATCCAATTCCTCCACGGGAACTGGCTCTTCCATCATTTGGCTTTCAAAACACACTCCGACTTTTATGAGTTGAGAATTTTTTTCCTCAACTCGGGCTAGCGCCTTATCGTAGAAGCCTGCGCCTCGGCCAAGACGATTGCCAAAGGCATCAAAGGCCATTCCGGGAATCAAAATGCCCTCAATCTTTTCATCCGTGACTCTGCGCGCGGGATCAGGTGTTGGCTCTAAAACTCCCCATTTGCCGGAGACAAATTGCGGGACTGGTCCGGGGCGATAAAATACGAGTTGGTCATTTTCAATTCGCGGGTAAACCCAATCGATCAAATCGGAGAGCCGCTGCGACACCCATTTGAGATCCGGCTCACCTTGGAGAGCTTGAAAGGACGCCCAACAAAGAGCTTTTTCGCGCGAGCTTGCAATCCGTGTCAGGAGCTCGATCAGCTGTTCATTGAGGCTATAGTTGGGTGCGGAGACGTGAGGCGCGTGACTGCGATGAATCGCCTGATGGCGAGCCTCTCGACTCTCTTTTCGCAAATTTTCGCGAAGTTCTTTTTTCTGTAACGCTATTGCGTTCACGCTATCCCCACATCAATTGTGAGGCTTCATGACTGGCACGTTTGGCAAACGAAAACTAAAAAACGAGGTCAGATCAGATGCTCGCTCAGCTCTTAAAAGGTTTAGACGTCAAGTTTGGCCGGCGACCGTACGGAATCATCGACTGTGTCATTCGAGTTGTGAATGACACCACCTTGATTGTCGTCAGACGTGCTCTTGAAATCCTGAATGAGATGAGCGCCCGTTTCTGATCCTTTGCCACGATCGTGATGAGTTTGAAGCCCCGAAACATGGGAACTCTCCAACTCCGAAATCATCTTGAGCGCTTTTGTTTCCAAACGCTCAAGCTCGACTTTCGCCCGGTGTCTGAGGCTCAGACACTCCTCTGCAAGATGTAACGACGCTAAGATCGAAGCATTTTGAATCGAACCAGTTTTGGTGAGAGGAAGTGCATCGCGGACCTTGCGGTCGACGAGTGCCACCAGTTCGTTCACTGTCTGTTCATCGTGAAGTGATTTCAAGCGTAAGGGCACTCCTGCGATCTCGACTTCATAGAGTCGAGCCGCGCGAGGCTCCCCATTTCGACTGGCGCCTGGCGCCGCGGTCAACGGGGTCGATTGACTTTCAGATTTTTGGGATTTCCCAATCATGTTGATAGACTACGACAAAAGCTAGAGGCCGACTAGCTGCATTTTGCTCAGTGTCCGCCAATTTTAACAAAATTCTAGAGGATCGAGTCGACAAACTCGCGCGAGGAAAATTGACGCAAATCATCAAGACCTTCGCCGACACCGATGAGTTTGATTTTCAATTTCAATTCATGCGCCAGACCGACGGCCACACCACCCTTTGCCGAGCCGTCGAGCTTAGTCAAAATCACTCCGCTCACGTCGAGTGCCTTGTTGAACTCGCGCGCCTGAACGAGCGCGTTCTGCCCCGAATTCGCATCCAGAACCAGCAAAATTTCATGTGGCGCGTCAGGAATTACTTTCGCGATCACCCGTTTCATCTTTTTTAATTCTTCCATGAGATTATTTTGGGTGTGCAACCGTCCGGCGGTGTCGACAATGACGACATCAAAACCTTTCGCCTTAGCGTCCTCAACGGCCTTGAAAGCGACAGCACTTGGATCCGTTACGCCTTCCGGGCTGTAGATCTCAACTTGGGCCCGTTCTGACCAAATTTTGAGTTGGTCACCGGCCGCGGCCCGAAAGGTATCACCGGCCGCCACCATAACTTTTCTTCCGTGCCGCGCAAACTGACTCGCGAGTTTTCCGATCGTCGTGGTTTTGCCAGCACCGTTTACCCCAACAATCATGATCACCAAAGGGCGCTCACCGGTGTCGAGCGCCAGGGAAGGCGCCGGGGTTGCGCCGTTGCCAGAAGCCGCGTCAAAGATCTGCAGCATCTCGGATTTAAGGGCCGCGCGCACAGATTCAAGACTCGAATCCTCGCGCATACGCTCCTCAACGGCGGCGAGCAGTCTCTGCACCGTCTGCGGACCCAAGTCGGAAGTATAAAGAATCTCTTCGAGCTCCTCCATCTCACTTTTTGAAAGGGTAGATTTAGCGCCAAAGAGAGATTTGATTCGGCCAAAGAAAGAGCTGCGAGTTTTTTCAAGCGCGTCGCCGAGTTGCCGCTCAGGCTCAGGCGTCGGCGGTTGCACGGCAGGCGGTACCGACTTGAGAACAGGGCTTAGAGGTTTCGGTCTTTCAAGCGGTTCAAGGATGTCTTCGGTCGGCTTTGCTGCCTGCACCAAATCGCGAGCGGCCGAGCTATAAGGAGAGGTGTCGAGGGCATGATCTCCCTGCCCTATTTTTTTATCGGCCCTGAGCATTCCGCGGAAAAATACAACGCCGAAAATCACAACCGCCAATGCCGCCACCACGAGGAAAATGAGGATGATGACATCTTCGCGACCAAGCTCGGCGATCATTTGATCCATTAATATTTTCCTTAGGCAACGGCGAGCAATTTTACGAAACGGCGGGATTCTATAGGGCCTGAGGAGGGGCGGTCAAGGAAACGGTATCGGTCGCCGTATCGGTATCGGCGTGGGTCCGGTGTCGGTCGCGGAAACTGCAATAGTTCAATAGTTCGGTTTCAAAAACAACAACCGACTAGATTCAAGCAGCTTCCGCTGGCAAACACCCAGTTCCGCTTTCGGCATCCTCAGATCAACGGCAGCTTGCAACGCCTTCAATTGGTTTAAACCTTCGGTTCAAACCCATCAGCGGCCGCGACCGATTCCGCCACTGGCGCAGCGACCGATTCCGCCACCGGCACGGCTCCCGCGCCTGACTTAAAGATCTAGCGGCAGGCTCACTGAGAGCATGATCGATTTCGCTGAGGCGTCAGAGTAGGTCGAGCTGCTACCCATTGAGTGGTTCGAGCTGTCGGTGTAGGACGAAAAGGTCGACATCATGTATTCGAGATTGATGGCAATGAACGGCAGCCCCGTGAAACTTGCGCCGACCTTAAGACCTGAGCCGAGAAACGTGACGTTGTTTGAACCCATGCTGTTGGCCTTAAAATCCCAATTGTTGAGTGGAGAGTAGCCAACGTAGGCTCGCAACATTGGGATATGCACGCCCGCATCGATAAACAAAGAATTACGAATCAGGCTTGCCCCTGTGTAACTGAGTCCGGACGGCTGGCTGGTCACACTTGAGTTCAGCATTCCGTATTGATAATCGACGTCGGCATAAAAAATTAAAAATGAATATCCAACGGCCAATCCGAGGCTTGGTCCGGTCACGCTATAAGCGACGTTACTACCGGCTGAGAAATTAGCGTTGAAAGTGTCGTACTCGTAGCCCACACTCGGCTCGAATAAGATTCCTGCGTTGGCGCGAACTGAAGAAAAAATTCCACCAATCAAAATGCAGGGCAAAAGAACGAAGTAAAGTTGGCGAACCGCTTTGAGTGAAAAAAGATGTGACATAAAAATCTCCCCCATTGGTGGACATCTAAAAGCCGCTTGATCATGATTCGAATTGGCCAAAATCACAAGCCCTGATCAGTCTGATTCACAGTCGACACAGCGCCGTAATTAAGATTTCTCAATGTGAATTTGAAGGGTCTTTCACGTGATCCTTATAGAAACGGCTGGACCGCGTTTAAAAGACCCAGACTCCGTTGTGAAAGCGCCGCGCCAGTCCCCACTGAAAGAAAAAAGCGATGAGCACAAACACCACGATCACCAACTTCAGCGACCAAATAAAAATAGTTGAACTCAAAACGCTCGACGCCCGGCCTGCGCGACCCAGGATCGAAGCTTCGAAAGCCCACAGGTACCAGGGTGGCAAAAGCAAGGGCCAAAGTGGCAGATCATAACGAAACGCGCTCCGCCAATAGGCCTGATTCCGAGAGTAAATTGCGACCGTCATCATCGTCAAAGCTAAAATCAGCTCTCCTCTTCGCTTCAGCCAGGTAGCAGAGATGATGATGAGAATTAAGGAAAGAATCGGAAGCACCGTGGTCTGCACCCAAAACAAGGCTCCAGAACCATAACCAGATTGTGGGGGATGCAGAAGTTCGTGAAAGTGGTAACGAAATCCATCGAGAAACCAGCCCTGAGGCATGAGAAACTGCTGCTGGACATGAATGAAATAAAACCAGTCACCCGTGACGAGCCAATTTCCGAGCAGAAAAAGGAAAACGCAGGGGACAACCGCCAAGGCAAACCAACGTCGAAACAGCACCCAGATAATGAGTGCAAAGCCGGTCACCCGAATCAGTGGTGCACAGAAAACTAAGAGCGATGAGAAAATCCAGTCGCGGATTCTGAAAGACTTCGGATCGCGGACTGCATAAATCAGCGCTGCCCAGAAAATGACTTCAAAGAAACAGTCTGAGTAAGGAGCAAAAGCGTAGAGGCCAACCGGATTGGAGAGGTGAAAAATAAAAACGACCCACCAAGGAATAAAGAATCGCTGGCTTATGAACTCTGCAGCAAGCACGCCGGCAACGAAAAAGCTCGAAACGCCGACGACGATCGCCGCTAAGTCAAATGGCACACGCAACAGGAGACTGACTCCGCCAACCAGCCAAGAAAATCCTGGTGGGTAAGCGAGTGTGTGTGGATCGTAGCCGTAGCCGAGATTCCAGATGCGAAAGTAATACTCGGCATCCCAGCGGTGCCAGCCATTCACCCATTCGGCAAAGCTTCCGTGTGAATAAGGCCCGGCGCTGGTGATAAGCACCATCCACGCGGTCCAGAATGAGTAAATCGCTAGGTACCAAAGGTAACGATCGGCGAGCGGTCGCGGGGTGATCACCCGGCTCACTGATTCAGCCGACAAATTAACTGGCTGAGACATTGCCCAGATCGACCGATACCATTTTGGAGACGCCTTTTTCTTCCATCGTTACGCCGTAAAGCTTGGATGCAACTTCCATCGTGTACTTATTGTGGGTGACGACGATGATTTGTGAGCGCTTCGACATTTCTTTAACGAGATCGTTGAATCGAAACACGTTGGCATCATCCAGCGGCGCATCGACCTCATCGAGCAGACAGTAGGGTGACGGCTTGACCAGGAAGATTGAGAAAATGAGCGAAACGGCCGTGAGCGCCTTTTCACCGCCTGAAAGAAGCGAAACGTTTTGCAGCTTCTTGCCTGGAGGTTTGGCAACGATATCGATGCCCATTTCGCCTTTTTCATGATCCTCGACCAAAATTAAGTTGGCCTCTCCCCCACCGAACAAAACTGGGAAGACTTTGGTGAAACGTTCATTCACTTGCTCAAATGTTTCCTTAAAACGCGTGGAACAAATGCGATTGATCCGGTCGATCACTTTGCGCAATTGCTCTTTGGCTTCATTGAGTTCATTTTGCTGCGACGACAAGAACTCGTAGCGCTTGGAAACTTCGTCATATTCTTCGATCGCCGACAAATTGACATCGCCGATTCTAGAGACTTTGTCGCGTAGATCCTTGAGCTGTGTCTCTGCCTCGTGCACATTGCCTTCGCGACCACGGTAGCGCTCGGCAATATCGGCGAGTTCGAGAACGTAGCGGTCGCGCACTTGTTCAACTAAATGAAGTTCTTTCATTTTAGCTTGCTCGAGATGCAGACGCGTTTCATTGATTTTCGACTGCAGCTGGTGGCGAAGGCCCATGCCCACTGAAAGCGTCTTTTCGATTTCGCGAACACTCGCCTGATTGACTTCGTATTCGTTGCGTAAGACCGACAGTTCGTGGCTCGCAGTTTCACTTTGGCGAATCAAATCTTCGAGATAGACCTTACGCTCTTCGAGTACAAACTGATTCGAAGACATGCTCTCGGTAGACTTCGCGCTCTCTTCGCTCATTCGCGAAAGGCTGGTCTGCACTTCATCAAAAGAGCGGCTCAGCATCATCTCTTGGCGCTCAAGACCCTCGCGCTCCGATGCTTTTGCTGCCGATTCTACCCGCAGACGAGTCACTTCGCTTTGCAGATCTCCGATACCATTTTTGGCGATCAACAACTCGGTATCGAGTTCTTGAATCTGCGACTCGAGCTCTTCACGGCGTGAACGAAGTTCTTCAGCCCGACTCTCGAGTGCAGCCAGATCACCGAGCCGCGATTCTCTTTGCGAACTCAATGAATGAACGTCGCGCTCTTGTCGAGAAATTGCCGAACCGACATTGATCAGCTCACGCTCCGCCTGGTCGAGATCTTTTTTAAGACTCGCGAGCACGATTTCTTTTTCGAGATTGCGCTTTTGCGCAGCCTCCAAATCGCTGATCAAGGTGCGCAAGTTCTCTTCGAGTTTTTTAAGCGTCACTTGCGCGAGCGCCAGTTTGCCCGACCACTCATCTTTTTTGAGTGAGAGTTCTTTGATTTCACGACGGCGCTTAAGCATGCCTGAATCAGCACTTTCGACCGTTCCACCTGTGATCACTCCGTCGGCCGAGATCAGGTCGCCATCGACAGTGACGAAAGTCCAATCACGATACTGGGTTTTCAGTTCAAAAGCCTGGCTCAACGAATCGACTACCGCCACGCGGCCAAGGAGCCCGTCGACGGTCGGCCTAAAGCGATCGCCGGTTTTGACGATGTCTTTTAAAATGGCGCGAACTTGCTCGGGGCTCGGAGCTGGTGGTTCAGTTTCAACGCGCTGGGCTAAAAGCCCGCCCGCGACAAAACTGGAGCGACCAGATTTTTTTTCTTTTAAATAATGAACGGCATTAAGTGCCGAGTCGGGCTTATCTGACAAAAGCATCTGCAGACGCGGCCCGAGCGCTGCTTCCATTGCGAGTTCAAACTCAGCTGGCACCTCGACCACTTCGGCGACAGGGTGAAACTGTTGGCTCTCGGCGCGCTGACTCTCGGGCACTTGCTCGAGGCGCTGCCTTTGCCAAAACATCACCGACTTCACACCAGCTTCGAAACCTTCGAAGTTATTGGCGAGATCTTCCAAGCCATAAAGGCGGCCCGTCACTTCGTTAAGTGAATCTTTGAATTGCTCGACTTCGGACTTACGTTCTGAAATTTGATTGTTGAGCGCCGCTTTGTTGGCGGCAAAGCTTTCGACGTCGCGGGCGAGATCGAGCTGTTCTTGGCGTTCGCGTTCGAGTTCGTTGTAAACTTTTTTTCGCCGCGACTCGAATTCGATCCGTTTTTCAAGAAGTTCCTCAAGAACCTGGCGCGCTTCGGTCTCACGCTCTTCGATTCCCGAAATTGCTTCTTTAAGCGATCCAACTTTGGCTTCGATCGACGAAACACCTTGGGCGACTGTCAGGTTTTCGCGCCTGGCATCGGTGAGCTCGCGATCAACCTCTTCAATACGTGAAGAAGACGCTTCGAAAAGAGTGTTTTTTTCGGTAAATTCAGCACTCAACGAGAGGGCGAGCTCACGCACATTCACCAACGTCGAACGGACCCGTTCAAGGTCGGCTTCTAATATTTCACGGCGGGCCGAATTTTCGTGGAGTAGCGAACCGGTCATCTCTTTATTGCGCCTGGCGGTCTCGATTTCAAAACGCAACTCTTGAATTTCAGATTCAGCTTTTTGCACCATATCGCGCAGGGTGAGGCTCGCAGCTTGACGATCACTGACCGCCATTTCTTTTTCAGCCAAACTTTCGCGCAAAATGGCCAACTGCGCCTCTTGCGTAGAAACCGAAGTTTGAGTTTCGAGTTCGTTTGCTTCGGACGAGGCCAGTTCGGTCTCGCAAGCCACCGCCTGGTCACGCACGCCCAGGTACTGGCGCGCCGACAACCAAAGATCGAGATCTTCGATTTCTTTTTTCAAGTTCCGGTAGCGTTCCGCCCGCTGCGCTTGGCGCTGAAGGCTGTCGATTTGACGTTTCAGTTCAGCGACGATGTCATGCAGACGGAGAAGATTCTGCTCAGTCGAGATCAGCTTGCGTTGCGATTCACGCTTGCGGGCTTTGAACTTGGTGATTCCGGCAGCTTCTTCTATGAGGCTGCGACGATCTTCGGGCTTTGCGGTGATCATCTGTCCAATGGTATTTTGGTGGATGATTGAGAACCCTTTGGCGCCCGCACCGGTGTCCATGAAGATTTCTTGCACGTCGCGGAGGCGTGCTGCCTCTTTGTTGACTAAATATTCCGACTCACCCGAGCGATGAAGTCTCCGAGTGACCATAATTTCCGAATGCTTGAGGTATTGAACCGGAAATGGTCCGCCATCATTTTCTAGAGTGAGTGAAACTTCGCACATGCCGGTTGGCGCATAGCCTTCCGCGCCAGCAAAGATGACGTCTTCCATCGTCGAGCCGCGCAGATGCTTGGCCGACATTTCACCCATGACCCAGGTCAGGGCATCGACGATGTTTGACTTTCCGCACCCATTTGGGCCGACGATTCCGGTGATCCCTTTATCGAAGTGAATCACCGTACGATCTTTAAATGACTTAAAACCAATGATCTCAAGTTTCTTAATCCGCAAAGCTTTAGTCCCCTCGTAACTTTTCTGCCCGCTACCGCGCGTTTTTTCCGATCGCCGCTTGGGCCGCAGCTAAGCGAGCGATGGGAACACGGTAAGGCGAACAGCTGACATAATCTAATCCGGCGCTTTGGAAGAAATGGATCGATTCGGGATCTCCGCCATGCTCTCCGCAAACGCCGACTTTCAAGTCTTGTTTGGCGCGACGCCCGAGGTCAACTGCCAATTTCACGAGTTTTCCAACTCCGGGCTGATCAATCGTAACGAATGGATCCGCTTTAAAAATTCCCTCGGAAACGTAGGTTCCCAAAAAGCGCGCCGCATCGTCGCGCGACAGTCCCAGAGCGGTTTGCGTCAGATCGTTGGTGCCAAAGCTGAAAAAGTCAGCATGCTTGGCAATCTCATCGGCAGTCAATGCCGCGCGCGGAAGCTCAATCATGGTGCCGATCGTGTACGCAAATTCAACCTTCTGCTCTTTTTGCACGAGGCGCACTTCGCGGTCGACCAGCTCACGAAGCTTAATCAACTCGAGATCGATCGCGACAAGTGGAATCATAATTTCGGGCGCAAGCTTCATTCCCGATTTTACGAGTTGCGCTGCGGCCTCAGCGATAGCTCGCGTCTGCATCAAGTAAATTTCAGGATAGGTAATCGCCAGACGACAACCCCGATGACCGAGCATCGGGTTGAACTCTTGCAGTGAACGAACGCGGTGTTTGAGTTTTTCGGCGTCGACTTTAATACGAGCCGCAAGCTCTTGAGTCTCTTCATCCGAATGGGGAACGAATTCATGGAGCGGTGGATCGAGGAGGCGGATGGTGACCGGGTAGCCCTCCATCGTCTTAAAAAGCTCGAGAAAATCCGCCCTTTGCATGGGCAAGAGCTTCTCCAGAGCCTCTTCTCGCTCGGCTTTGCTGTCGGCGACAATCATCTCGCGCATAGCGTCGATTCGCTCAGCACCGAAGAACATATGCTCGGTACGACAGAGCCCGATTCCCTCGGCGCCAAAACCGCGTGCCGTCAGCGCATCTTTAGGTGTATCGGCGTTGGCGCGAACCTTCATCGTTCTGAACTGGTCGGCCATTTTCATCACGCGCGCAAAGACGTCATCGAGCTGCGGTTCAACCGTCTGCACAAGTCCAAGATAAACCGAGCCCGTAGAACCATCGAGCGTGATCACGTCGCCTTTTTTGAGCACGTAGCCTGCAACCCGCATTTCTTCTTTGTTGTAATCGACTGCAACATCGCCGCAGCCGGCGACGCAACACTTACCCATTCCGCGCGCCACAACCGCCGCGTGAGAGGTCATGCCTCCGCGTGTGGTTAAAATACCTTGGGCTGCGACCATACCGAGAATGTCTTCTGGAGAAGTTTCGATCCTGACAAGAATTGTCTTGATGCCTTTTTCTTTCCAATCGACTGCGTCGTCGCTCGAAAACACGATTTGTCCGCTCGCACCGCCCGGAGATGCGGGAAGACCTTTAGACAGCAGAGTCTTTTTCGCTTTCGGATCGAGCATCGGGTGAAGCAGCTGATCAAGACTGCGCGGTTCTAGACGCATGATTGCCGTTTTCGCATCGATCATCTTTTCGTCGATCATGTCGGTTGCAATCTTCAGAGCCGCACGCGCCGTGCGTTTGCCATTGCGGGTCTGCAACATCCACAGTTTGCCTTTTTCGATCGTGAACTCAATATCCTGCATGTCACGGTAATGATTCTCGAGGCGCTTGTAGATCGCAACGAGCTCCACATAAACTTCAGGCATTTTCTCTTCGAGTGAAGTTCCCGGGCGATTGGCCGCAGCTGCCTCATCGCGCGTTAAGTTATTAGGCGTACGAATACCCGCGACCACGTCCTCACCCTGGGCGTTGGCGAGCCACTCGCCGTAAAATTTATTTTCGCCCGTCGATGGATTGCGAGTGAATGCGACGCCCGTCGCAGAGTCTTCACCCATGTTGCCAAAGACCATCGACTGCACGTTCACGGCCGTGCCCCATTCGTCGGGAATTTCATTCAGCTGGCGGTAAGCAATCGCACGCGGCGTGTTCCAGCTGCGGAATACGGCGCCGATCGCGCCCCAGAGTTGTTCTTTAGGATCGACTGGAAATTTTCTTCCCGTCGTTTCAAAAATCTGCTCTTTGAACTTTTTAACCAAAAACTTGAGGTCCTCAGCTGTCAAATCGGTATCGAGCTTGTAGCCTTTTTCGTCCTTAAGGTCTTCGAGATTGACCTCGAGAAAGCTCGCATTCATTCCCATCACGACATCGGAGTACATTTGCACGAAACGGCGGTAAGAATCCCAGGCAAAGCGAGGATTTTCGGAGCGCTTGGCGAGGCCTTCGACAGCTTCATCATTGAGACCGAGATTGAGAATCGTGTCCATCATGCCGGGCATCGAGGCGCGTGCGCCGGAGCGAACACTGACAAGTAAGGGATTTTCTCGATCGCCGAATTTTTTGCCGATTTTTTTCTCGACCCGAGCCAACGCCGCTTCGACAGAGGCCACGACTCCTTCCGGTATCTTCTGGCCGTTTTTAAAAAAATCAGTGCAGACCGTGGTTGCGATCGTAAAGCCAGGTGGAACAGGAATTCCAAGTGAAGTCATTTCGGCGAGGTTGGCTCCTTTGCCACCGAGGACGTCTTTCATCTTGGCGCTGCCGTCGGTCTCACCTGCGGCAAAAAAGAAGACATGACTGGGGCTAGGCTTCATCGTCTGCATTTGGGGGAACTCCTCGTCTTTACGCGTTTTAACTAGCTCGAGCCAAGTCACCATTTTTTCATGCCGATTCGTACATAATCGGCGACTTGGGTGAGTTCGACCCGGTCTTGTTTCATCGTGTCGCGGTGGCGAACAGTCACTTTTTTATCATTGATGGTTTCGAAATCCACGGTCACGCAAAATGGCGTGCCGATTTCGTCTTGTCTGCGGTAACGTTTGCCGATCGACTGCGAGTCATCCATGGCGACGTCAAATTCTCCAGCCAACTCGTCTCTCAGCCGAGCGGCAGGCTCTTGCAGTTCCGCCTTCTTCGACAGAGGAAGCACAGCCACTTTTACAGGCGCAAGTTCAGGCCTAAAACCCAAAACAACGCGAACGTCGGGCTTTCCGGTTTCTTCATCGGGAGTGAGTTCTTCGCGGTAGCTATCGCAAAGAACGGTCAAGATCAGGCGATCGCAACCGACCGCGGTCTCAATCACGTAGGGCACAAATTTTTCCTTCGCGGCCTCGTCGAAATACTCGAGCTTCTTACCCGAAAACTTCGCGTGTTGAGTGAGGTCAAAGTCTGATCGATTGTGGATGCCCTCGAGCTCCTGCCATCCGAACGGAAAGAGATACTGAATATCGCCGGCCTTCAAAGCATAGTGCGCAAGTTCGTCTTTGGCGTGCTCGTGAAAGCGCAAATTTTCCGGACGCACGCCGAGGCCCGTGATAAAATTCCAGCGCGTCTCGCGCCACTTTTCCCACCAACCGAGGTCGGTACCTGGCTTCACGAAGTATTGCATCTCCATCTGCTCAAACTCGCGAGTGCGGAAAATAAAGTTACCTGGGGTAATTTCGTTGCGAAACGATTTGCCGATCGCGGCGATGCCAAACGGGATCTTCTTGCGTGAGGTTGTTTGGATATTTTCGTAATTGACGAAATGACCTTGAGCCGTTTCAGGACGGAGGTAAACGATCGAAGCGGCGTCTTCCGTCGGTCCCATGAAGGTCTTGAACATTAAGTTAAAAAGCCTGGCTTCGGTAAGATCTTTCGAACCGCAATTGGGACACTGTTTTTTCTCGAGGTAACTTTCGGTGTTGTCGGCGCGGAAGCGAGTCTTGCAAGATTTGCAGTCGACGAGCGGATCGGTAAACGTGTCGACGTGTCCGGAGGCTTTCCATACCATCGGGTGCATCAAAATTGAAGCGTCGAGGCCGACGATGTCTTCACGACGTGTCATCGCGTTCCACCAGGCACGCTTGACGTTCATTTTCAAATTGGCGCCGAGAGGCCCGTAGTCCCAGCAGGAGCCGAGGCCGCCGTAAATTTCGCTCGACTGAAAAACAAACCCACGTCGCTTACAAAGGGAGACCAAGGTTTGCAAATCGGAAAGCCTCCGCACTTCGTTTTGGCCCGTGATTTGGGCTGTGTTTTGACTGTCGCTCACTTTGCATCCGCATTTCTGGGAGCGAGAACTGCAATGCCAGTTTGCTCCCGATACTCAAGTTGTGACACTGCATTGATCGATGACAAAGCCAGTGGCTCAACTGCCAAAATGGCCAGGAATTCCGAGTACCATCTCGCGTGCAGCGCCGTCAACTTGAACGGCTTTTGAGCAACGCCTGATAGGCTGCTTCAAAAAACAGCATCGACTCCCGATCGCCACGCGTTAACTGATCGTGGTAGGCCGCTGTGATTTCAGCCAGCGTGCACTCGGGAATTACGCCCAGCGTTTCGTAGGCTTCGAAGCTGTGTCCGTTCCACTGGAAAAACACCAATTGACTCGGATCGAGAGCCCTAATTCGCGCCTGGCGCACACGGTCTAGGCGCGTGCGCTTATCCTGCCTGGCGCGCTTAAGAAAGAAAAACGAAGTCACGATCGGAGTGACAATGAGCGCATAGAGTAATAGATCTCGAGTCGTCGTCAGGGCCGGCGTCAATTCCACAGGGCGATTCTCAAACATGGGGGAACTGATTGCAAGCCGCGAACTGTGATTGCAACAATTTATCAATTCGTTCATAACGTGTTCACAACGTTTCGCGACTTTCATGAGGACATAAATGGCAGCACCTCCCGATCCGTCTGCAAATCCTTTTCCAAATCCCTTTCAACAGCAAAAGCCGATCCCCTTCGTCAAACACGTCGTCGCAGTGAGCTCAGGCAAGGGCGGTGTTGGAAAAAGCACGCTGGCTGTCAATCTCGCCCTGGCACTGCAAAGCTCGGGTCTTAAAATCGGTCTGCTTGACGCCGACATTTACGGGCCAAGCCTTCCGCGTATGATGGGCACCATCAATCAAAAGGTGGAAATCGACGAACACAGAAAAATTCAGCCTCTCGTGCGCTTCGGCATGAAACTTATGAGTATCGGCTATCTCATCGATGAAGATCTCGCGGTGGTGTGGCGAGGTCCGATGCTCTTTAAGGCCATGGATCAGTTTCTTCGCGACGTGAAGTGGGCCGACGAATCAGAACCGCTCGATGTTTTGCTCGTGGACCTCCCCCCAGGAACCGGCGATATTCAGCTCTCTCTCGCGCAGAAGGTTCCACTCATTGGCGCGATTGCCATCTCGACTCCCCAAAATGTGGCGCTCACCGACGTAAAAAAGGCCATCGACATGTGGGCTCGGGTCAATGTGCCCTTGCTCGGGGTGATCGAAAATATGGCCTGGTACATACCGCCCGGACAAACCGAGCGCGTACAGCTCTTTCCTAAGGGCTCACTCGATCGGTATTTAAATGAAAATGGTTTTCGAAAGCTGGGTGAAATTCCGTTTCATCCAAATGTCGGAATCGGCTGCGAAGCCGGGATTCCGGTCGTTGAATCGGATCCCGAAAGCATCGAGGCAAAAGCGTTTTCAGCAGTCGCGATGACAGTTCGAAACCTGCTTGGGCTATAAGGTTTCGTTCCTCACAAATGGCTTTCGTTTCGAAACGAAAGCCATTTCAAAATGTTACGCAAAATGTTTCGAATTGATTCAACTATCTAGAATTACAAACTAAAATCTTATTTAACTCGACACTGATTGCGCCATGCGTTAATCTTACATGTGTCGCTTGTTGTCTGACGATGACGACTCTGACGCGGGAGGTTTGACGTGAGATCAAATCCGAAGGACCGGACTCTTGATCCTCCGTTTGAGTAGCGAAGCCGCAATGGGATCGCATTCATCTTGGGGGATTTGTTTTATGAACTTTCGTTAAGGAGGTTTGTTAGCGGTTCGTTTCGTCCTTCCTTTGCTCAGGGCAAAACATCCGAAAGGGTGCGGCGCAAAGCTAAAGGGGCTAACGTTTTCTGAATTCAGCTCAGAGACTATGCCAGCCAGACTGCCAGAGGTTAAGTGGGCACTTGGGCACCAACTGGGAGGATACATCGTTAATGGGATTCTTAAATCCCGAACCCGCCACGAGACAGGCGGGTTTTTTTTTGTGAAAACCTCGGAAATGCAAATAGTTTAACGGCTCAGGGAATAACCAATTCTGTCCCAGTTTTAACCATCGCTTTGCGATTGAGATTGTTCGACTTTGCGAGCCGACGAAGCGACACATGATATTTTTTCGCAATACCCATCAGGGTTTCGCCCTTGCGGACCGTGTGCATCCGAGCTTCTTTCTTGAGACTTTGCGGCTTGCGTGAGTCACTGGGGCCTTGATCCACCCGGAGCGAGGGCGGGTTCACGGCGGCTCCGCCCGAAGATTTTTGCGTTACGGCCGAGCTTCCGGCCTCATCCGTCGCTGACTCATCGGACGCTCTCGCTGTGCGCGATGCTTTCTTCAATGGCAACTCGCTGGCATTTTGTTTCGTGAGGCCACCAACTGTCGTCTCAGCCGGAACGCGAATTCTTCGGCCCGAAGCCAGGCGCGCGCCAGGCTTCATATGATTGAGCTTGCGAATTGTCTTTTGCGACGTCTGAAATTTGCTCGCGATCGTCGCTAGATTGTCGCCCGCACGGACGCGATAGAAACTGTAATCCTCTTCAGTGACGTAGGTCGCTCTGGAATCAGCTACAATATTTTCGGCAGCCGCCTGCGCCTGCGCCTCGAGACCTTTAGGAACGCGCAACACGAGCGGGCCGCGCGGCGATTTTCCGGGGCCGAGCGGAGCAACGCCTCTCTTGTAAGACGGATTTAAGTCACGAAGATCGTCGTAATCGAGTTTGAGCTCGGTGGCTAATTTCTTGATGTCGACGGCGGTTTTGAATTCGACTTCTGAGAATTCAACCGGCGGAAGGTAATCGATGTCGGTAAAGCCGTACTTCTCGGGGTCCTTCGCAATCAAGCGAGCGGCGATGAACTTCGGAACATAGTTGGACGTTTCTTCGGGAAGTTTATTCTCGCGCGCCAGCTGCCAAAAATCACGCGTATGGTACTTCGTGACGACGTTTTTTACGCGATTTTCGCCGACATTGTAAGAGGCGATCGCGAGATACCAAACGCCAAACAGGTCGTAGAGAACCTTAAAAAAACCTGCCGCCGCTTGAGTCGATTTGATGAAATCGCGCCGCTCGTCGACATATGAATCAATCCGCAGACCGTAGCGATTTCCCGTACCTTTGATAAACTGCCAGTAGCCAACAGCACTGGCCGAGCTCTTCGCAGACGAACTAAATCCAGATTCAATGAGCGCAATGTAGATAAGATCTTCGGGCAATCCCTCTTTGCGCAAGATCGATTTCATGATGGGCATGTAGCGCGACGAACGAGAGAGATAGCGCTCCATGTGTGGCCGGCCCTGACCCTGGAAGTAATCAATCCAGCGCAAAACTTGGCGATTGACCGCAAGCGGGATCGCTTTTAAGTCCGCACCCGAGTCTGTTAGATCACCATTTCCCGGGGGAGTGGCGGCGATGACGCCTGAGGGATCAGACGGAGTGGGCGGCGGTGAGTCGGGCTTCGTTGCCACTCCCGCACAGGCGGAAAGAAGACAGAGCAGAGCGAGGCCTGGAGCCAATCTCTGAACAAGTCTGATCGCATGTAACGCCGTGAATGACGGCGTAAATGACGCCGTGAATGACGTCTTGAATAACGTCTTGAATGACTGGTACAAAGTTCGCCCTCCCTCTCTTGAGCTTAAGGCATTGCCCGCTCTGGATCCAAGGTTTTGCTCAGGCAAAAATGGTACGTCGTGGCGAATCCCGACCAGAAGCTTAGTGGGCGGCCGGAGTGGAAGACACATTCGGCGTTGAACTTGCACTTTCGCTCGATAGCCACAACGGGTTTTCCGCACGTACTCGACCGAGGTCTAGCAGGCGATACAAGATCAGGTTCCGTAAAATCGCTTTCACGTAGGTCGAGGTTTCCCAATACGGCAGTTCATCGATCCAAATTTCATCCTCGGGCGCGCTCGATCTTCCGGATGATAGGTTCTGTAGAGACGGTCGGTTCTTGAGCCAGCGATCAATTTTCGCCGATCCCACATTATAGGCAGCGAGTGCGAGCGGTACGTGACCGTTAAAGCGAGTTAGCACACGCGCGAGATAGTAAGTTCCCATCTGAATATTTCTTTCTGGATCGTACATATCGGTCGGAAGCGCAAGTTCACCGAGGTGGAGATCAGCGGCAATTTCACGCGCCGTGGGCGGAATCATTTGCATCAACCCCAAGGCTCCCGAAGAACTCACCGCCCTGGTGTTGAAGCAGCTCTCCTGCTTTATTAAACTTCGCACGAGCTCTGGCTCAAGTTTGCGTAAGCGTGCCTGTGCCTTGATTTTCGCGTTCAGTAAAATCGGGAAAGCTGCTTCAACCAGAGGAGAACGCCGCAATTCTGGCACTTCATCCCAAGCCTCGTTGGCGAGTTTCGCTGCGTTCTGAAATTGCCCGGCCGCTGAAAGCAGCACCGCGCGTACGGCTTTATCCTCAGCGGTTCTCGCAACCGGTAGAATCGCGAGTTCCACACCCGCTTCTTCAATCCAGCCAGCTTCGATAAGAAATTTTGCGCGCTGGTAGGCCGCCATTTCTTCGTGTGTGAGCCACAACCGTGATTTAAAGACGCGCTTTTCATTTTTCCAATCGAGACTTCCGCCGGCGAGTTCGATGCGGGCGCGGAGCCCATAGTAACTAAATGGAGCCTTGCTAATCAGATCACGGGCAACGCTTTCAGCTTCGGGCGAATTCAGTCTTTGCAAACTACGCCACAGCCAATAGCGCGTGAGAATCTCCCACTGACCGATTTGCGGATTGACAAGCAGACTTTCGAAATGACTCTCGGCCTGCACAAATTCGCCCCTGCGGAAATTAAGTAAGCCAAGCCGAAAGAGAGCTTCGCGCGCGACCGGTTGACCCGAACTGGTCGCGACAATCTGCTCAAAATATTTTTTTGCCGTGCTGAAATCATCGAGCGCGATGGCATCCTTGGCAGCGAGATCGAGGATAGCAGTCGCGCGCGCGCCCTTGACGACTTCGATTGCTCCGCTCGCAAGTTTGAGCGAATCAGCCCAGGCTCCGCGCCCGCTCAGTGATCTTGCCCACTCACCCATCGTGTCGCCATCGGCTGATAGCATCAGCGACATCAGTTTCGTACGGAGCAGCTCAGCGCGTACAGAATTGCTCTGTTTGTCGTCAATGCTCTGCCAACAGTCAAATACGCGATCAGTCGCCCACTTCGCACGCGTGCCACCTGGGTAGCGTCGGATCAGGGTCGTGGCGTCGGTCACTGCCGCAACGAGATCACCTGATTTCATCGCGGTTGTAACTCGATCGACTAACTCATTTTCATCGACCGACCCGTCGGTAGATTTGGCGCGCGCAGTGGCAACCTTTGCAGGCTCGACTTCACTCTCCGGAAGATCCCCTGAGCTGCGAAGCGCCAACTCCACTTCTGCAAGCTTCGCTTTGACTTCGTCGTCTTCGATTTCCTGAAGGCTTCGGCGGTAAAACTCGCGCGCGGCCTCGGTCTGTTGACGGAAAAAAGCGAGCTCGCCGGCCCAGCGCCAGAACTGCGCGCGAACTTTGGGCTCTGCGGCACCTAGTAAGGGCTCGCCACGAGTGATTGATTTTTCGGCGCGAGTGCGGTCACTCTTGACGTCTTGTTGGAGGGAATTGACGATCGCCGCGATCATCACGGAGCGAAGTTTATTTGCCATCGGCGGGGCAGACAGCCACTCAGAGTGAGATTCTGCGGCGGCAAGCGACCTCGCGATCAGGCTTGAGTTTTCTTTTGAGGGTGTGAGGCTTCTCGCACAGCCGATTCCCCGCGCCGCAATCCACGGTGCCAAGCCACTGTTTTTTCCGGTCGCCTGACTCCCAGCTTGAATTGCCTGGCGGACGCAAGCCGCGAAATCGCGTTCGGTTTCAGCTTTAAGCACCAAAGCCATTGCCACTCTGAGGCCAGGGCCTTTGGGCCATTGGCCATCTTCATCGGCGCTGGCTCCGCCGCCGCCTCGAGTATCAATTCGAGCATCATTGTTATAAATCCACTTTGGAAAAACGGGTAGCGACTCAGTCGAAAGACTCAGCAGTTCAATCCAATTTTCAGAATTAGTCGCCGAGCTGAGGCGAAGCGGCAATAATGTGATGGTGATCACGGCTGCGCTGACCGTTAACTTTTTCAAGACGCTGAGCACGAGCGTCCCCCTTTACTTGACCGCGTATATCGCAAAGCCCGGAACTCTCGAAACGTTTGTCAAAAGGTGCATCCACGGCAAATCAGCATCGCCAAACTGGGCTTTTTCAAGAGGTCCCCAGAAAATATGCGTCACACCGAGGCCACGCGCAAGTGCGATCGAGTCGGGATCACCCGCCATGATCCGCTTGAGCTTATCAATGGAGTCTCGCGCGTCAATACCGTGCGACCACAAATGGCCCTCGTAACCGACGGCACGAAGCATTCCAAAATAAGTGAGCTGGTGAAGATGGCTTGGCGCCGCTAAAAACACGGCGTCTTTGGGTACGTCTGCCAAAGCACCTTTCGTACTTGCTAATTCACCCATGAGATAAAGCGTGCCCGCGCGACCGACAGGCTCCTGCAGGGTCCAAGCGATCGTAACCATACCCGAGAAAAATAAAACTAACGCAAAGATCGGTCGCTCGAAGTTTCCAATCAGCCGTCCCTGTGAACTCTGATCGCTACCGCTATCGAGAACCACCCATAATAGGCGGGCAAAGCCTAAATAAGGCCAGATCAAGAGCTTAATATTATCCCATTCCCAAGGCGCAAACATCACGTTGTAGAAGAAAATAAACATCAACGCGTAAACCAAAAATTCAATCCATAACCTTCGCCTCACGGATTCTTCAAATTTGCGGCGCGCAAAAAACAGATAGCCGGCGATAATTAAGGGTACGAAAAGCCACGGGCCGAAATTTTCGATAATGAATCGCATGCGATCGCCCTCGTGCGAAACCCATCCCCAGTGAAATCTGACGACCGAAGCTTTTTGTAATCCACCAGTCGAGAAAAGCACGAAGTACGTCGCGGGAATAAAGGCCCACAACGTCGGGCGCGACTTCAAAAATTTAATTACGCCACTCCAGCCAGCAAATTCCAAAGCGACAGCAGCCAGAAGCAAGCTTAAAGCCACAAAGGCGTGAAGGTGAAACAGCGGCATTGTTCCCCAAACGATTCCGAGTTGTCTGAGTTGTCTCTTGCTGAGTACGGCCTCGCCACTCAAATGACGACGGAAACTGGTGATCAGAAAAAGTCCGACCGGAAGCGCAATGAGCATTCCTCGCTGCGTGATGAACACGGTGAGGAAGAGATTTTTCCAATCAACATTGTGCAGAAAGTCAGCTAGCGGCTGACCGCGCACGACTTCCCAGCCCGCCAGTCCGCCACTGAAGAAAAAAGCGCCGATCGCGGCCCAACCGCCAAAGGCCCGTAAGAAAATGAGGCTTGCAAGAGTGCCAAGAATGCCGACGACGGCCAAGTGACCCTGCAAGCGAACGCCGACTTGTTCCCAGAGCGCATTGTAGAGATCGATGCCGTAAGGATAGCGCAAAAGTTCTGACGCGTAGATTGGATTGCGCGGAGGAAAATGAATTCCGTTAGCCAAGGCCTCGATAAAATTTATATGCATCGGCAAATCGCCGTAGTTATTGAGCGAAAGAGTCGCCCAATTAAACTCAAGCGGAAAGAGCATCCACATGAAGTGCCGAGTGGCCGCGTACAAAATCAATACCGACAAAACCAACTCAAGCCCGCCCGCTTCGCCAGGTGCGAAAACGAATGCGTGATAATCGCGATTTGTCTTTAAAAAACCGCGCGCCTGCCTAAGGCCGATCAGACCACCTAAAATGAGACTGATTGCCGAAATCGCCGGCGACAAACCGCCGAAGCAATGGGCGAGACCGTAGCCGATGACGGTCGAGTAGATCACATGTAAAAGCCAAGCGAGTATCATTTGCTAACTCCCGGGCTAGCCGTCGGTTCACTGCCGGCAGAACCTTTGCGAGTTGCGCTCGGTCCGACAACTTCAGAGTCCGAAGGCACGATGCCTTTGAATTTATCAAAGTTGAAATAACAAAAACCGCCCTCGTAGGAATCACGAATTTGGAAGCGCAGTCGGTAAAATGCCTGAGTGAGACGGTCTTCGAGGGCCTTTTGCTGTGCGCCATCGATCATGATCACGCTTGCATCGTCGAGCTCCACTTTATCTGCGGCTCCGTAAGTAAGGCGCGGATAAGAAGCAAAAAGCCATGGTAGCGGCCACGGATCTCGCACCAAGACCAAGAGCTTCATGTTGAGTTCCTCTGGAAACTTTTGCACCCTCTCAGAAATAAAATCGATCACGTACTTCATCTGATTCGTCGATTGCACGTAAACGTAGGGCTCAGTCGCGCGCGCAAAGTCTTGGAAATTCAATCGCAACATCACGTGTATGTTGGCAACCAGGCTCGCGAGGAGCACAAGTCGGCAAAGTTGGCGCGCAGTCCAACTTGGAATCCTTGGAATTTGCTCAATGATAAATCCGAACACGAACGCAAGCGGCCAAAGAATATTAAGAATCAACCAGGGAGTCTTATAAGGAATGATGCTGTAGGAGAGCCAAACGCCAAAAGCTAGGAGCGCGATCAAGCGCTTGCGGCTTTCCAGAAAGAAAAAAATCGGCAGGCAACACGCAAGAGATATAAGTGCCGGCCATTCGTAGCGGTAAAGCAGGTCAATCCAATAGAAAAAAGGTTTCTCGTGACCAGAGTTGGCCGTTCCGGTCTTAGTCCAAACTGCGTAGGCGGTAAACATATCGCGCAGGCCTGAGGGGTTGATAAAGAAACCCGTAAAGAGAACCATCAGGAAAAAGCAGCCGATCGAGACCGCGTAAATCCAGTCGTGAATCGTCGCTTCCTGATTCCAAAATCCAGTGCGCTCGGTTTTCACGCTAACTTTGAGATTGGCTTCTGACGCCTTCGCCGATTTGCGTTTGGCACCCTTAGTGAGCACCGGCTGACGCCATCTCTGAAAGACTTTAACGGCGACTGCGGCAATGCCCCAGGTCATGAAAAAAATAAAAAATGTTTCTTTGATCGCGATCGTGGCAAAAAATCCGATCGCCATGCACGCAAGTGACTTTCGCGAACGCTGTTCTTGCCAAAGAAAGTAACCGTACGAGAAAAGAACCTGACAGAAAATGAAAAGGCTCTCATGGATCGCATAGCGCGAGTAGAAGACAAAGCCGGTGCTCACCCCCGTAATGAGGGCCGCCCAAATGGCGCTTTTTCCGAAAAAACGGCGGTGCCTGGCGACGAGCGCGATGACCGCAAGTGAAATGAGCCCATTGGCAAAACGGTAGCCGACAATGCTTCGACCTGAGAACAGCTCGGTAAAGGCGAGAATATAGAAGTAGAGCGGCCCGTGAAAATTATTGGGATCGTAGTGGTAATAGCCTTCTCGCCACAATTTCTGGACAAAAAACCCGTTGATGCCTTCGTCGAAATGTGGCGGCTTAAGATCTAGACCGATTGAGCGTAGAAAATAACCGCCAACCAAGATCAGACCAATGGCGAGATCACCTGGCAAACGCTTCAAGCGATTCCAAAATTTAACAATTCGTGACGGCACTACATCTGGCTGGCCAGTTACTGGCTGGTCAGGTGCTGGCTGACTGCCTGATGTATCCGAAGCATCTGGAGCGATTGGGCTCGTCTCTTCATGACGAACCGTCTCACCCACGATGCGGCCAGACTGCTTATTTTTTTGACCGCGGCGCTGTCGACGACTCACAAAGATAGCCTCACTTAAAGGGCTCGCCCTTTTCCAAAATTATTGTAGAATTGAATTGATTGAAAAGTCATGCCTGGAGAAGACTCATGCGCAGAAATCTGATTTTGCATCGTCAACTGAGATGCGCCGCTTGCAAGAGCAGGCTCAGCTTCATCAGACAAAGCGAGCTTGTATGAGTCTAGGTGAACAGACACCGGCGTTTAGTCTCGTTATTCCAGCTTACAACGAAGAGCGCAGGCTTCCGACCTCGATTCGCGACGTGAAAGCGTTCTTCAAAGCCGTACAAACTCCGTTTGAAGTTCTGGTCATCGTCGAGAAATCATCTGACCGTACGGTTGAGCTAGCGACCGAAGCCGCTAAAGGCGATCCGCGCATCCAGGTGATCGACAACCAAGTTCATTGCGGAAAAGGCTACGCTGTCAAATCCGGGATGCTTCGCGCCAAGGGCGACTTTATTTTCTTTACCGACGCCGATCTGTCGACTCCACTTGCGGAAATTCTCACTTTCCTCAGTGCGTTTGCTGATCGCCCCAAGACCGACATTCTTATTGGAAGTCGGGCTCACGCAAAAAGCGACATTATAAAAAAGCAGAATTGGTTTCGCCAAAGCTTAGGTCGAACTTTCAATAAGTTCGTGCAGTTTTTCGGGGTGCGAGGAATTGAAGACACCCAATGCGGATTCAAGGCCTTCCGGCGCGAAGCCGCGCACGAAATTTTTTCACGACAAACCCTCACTGGCTTCGCCTTTGACGTCGAAGTTTTGATTCTGGCCGAGTTAATGAATTACAAGGTCGAGGTCCTGCCGGTGCGCTGGATCAACTCGGCCGATTCCAAAGTTCGCATCTTGATCGATCCGATCAAGATGCTCTGGGACCTGATTCGAATCCGCCGTATCGTCCGGAAGACTCTTCGCTCGAAGCCAGCCCCAGCGAGACTGCCCGCTCCATGAGTTTTCCCATATCTTGAATCGCAACGCTGAGTTGCTCAGGATTTTTTAGCGCGCCGACCACGTCCTCGGGCGCAAACGTTAGCACCTGAAAAATTTCCATTTGTTTGGCGAGCGGCTCGGCGAGTTCGCGGCGTACCGAAGGCGGTGCTTTCAAAAGTAGTTTATCGAGCTCAACGTGAGCCCCGCCTTCACCAGAAATCTGACCGAGCACGAAGTACACCGTGTTTGTCATTTCCGTACCGACACCGCGCCAATCGCCGGCTTGGGCTCGGGTTTGGACCCGGCCAAGGCGCACGTGCAAGCTCCTCATCAAGTCTTTTTTTCGCTGACCCCAACCGAGCTCGACGCGCGCTCGCCACAATAAAAAACCAAGAATCGCCGCAAAAATCACGATCCAGATTGAGGTGAAAACAGCCGGACTAAGATTGATCGAAGTCAGATCTTTGGTGGCAAGCGCTAACTCTTTGACTTTTGCTTGTGACGTCGCGGCTTTCCGCGATTCACTGTCTTCTGCGAGCGGCATAGATTGATCTTTTGCGCCGGGGAGCGCCTTACCAACATGAAGAACGATCGCTTCGGTGGACTTTTTTACATAGGTCTTCTGAGCCGGATCAAAAATGCTGACACTGATCGGGGGAATAGTGAAATCGCCCTCACGGCGTGGGATGAGCAAGATCTGAAACTCTTTGTAACTCTGACCGGTACGAAAAAATCGCGCCTCGTTTTTATTGTCATAAAGCTCAAGACCTTCGGGTGTCGCAAGCGGCGGAAGATCGATCAGTTTAGCATTCCCGCGGCCCTCGAAACGAATCCGCAGCGTGAATGGCTGTCCTTCCGTCAAGCTCTTATCGTCGACGCGCGAAGTGACCTGAAAACTTCCCACCGCACCTGAATAATCGGCAGGCCGTGATTCGACCGGCACTGGTTTCACCGTGATCTTTACCGGCTGCGATGATTTTGTGAAGGTATAGGGTTTACCCATAGCCATTCCGCTAAAGGAGTCGACCGCGGCAATGACGGAACACTTCGCCGTGTAGGAGTCGACCGTCGCCGTTCCTTCCTTGATCGGAAAAAGCGCAAATGAGGCCAGTAACGCTTTTTTATATGGTACGCCGTTGACCACTTCGCTCTGAAAATTCAGATGGGTGGCGATCTCAATATCTTCTTTCCAGAAGCCATGCAGGGATGGGTATTTGAGAGTATCGAGATCGCTGATAAAACCGCGAGTGTAAAGGTAAAACGATGCCGTGACTTGCTCGCCGACGTAAACCTCAGTTTTATCGGTCTCGACTTGCACGAAAAATGCGTCGTTAGGATTGATCGGCAGCGTGCGTGACCCGCCCGGTTGGGGCTGCACCCGCCGCAAGAGCTGCGAAAATAAATCATCATCTTCATCGTCAAACACACCGGGCGGCGGAAACGCTCCTCCTCCACCTTGACGACTCCGTCCTCGTCCAGCCTGCTGCTTCCCAGCAGGTGCGCCGGCGCCGGGCGCGACCGTAATTTGAATGGGTTTCGTATTCACTGGAGCGCCGTCGACCACAACTTCAACCGCGCCAATCGTTAGTTTTCCCTGTCGCTTTGGCTGCAGCATGAAGTTGTAATTTTGCGCGTAGGTCTTTTTAAACTGTGGGCCATTAGGGCCCGAGACCATCGATGCCGACTGCGCCGATGACGACCACTGGTTTAGCACTTCAAAGTCAGTGAGCGAAGGAAGGGTCGGCTGGCCCGCGTTGATTTCACCCTGCGACTCCACCGAAACCGTGAGGGTCAAAGTGTCATCGGGATTTAGCGCATTACGATCAACGGTCGCCGTGACCGACGTGTTGCCATCGGCGCGGGTCGCGGCCGACGAGAAAAATGTCACGAGGATCATCAAAAACCAAGTCGTCATGAATGAAATTTTTGACATCGTTGACCTACCAATCTTTTCCGGGAGGAGCGGATTTTCGCTGTTCGTTTTCCATCCGCCCACGGATCTGTTCTTCCTGGCGTTTGAGTTCTTCGAGAATTCGCTTTACGTCTTGCTGAGTGAGATCTTCACTTTTAAACGGTTTAGGCGACGGTTTCGGGTTGTCGAACTTTTCGGGATCTTTCGGCTTATCGTCTTTTTTATCGTCTTTGGACTTGTCGTCTTTTTTATCGTCCTTATCGTTTTTCTTGTCGTCTTTTTTGTCCTTTTTATCTTTCTCATTGTCCTTGTCGTCTTTTTTATCCTGATCGTCGCCTTTGCCCTGGCCTTGGCTCGATTTCGAAAGCAACTCCATATTAGTCTTTGCTTCCTTGGAGTCGGGATGGACACCGAGAGCTTGCTGATACAGTTGTAGTGCCTCGTCGTTTTTCTTCAGTTCAGTTTGCGCGACGGCGGCGTTGAAGTAAGACCGAAAACGTATTTCTAGATTAAAACGGGTATTTTCTTTAGCGGCTTGCCCGGCGGCCGCATACTCACTCAAGGCTTTTTCGAATTCGTGATTTTTTAAAAATGCGTTGCCAAGATTAAAGTGAACGGCACCTTCGTAGGGCAGATCCGAGAGCGCCCCAGTGAAGTCACCATAGGCACCGGAGCTTTTTTCAGATGAAAATTTTTGCACGCCCGCATTGTTTTTAAGAATTCCGCCGAGCTCGCTCGCCTGCGCAAACGAGGTGAGATGAGTTAGAATACCAGTGAGAATGCCGATGAGAATGAATGGTCGTAAAAATAACTTCATTGCTGAGACACCTCGAATCGCCCCTTCCAAATACGACCGGGAGGATTGCGCTCGCCGAGCAGGAGATCAAAAAGTGCGATTAAAAGACCGATAAGAAGCGGTATTTGAAACCTCTCGTCGAAGTTGGTCTCAACCGTCGAGGCGAATTCTTTTTTCTCCAGCTTATCGAGATCATCCTTGATAGAACGAGCTTCCATTCCTCCCATCGTCGAATGATGAAAGCTGCCTTTGCCAATGACCGCGAGTTCTTTCAAAAAATCGGCATTCACTTTTGATATGATATTTTGGCCGGTTTTATCGCGCTTATAGCCATTGAGAAACCCACGCTCATCGCGCACCGGAATCGGCCCGCCACGATCCGTGCCGAAGGCGATCGTAAAAATCCGAAATCCATCGTCGGCCATCTTGCGGGCCTTATCCAAAGCGCCCTCTTCGAGGTCTTCGCCGTCGGAAATCAAGAGCATCACTTTTGTGACGTGAACATTGTCGTCGCTGTCCATTCCGCCGCGTTCAAAGGCGGTTTTTCCTTCATCGAGCGCAAGGCTAAAGTTTGTGCCCTGAGTTGCGACACTTTCAGTAGAGAGCCCTTCGACGAACATTTTCAGAGAATTGACATCGGTCGTGAGGGGCGAAAGCAGAGCCGGCGAGCCGGCAAAGGCAATCAGACCGACGCGGTCGCCGACCAGCATGTCGAGAAGTTTCATCACTTCAGCTTTGGCGTTCTCAAGCCTTGACGGTTTGACATCTTCGGAAAGCATGCTGTTACTGACGTCGATCGCGATCATCAGTTCAACACCGCGAGCTTTTACTTCTTGCTTACTCATCCCCATCTGTGGCCGCGCGAGCGCCGTGACGAAACACACAAGCGCAAGACAACGGAGCGCAAGTTTGAAGCGGCGTTTTGAATCAGATACCGAAGAACTCAAAAATGGCGCCACCCTCTCGCCGAAGGCCTTGCCGATTCTTTTCTTAGCGCGGTATTCGAAGAAGACAAAAGCGCCGACCAGAATCGGCAACAGCCACAACAGACGGAAGGCTTCGGGATTGGCAAATCTCATTACGGCGCCCTCCGAAAATAAGTGCTCCCGAGAAATAGTGCCAGCACCACAAGCGCTACACCCCACTGAAGATACGGCGGAAAAACTTCGGCATAGCGAGTGTACTGATTGACATCGATCTTTGTCTTTTCAAGACCATCAATGGCGCGAAAGACCTTATCGAGGGCATGACCATCGGTTGCTCTGAAGTATTTCCCGCCAGTTTCGCTGGCCATTTTTCCCAAAAGCTCTTCGTTAATCGAGCTATGGATTGCCTGGTAGCGAGTTACCTTGCGACCGAAAGCATCCAGAGTCTGAATGGGAAGCCTAGATTCTCCGTCTTTGCCGATCCCGATCGTGTAGATTCGCATACCGTAACCTTTGGCGATCTCGAGCGCAGTTTCTGGATCGATGGTTCCGCTATTGCTCTCGCCGTCTGTGGCAAATACAATCACTCGACTCTTCGCCGTCGAATCTTTCAAGCGCCCGACTGCCGTTGCTAGGGCCGAGCCGATTGCCGTGCCGTCTTTAATATTTCGCGAGGGGTAGGTTTCAGAAATGCTCTTCACGAGCAACGGATGATCAAGCGTGAGGGGCACCCGCGTGTAGGCCTCGCCCATGAAGACGACGTAACCGATGCGGTCGTTGGGCCGACCCTTCACGAAATTCATCAATACATTTTGGGCAGCATCAATTCGATTTTTAAAAGGCTCCATGTCCTCGATTGCCATGGAATCGGAAATATCTAAGGTCAGGATGATATCGATGCCCTCGACATTTTTTTTCACTTTGGTATCGGCTCGCTGCGGGCGTGCCAAGGCAAAAATCATGGCGCTCAAGCCCGCGGCATAAATGAGAACCGGAAGCCAACGGAAACGGGTGCGCAAAGTTGGAGGCAAGCTTTTAATGAAACTCAAGCTACTGTAAGAAAGCGAAGGCCGACGATTCTTCTCTGAAAAGAAATTCCAGATCAGAAGCGCGAGCAGCGGTAAAAACAACGAAAATGCGAGAGGCGAGGCCCATGAAATCATTTCGCCTCCCCGTCTTTGAGCCGATCTGCGAGCCGGCGGGCCAGCTCGGAGATCTGATGCACATCTTCAATACTGACCGCTTCGGTTCGCTGCTTTGCTTTTTGGATTTCGCCTAGAGTGACGGCGAATTCGCGGCGCATCGCTTGAAAAATCTTTGGATGTTGGCGTTTGAGCTCACGCAGCACTCCGGGCGTGTCGCGATCAAACGCCGAGATTTCGAGCTCGCGCGAGAGAAACCAACGGAGGTTCTCATCAAGCTCTCCGACATACTCTGCCGAGAGTTCGCGTGTCCAGTCTTCTCGCCGATTGGGAATCATGCGCGCAAGCCTTCTCAACTCTTTATTAAAATGATGATAAGGCGTCAGCGCGATGGGATTTTGCGCCAGAGTCCTTGAGAGACTCTTTTTCCGCAAATAGCGTCGAAAAAAAATAATGAGCGGAGTGATGAGTGCCACCACGATCAACAAGACACCGAGCCAGATCCACAGCGGCAGTGGCAAAAAGAGTGGTGCCCATGGGCCAAAGGGTTTTCCTTCAGGATTCGCCTTCTGATCAACGACCGAAGCGATGGTGTAGTGAATGTCACCGAGCCCGATGCGGTGGGTGCCGTCTGTCAGAACGGGGTTTTGCAGTTTAACGTCACCCGCCGCCCAAGCTGTCGCAATAAACTCGGCGCTGGAGTCGGTGAGTTTTCGACTCGCCAGAAGTTTCAGTTGGTACTTTTGCGCCTTCGGAAGTTCGAGCGCAAGCTCGCCCGGATTCATAACAATCGCGGGCCCCTCACAACTGAGGAGAAAAGGTGTACCAACCGTCGTCGTCACCGGCAAATCGCCGAGAACCTCACTGTTTGCGCCCAGGGCCTGAGCTTTGCATGTCCACTGCGTGTCCACTTTCACTACTGGCGCGCCGTTTTGACCGACTAAATGAGCGCCGCCGCTTGGGGCGGCTTGTGAAGGCGGTAGGGTTTGGGCTGGCGCTCGAGGCGCGCGGTGTGAACTTGTAGTCATTCGTTTATCTCCGCGAATTCTTTTTGCGGAAATACGCAATCAAAGGATCGACGAAATTTTCACCCGACACAACGTCGACTCGGTCGACTGATGATTGCCGAAGCTCGCGCTCGCGCATCTGGGTGCGCGCTTTAGCCTGGTCGGTGAAAGCCTTACGAAAAGAGCTTGAGGATGTGTCGACCGTCACGACTTCGCCGGTCTCGGCATCGGTCAAATCGACGAGCCCAAGATCGGGAAGTTTGAGTTCATTGGGATCTTCGACCACGACCGCGACCACATCGTGTTTTTTTGACATCGCTTTGAGGGCCATTGCGTAAGAAGCATCTTGAAAATCACTGAAAACGAAAACCGAAGCACGTTTTTTCAAAATTCCGCGCAGGTAATCCATGCCGACGGAAAGCTTCGTACGACCGCTCTTTGGTTTAAAATAAAATAAATCGCGCAAAATTCTCTGCACATGGCCCCGGCCTTTTCGTGGCGGCACATAATGCTCCACTTGATCGGATAAAAGCAGCAGACCCACGTGGTCATTGTTGCGAACGGCAGCAAAACCTAAAATCGCAGCCAGATAGGTGACGATCTCGCCCTTGAAATACGATCCTGATCCGAAATTGAGCGAACCCGAGACATCGACGACCAGCATCAGTGTGAGCTCGCGTTCTTCGTCGAATTTCTTAATGAACGTTTTTCCTGTCCGAGCCGTGACTGGCCAGGAGATTGCGCGCACGTCATCACCCGGGACATACTCGCGAAATTCGGCGAAGGTCATGCCCTGACCCTTGAACGCTGAGTGATACTGGCCTGCAAAAACCGAGTTGACGATTTTACGCGTGTTCATTTCAAGAAGTTTGACCTTCTTTAAAATCTCCGGCGGCAGATTGACCGCCTTCTTATTTGACTGCCTATCAGACTGACTGTCTGAATGCCCGTCACTCGAGACTCCCCGTGCGGGCCTCGAAGTCGGGCGCTCGGGGGTTAGCTTCATGGTGCCGGGACCTCGATATGACCGAGAACTTCTTTAATAATTTCATCGGACTTGATATCTTCAGCTTCCGCCTCAAACGACAGAATGAGGCGGTGGCGAAGCACGTTGTAGGCAATCGCCTTAACATCTTCAGCCGTCACGTACCCGCGACTGCGCACGAACGCGTGGGCTTTTGCTGCGCGGATGAGACTGATCGAAGCTCGCGGACTTCCGCCGACACGAATTAAATTTTCAAGCGGACCGAGGCCATGCTTTGCCGGTTCGCGCGTCGCCATGACAATTTCGATGATGTAGTTACGAACTTTACTATCGACGTAAATTTGATCGACGCGCGCGCGGGCACGCATCAGATCTTCGCGCGAAATGACTAATTCAATTTGCGGCTGCAAATCTTGGCCCATGCGATTCATAATCTCGAGCTCGTCAGATTTGCTGCCGTAGCCAACCAAAATTTTAAACATGAATCGATCCATCTGCGCTTCCGGCAGCGGATATGTTCCTTCTTGCTCGAGCGGGTTCTGGGTTGCGAGTACCAAAAACGGCGACTCTAATTTGTAAGTGGTATCGCCGATCGTCACTTGCTTTTCTGCCATCGCCTCGAGAAGCGCCGACTGCACTTTGGCAGGCGCCCGATTGATCTCGTCGGCGAGAACAATGTTGGTGAAGATCGGGCCTTTTTTAGGCGCAAAATCACCGGTTTTTGGATTGAAAATCATTGTTCCGATCAGATCGGAAGGCAACAGATCCGGAGTAAACTGAATCCGTTGAAAATGGAGCGAGATTGCCCGTGCCATCGACGACACGGTCAAAGTTTTCGCAAGGCCCGGGACACCTTCAAGGAGCACGTGGCCGCCGGTAAGGAGGCCCATGAGGATTCCCTCCAGCATCTCTCGTTGTCCGACAACGACTTTGGATACTTCACGGAGCATGCGTTCGACAAACTGACTCTCTTGCTTTATCGCGGCGTTGAGGGCCAAAATGTCGACGGGCCCTTCACTCTGACCGTTGACTGTGCGTTCCAACAAAGACCTCCTCATGAGCGCAGGCTCATGAAATGACTTAAGAAAAAAATACTTGGTCATTTTCACTTGTCCATCCACCGGATTTCAATGGAATAATGAGGGTCCGACAGGACTGGTCGGACTGGCCAGATGACTCAAATGCAGTCCGCTGAATCTCGCAAGGCAGAAAGGCCACGGAAAGTGTCTGATATCCGCTCAGAAATCCGTTCAGAAAAAACCTCCGAAAATTCTCGACGCGGAGTCTCAGGAAGCAAGTTTCGCGGCGTTTTTTCCTCGAGCTTTTCGAGCGTCGCGATCCCGCTCCGTGTTCTTTCACCCTATCTGACAGAATTAAAAGTCTGGATCGCCCTGGGTGCGATGTCGATGACATTGACATACGGCGGCTACCGCCTCAGTGATCGGTACGGACTGCTCGCGGGATTCTTTGCATCTCTCGCTCTCAATTCTTTGGTGCTTTTCCATGATGATTGGCGACTCCCCGAGCTTTTTCCTGGGCGCTGGCTCGAAGGTCGCGACGCTTGGAATTTACTCGAACGCAGCGGCTCTCTCGCGCGCCGAGTCGAGACTGCTCGCCCTGGTCTGACGGAGATTGAAAGCTCAAGCTCGTTTATCCTCTCGAGCGGAATTTTCGAAAAACGCCTTCGCGTTGTCTACTCTACTTCGTTGCTCAAAAACTTTACTCCTGCTGAGGTCGATGCCCTCATTGCATTTGAGCTCACCAAGTTCAAAATCGGCTTGACGCCGACTTTATCCGCCACGGTTGCACTTTGCGATTTGCTTTTGCTGCTCGTGAACGGCATCGACACCGTTTTGCTATTTCGCTTTCTTTTGTCTTCTCGCCGCGGCAAGTGGGCCATGGGTCCTTTTTCTATCGTCACGGGGTTGCTTTTGAGCGGCTTCATGCGTCTGATGATCCGACGCGCGGCATATTATCGCGTCGACGCGCAAACCGTGAGCATGCTCACCGGGCCTGAATGTTCGCGCGACGCTGCCGCCCTTCTTTTGGCCCGCGCTTTCACAAAGCTCGATAGCTACGCTAAAACTCGACCTCTCGATCTCAACATCGCCGAGGCCGGACTTTTTGCTACCTCGCCGCTGTCTGCATACCCATGGTCCCGCTGGCTCGCAGTACAACCCGAGATCGACACCCGGGTTAGCCGCCTCATCGGCCGCTATCCTTTGTAGCCTCGGCAGTTTACGTTGATTACCGACGCACCGCTCGCACAAGTGCTCGCTTGACCGAATCACGAACGAACTTATATTGAGAAAGCGACTCAATTTAACGAGGAGCGAATCGGCATGACCAAGAAACCAGCAGAAAGCCTTGAAGCCAGTTTTTCCACTTTGGTTCTTTCAATTGGATCATCCGCCGCTATGGCGCTCGGCCTCGCGCCTAACCCAGTGAGTGGTAAAATTGAAAAGGACTTGCAGCTGGCGCGTTTCAATATTGATTTGCTGTGCATGCTCAAAGAAAAGACCAATGGCAACCTGAATTCCGACGAGAAAAAATTCGTCGATTCGATTTGTGCTGATTTACAAATGAAGTTTGTCAGCGCCTAAGGAGTTGGACCGATGTCAAAGTTTCGCGTTTTTCGCCGCTCACGCCTTCCGTTGCTTGTGCTCACTTCGTTCACGGTCGGTGGGCTTACCTTTTCTCTTTTTTCGCCTGACGCGAAGTCTGCGTCGACCGCCAGTTCAACCGCCAGCTCGGCCGCCAATTCAGTCAATGACTCTCAGGCCGCACCTGAGATCACCAAACCACAACCGCCTCAGCTCGACGTCTCGAAACTCGATGCGCCTCTGCCGAAAAACTTATTCGTCGAACTTTCAAAGCTAATCAACCCGACCGTGGTGAGCATCACGACAACCTCGAATGTCCGCAATCGCTACCGCGATCCGCTGCAAGAGTTCTATGAAGATTTCTGGGGCAACCGCGGATCGGCGCCGCACCATCAGGCGCAACCGGTGCGTGGCCTCGGCACGGGCTTCATTATTCGCGAAGACGGCCTCATCATAACCAACAACCACGTGGTTGCCGAAGCCGACGTCATCAAAGTTCAACTCGATAACAATTCAAATAAATTCTACGAAGCTAAAGTGATCGGACGAGATACGCTCACCGACATCGCCCTGATTAAAATCGAAGCAAAGAAAACTCTGCCCTACGCCAGACTCGGAAGCTCAAAGGATCTCGAAGTTGGCGAATGGGTGGCGGCGTTCGGAAACCCCTACGGCCACTCGCACACAATGACGAAAGGGATCGTCTCCGCTATTGGTCGCGAAATCGCCGAGCTTAACCGGTTTCCGTTTATCCAGACTGATGCCTCGATCAATCCCGGAAACTCCGGCGGCCCTCTGGTCAACACGCGCGGGCTCGTCATTGGCGTCAACTCCGCCATTGATGCACGCGCCCAGGGCATCGGCTTTGCAATTCCGATCGACAACGTCAAAACGGTCATTTCACAACTTGAAAAAGACGGCCGTATCAAACGTGGCTATATTGGCATTAGCATTGCCGAGATCGACGAAAACGTCGCAGCCCAACTCGGAATGGAAGAGCCCACCGGTGCCCTCGTGGCGAGTCTGATGCCAAGCGGCCCAGCGGAAAAAGCCGGCATGCAAGCCTATGATGTGATTGTCGATGTGGCAGGCAAGAAAATTGGCAGCGCCAGTGAGCTTCAAAACGCAATTGCCGGCCTTGACGTCGGAAGCCGCGCCAAAGTGACCGTTTGGCGCTACGATGACCGCGGAAAAAAACAGGAAAAAACGCTCAACCTTACGATCACCGAAAATCCGCAGGAGAGCGCCCAGTATGCTCGCCAAGTAAAACAGTACTTTGGACAAAAAGCTCCATTCGATCTTGGCTTTAAAATCGCCGATTGGAGCGCGAACTTAAGTGAAGAGTTCGGATATTCCCAAGACGCTCCCCACAATCCAATTGTCACCGAGGTGGAAAGGACGGGCCAGGCAGCCTCCGCAGGAATTCGACCCGGAGATCAGATACTCGACATCAATCGCCAGCCCGTTTCCAAGGCTGCCGATGTTGTGCGCAATCTCAAACAGCAGCGCAACATCATCCGCCTGCTCCGCGGAAACGCCATGATGATCGTCTCAATTGGAAAATAATATCTAACGATCGCTCTAAAATGAGTCAGCAAACTCTCCCGGTGGACGATTTCGCCGCCGGTGCCCTACTTTAGTATTAAGTTTTTCCTCCTCCCTGCCGTTGGTCTAGATACTGGCAAATTTGGTCTTCGTAAAAGGAGGCCGAACGCGCCTCTCAACCGTGTCGACTCAAATTGAGCAACGATTGTAACGCATTTTGAAAAACGCCTTGTGAGGAGGAATCACCTGTGGAAATCACCGAAGTGAAGGTCTTCGCTGTAAACGAAGACCGTCTGAAGGCCTATGTCAGCATCACAATCGACAACTGCTTTGTGGTGCGCGATCTCAAGATTATCGAAGGCACGGGAGGACTGTTTGTCGCCATGCCTTCCAAGAAGCGCAAAGACGGACAATTCAAGGACATCGCGCATCCGCTCAATCAAGAGACCCGAGACCTGATCGAGCGGATGGTCTTTGAGGCCTACGAAAAAGAGGTCCGCAGCATGGGCGAAAGCCTCGAGGCCCTCAAAACCCGCCGCACCAGCGACGATTACTAATTTTTCCGCGACGGGCGACTGAATTTCCGCGAGAAAAGCGAGCGGCTGGCCCTGCTCCGCCGAGATCGCGCGAGGTCAGCTTCGCCCTATTTTTAACCTCGCCTCAGCAAAACGGGCGTTGATGCCTAGTTTCTGAGCGCCGCCGCGACCGCCGCCGCCACAGCCAATCAAAAAAAGCCTTGCCACCGGCCCACGGAATGATAATAAACACCCTGGCTCTGTTGGGGTGTAGTCAAGTTGGCAAGACAACAGATTTTGATTCTGTCATTCCCAGGTTCGAGTCCTGGCACCCCATCCATTTTAACCCGCTGAATAGCGGGTTTTGTTTTTTCTGGGATAGTTCAAGTTTTTCAACAACATAGCGAAAAGCGTTCATCGCAGGTCAGTTCTTAATTCCACACGAGATCACGCGAAATAATGGCACTTGCAAAAGTCTGTAGCGATTTTCAGTAGCTTGTAAGCCGCTTGTAGTGATTTGCGCTCGCTACGACGAATTTCAAATTGGAAATTGAGTGCCGGGCGAAATGTTGCTACAACGAGCCTCGAAATCGGGGTCGATGTGCAAACGAAAATTCTCTCTAAAATTGAATTGAGAAAGATTGAGCAAGAAGTTGATGAAATCAATGCTCGCGCGCAATTGCTCGATCCTTCGAATGCTCATGACGCTGAGGTTTTGTATTTTGATGACCTTAAATTAAATGAGCACATTGCTGTGATCGAAAGTTCCCATAAGAAAGCCCGCATTAGTGAAAGCGGGCTTCGGCTCGTTTAATTCGACGAAGCTTCTTTGCCTCGTCCTTTGCCTGTCTTCTTCTTTGCGCTCTTGGCTTTATCCAACACCAGCTTGTGCTCAGACGCACTTGCATCTTCCACCCAATTTTTTGGCCGGCGTTCAATATAGAGTTTTTCAATTTTAGTAGATTCTGTTCCGTCTAACAGTAATGCGCCAAAGACCTCAGAACATTTAAGTGGAACAATTTCGACTTTATGTTCGCTTTTCATCTCTGCCAAAAATTCCATCGCATCTTTTGAAAATTCCCACGCAACAAAGAATCCTTTTTTCTTTTTTTCTTTCGCCAGAGCTCCAAAAAACTTCTGCATGTCCGGGCGTCCGGCAGCGGATTTACTATGATTTTTTACTTGAACAGGCTCTTTGTTTGGACCCCATCCATCAATACCGCCATCGCCAGATTTCTTAGGATTCGCTTGCCATCCCATTACCTCGCAAACACTTTCGGCAAATTTATGGCCGTTCATTTCCTTAAGTTCTTGCTCCGACTGAGGAAGGTTTTTTAACTCGTATGAGACCGTAGGACAGTCAAAAGAAAAACGTTCGGTCATTATCTTCACCGCGACCGGAGATACATCTCCAAGAATGAACCGCCTATTCAAACCGACAGCAGCAATGCCCGTCGTACCTGCGCCTGCAAAACAATCCAAAACAACTCCACCTTCAGGACAAGCGCAGTCTATAATTCTGGATATTAATGCTATTGGCTTCTGGGTTTTGTAGCCCATCGTCTCTCTTGAGTTGCCCCGTACGAATTCAATGTCTGACCAAATATCACCAAGTATAGGGCCGGGCTGTTCATCTAAATACCGTTTTAGCATAATCCGACCATCTTTAGATTTTGGAAAAAGAAGTTTTCCATTCCGATCCAATTCGGTCATCTTTTCCTTGGTCATGCACCAACCGTTTGCGTGGGGCTCGTAGCCCTTGTAACTGTACGTCAGATTCGGGCGAGGATTTGGACTTCTAAGGTTATCAGTATTGAACCGTCTAGCGGTCTCGGGAACGGTATG
>JAYTRM010000005.1:0-4548 GCA_043746165.1 Bdellovibrionales bacterium | reverse complement strand
ATTTTAGCAATAATCGCTGGAATGTGTTTCAAGGCAAGCCTGAATATCGCAGCAGTAGCACGAATAGCCGCGGCCTTCAAGCCGGCGTTCTATTGACCTTTGTTCCCCTGTGTTACTTTCTGGAGGCCGAGGGAACGCCAACTACTCGGTCAAAGGCATGGGGGTTGCGATGATTCGACAAAAAAAACTGAAATTATTAAAGTTTTTTTGTGCGGTCTGGATTGGATTGGGGTATCTGCCGACGGCAAATGCTTTTTGGCTTTTGAATTTTCAGACCGCTCCCACATTAGCACCAGGAGCAATCGGATTTATTGGCGGGACGGGCGGACAATTTACTTCAGTTGGCTCCCCTGCGTCCAACAGCTTTACGCCGTTTCTGGCCCATGCGGGCATACGCGTTGGACTTGCGGATAGCTTAGATGTTGGTTATTCATATCTGTTGATCTCCGGCCAAACGAAGGATGCCTGGTCGCCCGGCACGGATTTTATTCTGACCCACCCGATTTCAAAAGAAGTCGATTTGAGTTGGAACGGTCGCTATGTTTACTCAGCAATTCCTTCGGCAACCGGCGGTGAAGGCGGAAACCACGTCCAGGCGATTGGCGGTAGCATGAGCGCAAAATTTGCGCTGACCTCGAACGTCGCACTGCTTCCCGAAGTGGGCGTTTTTAATTTCACTGGGAGCCTTGCCGGAAACGCCGTCAACGGGTGGGGATTTCAATACGGCGCAGTGCTTTCCGCCAAGATAAACTGAGAATCCTTTGGAGCCCATGAAGCACGCCAAATTCGATGTTCCAGTTTCCAGCGTACTCACCTGGTTTCAACTGATCTCATAATTCAGGAAAGTGAGCCTGAAAACGATCGAGCGCTTCTTTGCGCGACCTGACTTTCAGGCGAATCCCTTTTTCGTCAAAATTTTCCGATAGCACGCGCATTTGAGCGCGAATCTCACCGATCGCGCCTTGGGTTGTGTAAGGAACGAAAATCTCCGCATCGATCATTTCTTTTTCAAAGAATTGAATCAACTCTTCGCGCAGACTCGCAAGATCCTTTGCATCTCGAGTACTTAAGTAAATCGCTTCAGGAAATTCTTTTTTAAGCTCCGCCAGCTCTTCTGGCTTTAATAAATCCCGTTTATTGAGAACCAGCCGACTTGGGGTTTCGCTGACGCCGATTTCAGACAAAACTGTTTTGGTGACTTCGAGTTGATCGCGAAACGTCGAATCCGATGAATCGACAACATAGAGCAATAGATCGGCATTCGCGGCCTCATCGAGCGTCGAGCGAAAGGATGCAACAAGATCGTGGGGTAAACTCTTAATAAATCCGACCGTGTCAGACAGAAGCACTTTAGGCATGGACTCCGGGCTGAGCGGCCGAACTGTGGTATCAAGGGTCGCAAAAAGTCGGTCGGCGACGTAAACTTCGCTCCCGGTCATGGCGCGCATGAGCGAGGACTTGCCCGCGTTGGTGTAACCTACAAGAGCGACTGCATTTTCGCTTGAGCGCCGTGCGCGTCTCACTGAGTGCTCGTGCTGTACGGATTCAAGCTCGGTTTTGAGCTCTTTAACTCGATCGCGGATACGGCGGCGATCGAGCTCTTGGCTCGTTTCTCCGGCACCTTTTCCGCCGATGCCGCCGCCTTGACGGTCGTCACCACCGCCCGTCTCGCGAAGGCGCGGCGCCAGGTAGTTGAGTCGTGCAATTTCAACTTGCAGTTGGGCCGCACGGGTGCGGGCGTGCCGCGAGAAAATCTCGATGATCACGCCGGTTCGATCCAAGACTGTGACACCGGTTGCAGATTCCAAATTTCGCATCTGCGAGGGCGTCAATTCACAATCGAAAATAACAACTTCCGCTCGCTCTTTGGGAGGCGCATTACGGGCCCCGGTGTCTACGTAATCATCCTCAGGTGGCTCATCGCTATCTGAATCAAACGCCGCTTGCTGGTCGCCCTCTGAATCCGCGTCGCCACCTTCTTCTTCTTCTTCTTCTTCAGCGTCCTTTTCAGCGCGCAGCTTGGCCTTGGTTTTTTTAACCTTGACAGAAGATGCGACGACTCCTGTTCCACCTGTCCACCAAGCGAGCTCGCGAAGTTTTCCTTCACCCAGAATCGTAGCACCCGAGAGGTTCGGTCTCTTTTGTGAAAGATCTCCGAGTACGTCGTAGCCAAGTGTATCAACCAGTCGACCAAGCTCGCGGATCGAGCTCTGATTATCAGCCTCACTGACTCGAGGTAACTGAACACCGACTAACAGGGCTTTGCCGCGCGATTTTTGTTCCATGGCCCACCATCACAGAGGATTAGCTTTTTGGCAAGATCAAGGGTCGCGGTGCAATTCGACGACGAATATTGAGCCTTTTCCTTGCTCGCTTTGGACTGCAATTTGCCCGCGGTGAGCAATGATGATTTTTTGCACGAGCGAGAGCCCAAGACCGTAGCCACCGGTCGATTTCACCCGCGACCGATCGACACGATAAAATGGCTCAAAGATAAAATCGAGCTCCTCTTGTGGAATTCCCACTCCATGATCTGAGATCGAGATCCTGACGCGGCTCGAATCGCCCGTCCCCTGCTTGACGTCGAGCTTCACTTCAACGGGCTTTTCTTGCGAGGCTGAGTACTTCAGTGCGTTTTCGAGCAAATTTCGCAGAGCGATGGTGATTCGTCGAGGATCCACGAGGCTGAACACGGGCGCCTCCTCAATCATCACTTTAAGTCCGGGCTTTTGATCTTGATAGAGCTTAGTCGTTTCACGAACAAGATCCGCCAAATTGACTCTTTCGAGCTTCAATCGGCCCTGGGCGTCGATCAACCTCGCGGATTCGAGAAGTTCCGAAAGCATCGTGTCGAGATCACCCAATGCGCGCAGGATCGAAGCGCGACCATTATCGCCTTGTAGCTCCATTGCCACTCTGATGCGGGTCAGTGGCGAGCGAAACTCGTGGCTCACGTCGAGTAAAAGCTGCTCTTTGGAATTGATCATTGAGCGCACTCGCTGGATCATGGCATTAAAAGAGCGACCGAGGCGGCCGAGCTCATCTTTGGTCCTTACCGCCACTTCGGTCTCGAGATTGCCGAGTGCTACCTGCTTCACGGCACGTTCAATTTCATTGAGCGGCGAGAGGATAGCGCGAATCGCGACGTAACAACCCGATAAAACTGTGAGCAGACAAGCCACCAAAAACACGAGAAGCTCCGGATGGGCATCAATCGCGTTTTCGCTTTCAAGCAAAAATAAGTAGCGAACATGCTTTTGATCGTATAAATCGACGGCCAAAAAATCGCCAAACCTTCCAACTCGTGGGACCTCGGTTTGAGGCTCACCAACACCGTGCTTCACGCCGCCGGCTTGGAAGTCTCGCACTTGCGCGGAGCGACTGCGGAAGTGATCGGCAAATTTGCGGCCCAGAGTTTTGGCGACAACCGCGAAGGCGGGAACCTCGGGCGAGCTGACATCCTGAAACCCAGGACCTTCAATGCGAATCTGCAAGTGAAGATTGTCGGCAAAACGTACCAGCTCATCATGCTTAATTGGAGCTTGTAGGCGCTCGGCCAAGTACTGACCATAAACTGCCATGTTGTCATAGCGATGTTCGCGGCGTAGATCGTTGGATAAGACGTCTCGTTGAAAGACGCGAAGTAAAGTGACTTCGACTGCACCCGCAATTCCAAAGACGAGAATGATCTTCAGAAAAATCGATTCGCGAAATTTACCGGCTCGACGAACCAAGGCGCCGATCATGGGATGGCCCGCAGCTCAATCCTTAAAACGACGCTTGACTCGACGCTTGAGCCGACTCGCCGGCGGCCCACTAATTAACGTCCCCAACAAAACGGTAACCCTCGCCCCACATTGTCTTTAAAAATCGGGGGTGCTTCGTGTCGTCTTTGAGCTTGCTGCGAAGCCGACTCACGATCATATCGACCGTACGGTCCATACTATCCCACTGGCCCCCACCGCGCATGGCGTGGGTGATGTCATCGCGAGAAATGGTCTTACCCGGGTTTTCCATCATACGCCTTAACACCGCGAACTCTGCAGTCGTCAGCTCCAGGTCAACACCCGAAAAATGTGCCGACGCCTTGACGAGATCAACCGTCAGCTCTTGCGATTTCAAAACGGTTTTAGCACCCGGAGGTGGCGCCTGCACTCGGCGCAGGACCGACTGAATTCTCGCCACCAACTCGCGAGGCTCATAGGGCTTGGCCAGATAATCGTCAGCGCCCAGTTCGAGGCCGACGACACGATCACTCAGATCTCCACGCGCCGTGAGCATGATGATGGGAACGCGCGACGTTTTGCGGATTTCCTGACAAACCTCAAAGCCATTTCGCTCAGGAAGCATCACATCGAGCACGATCAGATCCGGCTTTCCACTTGCCAAAAGCTTCATCCCCTCAGAAGGTAACGTCGCTGTGATCACCTCGAAATTAAACTGGCCAAGATACGAGGAGAGAAGGCTATTGAGTTCAGTGTCATCATCGATTACAAGAATCTTTAAATTTGCCACGCGCACAAACTATGTAGGAAAATTCGAAAATGC
>JAYTRM010000004.1:0-10779 GCA_043746165.1 Bdellovibrionales bacterium | reverse complement strand
CAAAATTTTCACCGCGCCCCCTCTTCGTGACGGCCGCCTCTGTTTCGACTTCGGGGGTGATCACGAGGGACGCCCAGATTTGTCTGTCACAATGAGGTGAACTTGCGAGATGTACCCTACCATAAGTCGGCTGGGCGATCGAGACGACACGGAAATTTATATTGGCTACCGGATAGGGACTACATGGGGATTTTCCGACACCACACTTCGCCCGAGACTTCCCAGGCTTTTGTAAGTTCAACTCGACTTAGAGACCTAAGCGACCGAAATCGGTGAAAAAGAACTCATTTTTCAATACTGCAAAATGTGAGTTCCTTAAGAGGGATTCTGTTTTTTTTGTATATAGGCCGCGAGCAAATCAATATTTTCAAAGTTTTGCTCGTTCACATCGAAGGCGCCAATTTGTACCTTAAATTCGTCTTCCAAAGCGGTCATCAAGCCGAGAATTTGCAGACTGTCGATTTGCTCAAGAAGCGACAACGGTAGGTCTGGATTGATGCTTTGACCTCTAAGAATCTCGACGAGTTTCAGCTGGACTTCCTGATGAGACATGCTTGGCATACTGGCCAGGGTAGCAACCCAACTCTAGCTTGGCAAATGACCATGGTCCGACCGCGACGTGCCACTTCTAAATCTGGCCGCCGCCAACTGTAAATTAATTTGCTCCAATCTTAGGGCTGCGTGATGATGAGATCATGGTCGATACAAAATTCATCAATCCTTTTATTGTTGGCGCGGTCGAGGCTCTCAAAATCACAGGTGGATTGACTGTCGAAGGTGGAAAACCCTTTCTGAAGGGTCACCAGGCGATGGCGAGAGTTCCAATCGCAGGGCAGCTCGGGCTGCTGTCGAAAACCTTTAAGGGCGCGATTACGATTTGCTTTGAAGAGAAGGTTTTTCTAAAGATGCTGTCGAATATGTTCGGCGAAGACGTCACAGAAATTACCAGGGAAAATCAGGACGGCGCGGCCGAAATTCTCAATATCATCTACGGTCACGCCAAGACGACACTCAACAAGGAAGGTTACGAGTTTGACCGTGCGCTGCCCACCGTGGTGTACGGCGAAGACCTGAAAACTTCGCACGGCAAATTGTCGACGCTGGTGATTCCGCTCAAGACCGATTTCGGTTTTGTTTATCTCGAAATCTGCGTCGAAAGTAAATAGCGTCAGTTCTTTTTAGGGCCGCGAGACCTTAAACCGTGATTGTCTCTTTAAAGAGGCCAAAGACCCCGCGCAGGACATCTGCAATTTCACCGAGTGTTGCGCCGACCTCGACAGCTTCAACTAAGTGGGGCATCAAATTGTCGTGGCCGCGCGCTGCCGCTTCAATGGTCCCGAGATGCGATTTCACGAGAGTCTGATCACGTTGAGACTTAAATCTTTTAAGACGCGAAACCTGATCCTGGGCCACGACTTCTGCGACTTTCAGAATGTCCGTTGTGTGCTGAGTTTCTTGGATGAAGTCATTGACGCCGACCACGACCTCTTCTTTTTTCTCTACCGCCCGTTGATAAGTGTAGGCGGCCGTCTGAATTTCACGCTGAATCCAACCGGTTTCAATACACTTGATCACTCCGCCCTGGGCCTCGATGCGCTCAATGTATCCCGTTGCAGCGGCTTCGAGTTGATCGGTGAGCGTCTCGACAAAAAATGATCCGCCGAGAGCGTCGATCACATCGGCAGCGCCAGACTCGTTGGCAACAATCTGTTGGGTGCGGAGAGCAATGGTCGCCGCGCGCTCGGTAGGAAGACCAAGGGCCTCGTCCATTGAATTCGTATGCAGACTTTGTGTGCCGCCCAATACGGCGGCAAGAGCTTGCAGCGTGACTCGGACGATATTGTTTTCAGGTTGTTGGGCGGTGAGTGTGCTGCCGGCGGTTTGCGAGTGAAACCGAAGCTTCATTGAGCGTTCGTCTTTGGCATGAAAACGATCACGCATGATTTTAGCCCACATCCTGCGGGCAGCGCGGAACTTCGCGATTTCCTCAAAGAAATTGTTATGCACGTTGAAAAAGAAGCTGAGGCGCCCAGCGAAATCGTCAACGTTCATTCCGCAGTCGATCGCCGCCTGCACGTAAGTGATGCCATTGGCGAGCGTGAAAGCGACTTCTTGGGCAGCCGTCGAGCCCGCTTCGCGAATGTGGTAACCAGAAATCGAGATGGTGTTCCATTCGGGTACTTCCCGGCGGCAGTAATCAAAAATATCGGTAATAATTCTCATGGACGGCCGAGGTGGATAAATGTAGGTGCCGCGCGCGATGTATTCTTTGAGCAAATCGTTCTGAATGGTTCCGGTGAGAACTTTGGGGCTGAGGCCTCGGCGCTTTGCTACCGCGATGTAGAAGGCGAGCAAGATTCCTGCCGTCGAATTGATCGTCATCGAAGTTGAGATTTTATCGAGCGGCAAATCCCTCAGCAGTATCTCCATGTCTTCGATTGACGAAATCGCCACGCCGACCTTGCCGACTTCGCCGGTCGACATGACGTGGTCAGAATCGTAGCCCATCTGAGTTGGCAAATCGAAAGCAACGCTGAGGCCGGTTTGTCCGCGCGCCAGGAGCATCTTGTAGCGTTCGTTGGATTCGTGGGCCGAACCGAAGCCCGCGTATTGGCGCATGGTCCAGAAGCGGCCGCGGTACATCGTTTCTTGCACGCCGCGGGTGTAGGGAAATTGTCCTGGAGCACCTAGATCTTTTTGCGCCCGTTCGGTCGCGTCCCAGTCTTTAACTGAGTAATCGTCCCTGAATTCGATTCCGCTTGAGGTGAGAAAACGACCTTTGCGCAACCCTGGTTTTTTTGCGGATAGACTTTTCGGCTTCTTATCAGAGGTCGACAGCTGACTGTCGCTCATGATTTTTTCGAAACTGGCTCAAAGGTGATCATCGTTTGTCCTGATTCGACACTGTCGCCCGGTTTCACTAAGATATCTTTAATCTTCGTTTCGTGCGAAGCGCGCATTTCGTTTTCCATCTTCATTGCTTCCATGATCAAAATTGGCTGGTTTGCTGCGACAACATCGCCCTTACCCACCATGATCTTGACAATTTTTCCCGGCATCCCGGCGGTCAGCTTATCGGCAGCACCAAGCGCACCACCTTTTTTGAGCGACTCGTGAAGCAAAGCTTCGTCGTTGAAGATCGTCACGTTGCGGACTGAGCTGCGCGTGTAAACTGTGTAATCAATGCCCGAACCGAAGACATCCATGAGGTAAGAGCCGCCATTGAAAATTAAGTTGATCGCGTTTTCAACAAGCTTGTAATCCTCTTTTGAGATCTCGTATTTGACCCAATCGGCGTCTTCCTCCTGAAGATTGATCTTCCAGGCGCGGCGAGTTTCGGTGATGTCGACTTTGTACTGTTTGCCCCTGAGGCTAGCTTCAAAAAACATCGTTTACCTCAAACCCTCTTTGCGCGCCTGATCTTTCCAGCGACTGGCGACATTGTATTCTGAAACGGCCTTGGTCTTTTTTTCGTTGTAGGCAGCGATCGCGGCGGCAATAAGAAAAACATGATCGTCGACCACTTGGAAGAGCTTCGGCATTTTGATTTGCAAATCTTTTTCGCAAAACTGCGTGGTGTAAGAGCCATCTAGAAATTTTGGAGCCTGCAGAATTGATTTGTGCAAAACGATGTTCGTTTTGATGCCGGTCAAAGTGAACTCAGTCAACGCGCGATCGAGCCTGCGAATCGCAGTGTCGCGGTTCGGTCCGTAGGCGATAAGCTTGGCAATCATCGGGTCGTAATAGATCGGAACTTCGTAGCCGGGGTAGGCATAGGAATCGACGCGAATAAAAGGCCCCTGCGGGTGCCGACAGCGGCGAATCAAGCCCGGCGATGGCATAAACGTCTCGGGATCTTCAGCGCAGATCCGCGCTTCGATGGCGTGACCGCGCTGAACGACGTCAGATTGCTTAAATGAAAGTGGTTTACCTAGCGCCACCATGATTTGCTCTTGCACGAGGTCGATACCGGTCACCATTTCGGTGATTGGATGTTCGACTTGAAGGCGCGTGTTCATTTCCATGAAATAGAACTCTTTAGTCACGTTATCGAAGATAAACTCGAAGGTTCCGGCGCCGATGTAGTTGATCGCCTTCGCCGCGCGCACGGAGACTTCACCGAGGCGTGCACGAATTTCCGGCGTGACCGACGGGGACGGACTTTCTTCGATGATCTTTTGGTGGCGACGCTGAATCGAGCATTCACGTTCGAAAAGGTGACAGACGTTGCCATGCGTGTCGCCAAAGACTTGAACTTCGATATGCTTGGGATTTTGCACGTAGCGTTCGATATAGACAGTGTCGTTCTTAAAGTAGTTCATGCCCTCAGACTTAGCGGCGCGAAAAGCGCTTTCTAAATCTTCGGCCTTAGTCACGACCCGCATCCCTTTACCGCCGCCGCCCGCGGTCGCTTTGATAATGATCGGCAAGCCAATTTTCGCGATCACTTTCTTAGCTTCTTCAATCGTATCGACGGGGCCACCAGAGCCCGGAGTCGTCGGGACATCGGCCTCGCGCATCAGTTTAATAGCCGACAGCTTATCGCCCATCGCCCGAATATTGGCCGGAGTCGGCCCGATGAAGACGATACCTTCTTTTTGCAGGGCCTCTGCAAACGCCGCGTTTTCACTCAGAAATCCGTATCCAGGGTGAACGGCATCGGCGCCCGACTTTTTTACTGCGGCGATGATGTTGTCGACGTTGAGGTAAGATTCTTTGCTCGGGGCGGGACCGATGTTGTAGGCCTCGTCGGCGAGGACCACGTGGAGGCTATTACGATCGGCGTCGGAGTACACGGCGACCGAAGCGATGCCAAGGTCGCGAGCAGCGCGAATCACTCGAAGGGCAATTTCGCCGCGATTGGCGATCAGGATTTTTTTGAACATAGCCACCTCTTAGAGCGGGATGTTGCCGTGCTTGCGGCGCGGGTTGGTGTCTTTTTTATTCTTGAGCATTTCTAATGAATCGATGATTCGTTTGCGAGTCATCGCGGGCTCGATCACTTCGTCGACGTATCCAAGTTCGGCAGCCACATAGGGGTTAGCAAACTTTTCTTCGTAATCTGCCGTGAGTTTCACGCGTTCGTCTTGCGGCTTTGTCGCTTTCTTGATCGCTTCGCGGAAAATGATGCTGACCGCACCGTCGGCTCCCATCACTGCGATTTCCGCAGTCGGATAAGCGAGATTGACGTCGCCCCGAAGGTGCTTCGAGGACATCACGCAGTAGGCGCCGCCATAATCTTTGCGGGTGATTACGGTGACCTTTGGCACGGTCGCTTCAGCATAGGCATAAAGTAGTTTTGCGCCATGAGTGATGATCCCATTCCATTCCTGATCCGTGCCCGGAAGGAAGCCGGGGACGTCGACGAAGGTCACGATTGGAATATTGAAGGCGTCGCAGAAGCGGACAAAGCGCGCCGCTTTCTTTGAGGCATCGATGTTGAGGCAGCCGGCGAGAACCTGCGGCTGGTTGGCGACAATGCCAACGCTGCGGCCATTGAAGCGCGCAAAACCGACGATCACGTTACGAGCGTAGTGCTGGTGGATTTCGAGAAAGTAGCCCTCGTCGACCACGATCTTAAGCAGCTCGAGCATGTCGTAAGGCTTTTTCGGATTATCGGGGATGAACGTGTTGAGCGATTCGTCGGTGCGGTCTGGGCGATCTGAAGTCGGAACAATCGGCGCGTCGTCGACGTTGTTGCTCGGCAAAAAGCTGAGAAGTTCGCGGATCAGCAGTAGGCAATGCTTATCGTCATTGGCGGCAAAGTGCGTGACGCCTGATTTGGTGGCGTGGGCTAGCGCTCCGCCAAGGTCTTCTTTCGTGACATCTTCATGCGTGACCGTTTTGATGACATCAGGACCGGTGACGAACATGTAGCTGGTGTCTTTCACCATGAAAACGAAATCGGTGATCGACGGAGAGTACACCGCGCCGCCGGCGCATGGGCCCATAATCGCGCTGATCTGCGGAATGACCCCGCTCGCCAATGTGTTGCGCAGGAAAATGTCTGCGTAACCACCGAGGGCTTCAACACCTTCCTGAATTCGCGCTCCACCGGAGTCATTGAGCCCGATGATCGGCGCGCCGTTTTTCATCGCCATATCCATGATTTTCAGAATTTTATTGGCTTGGGTGCGCGACATCGAGCCGCCAAACACAGTGAAATCTTGGCTGTAGCAGTAGACGAGTTGGCCGTTGATACGGCCATAACCGGTCACGACGCCGTCGCCCGGAATCAGATTCTCGTTCATGCCGAAGTTTTGTGAGCGGTGAGTGACGAAACGATCCATCTCGACGAAGCTTCCCGGATCGAGCAAAACATCGAGGCGTTCACGCGCCGTCAGACGCGAGCCTGCTTTGTGTTTTGCAATGCGGGCTTCGCCACCGCCGAGCATGGCTTCGGAATTGCGCACTTCGAGAGCGGCGACCCGCTGCTCAGTGAGCGATGCTGACTGCAATCCACCTACCGGTACTTTAGATTTGCTTTCGGTCGGTTTATCTATTTGGGCCATTGACAATTCTCCTGGAGCTGCAAGCAGCGCATGACCTTAAAGTTCGTATTGCTCATTTTTATTTGTCAAATTCTCATCTGATCCATCAAGGATAAGAACGTCCATAAAGACGGGGGAACGGAATCGTTTCGCGCACATGGGGCAAACCGCAAATCCAGCTCACCGTCCGCTCGATGCCAAGTCCAAAACCGGCGTGCGGGAACGAACCGTAGCGGCGAAGGTCCATAAACCAGGCGAAGTCTTTTTCTGCCAGTTTGTGCTCGTGGATCTTGTTTTTGAGGATTTCGAGACTATCTTCGCGTTGGCCACCGCCGATGATTTCGCCGTAGCCTTCAGTGGCGAGAAGATCGCAGCTCATCGATTTGCCGGGTTCTTTAGGATCTTCTTTCATGTAAAAAGCTTTGATCGCAGCCGGGTAGTGGTGCACGAAAACCGGTTTTTCGTATTTCGAACTGATAATGGTCTCATCAGTTCCGCCGAAATCATCACCGATAACGAATTCAGGATTTTCTTTTTTGATAATCTGCGCGGCTTCGTCGTAGTGAACGCGTGGAAACGGCCCCAGGATCTTCTTGAGTGGCTCAACGTTGCGCTCGAGTGCCGTCAACTCCTCGGCGCGGTTTTTGATCGTGCGTTGCACGACATATTCTACGAACTGTTCGGCAAGTTCCATGTTGTCATAGAGATCGTTAAATGCGACTTCTGGCTCGACCATCCAAAATTCAATTAAATGACGACGGGTTTTCGATTTTTCGGCACGGAAGGTGGGGCCAAAGCAGTAGACTTTTCCGAGGGCCGCAGCGGTTGCTTCCATGTAAAGCTGACCACTTTGGGAGAGGTAAGCTTTTTCGTCGAAATACTGGGTTTCAAAAAGCGTCGACGTTCCCTCGCAGGCGCTGGGCGTGAAAATCGGTGCGTCGGTCAGTGTAAAGCCGCGACCGTCAAAAAAATCGCGAACGGCCGAGATGATCTCCGCGCGCACTCGCAAGATCGCGTGCTGGCGTTTCGAGCGCAGCCACAAATGCCGATGGTTCATCAAAAAGTCGGTGCCGTGTTCTTTGGGCGTGATCGGATACTCTTCGGCGATGTGGATGATTTCCAAATCTTCAGCACCGAGTTCGTAGCCTCCGGGGCTGCGTTTTTCTTCGCGTACCGTGCCGACCACTTTCACCGAGGATTCTTGAGTCAGCTTTTCGAATTTTGTGTCGAATGCCTCAGGACTGCATTCGCCCTTAAAGAAAATGCACTGGCAAATTCCGGTTCCATCGCGCATGAGCAGGAATTTTATTTTTCCGCTCGAACGAACGTTGTAGACCCAGCCGCGAAGTTCAACTTTTTGGCCGACATAGTTTTTCAAATCCGAAATGTAGTGTCGCATCGTTCCTGTCTCGCTTTATTCCTGCATAGCCAACTGCTCGAAGCTGAACCAGCCAAGCCAAATCGCCGCAACTTCGTGGCAACCTTGACCCAACGTAGGCCCTACATAGGCCAGAGATAATTCTGACGGTGCTGGGAAAATAGACTGGAAATTAACCGGCGCACGGTGCATCAATCAAGGATTGTCTGTCTGCGCTGCGTGACGCGGGTGCAGCTTTAGGCTGGTCTCGCAGTTAGGGCTCTTGATGCGGGTGGTCTTTATTGCGAAACCGCTTGAGCCAAGGCGTCGAGCGCCTTTTTGGCGTTGAGGCGGCCGCCCGAGAGTGTGAGGAAATTGCCGGGGGTCACGCCGGCCAAGATTGCCGCTTTGACTTGGGCGACCGTGGCTTTCGGACGGTAGCTAAACAACAACGCTGCGACACCGGAAACGAATGGCGTGGCCATGCTGGTTCCTGACATCTCGCAATAGCCGTCATTTTCACCGTTGGAGCAGATTGATCCCGAAGCCGGAAACGTGCTGCGAATATCTTCGCCAGGGGCCATCAGATGGACCAGCGTGGTGCTGTAGTTCGAAAAACCGGTCATGACGTCAGCTGGTGCGCCATTGATTTCGGTTTGCATGACGGCACCGACCGTAATCTGACCGGGGATCGAGAACGCCGCCGGGTACGAAGGTGATACGTCGAGATTGAGTCCGACTCCGTTGTTGCCACCATTGCCGGCTGCCGTGACAAACAGAACGCCGTTTGCGGCAAGACTCGCAATTTTTGTTTGCAGCGAAGATGCGCATCCGCCGCCCCAGCTGGCGTTGATGACTTTGGCTTTTCGTTTGACCGCGTAGTCAATCGCTTGCAAAGCAACGCTGATGTCGCCAGTTCCGTCACTTGCCATGAAATTGAGAGGAAGAAGCTGCGCGTTCGGAGCCATACCATTGATTCCGGTGACGCCATTGGCGCTGACGCCATGCTGCGCAAGAATAATACCCGAAACGTGGGTGCCGTGGCCCTCGGTGCCGTCGTGGATACTGCCGGAATTTGCAGCAAAGTCGTAACCGTAAGTGTCGTCGACAAAACCGTTTCCTTCGTCGTCGATTCCATTTGCGGGCTTGTCGGCAGAATTTACCGCGATTTGATTTTGCAACTGCGGATGCGTGACATCTGCGCCTGCATCGACAACGGCCACGATGACTCCTGCACCGGTAGCTAAGCTCCACGCATCTGCTGCGTCGACATCGGTTTGTCCCCAAGTCGAAGCGACTTGCAACGACGGCGAGAGCATCGGCGTCGCGGCGTCTGCCGAATATCCCATCTGACCTGCCATCTGACCTGCCATGTTACCCGTCGTGTGGGCCGCGAGCGGATGTTCGATCGTCACTTTGAAGTCATGTTCCGCGAAAATAATTTTGTCTTGGTTGGGGCCGAGGACTTTTTTCTGAAAGGCCGATTCATCTTCGGCTTCTTCTACCGAGGTGGTTCCATCTTTCCATTGCACCAAAAACCGATTTGGGATCGCCGAAGGTGCGCATTGATCAGATACCGCCGCGCTATTCGCTGACGACTTCATGGTTTGGCCACAGGCTGTTAACCCTACCGTTAACGCCAGTTGCAAGCCCATTAAGCCCGCCAGCGAAAGCGCGCCGAGGGTTTTTTCGACATCCATGTCGACCCTTTCTAGGAAGCTTCCTGCTTCCGTTCTCTCTGTATTGTCGCTTTTCGAGGCTGTTTCGGTTAGTCCGTGACCCGGAAAACCAGACTGAATAAGGAGAGCAATAGACTGATTCTGGACGGGGTAAAAATTTCCTACCGCCGTGGGAGCTGCCCGAATCTAGCTGGCTGCCGGCGACTGCTCCTCGAACTCACTTCTTTGCTTGCAACACAGTAAGGGGCCAGTTTGACGATTTTAAATCGACAGGAAAAATTCCTTAAGAAAAGAACAAAATTTGTCTTCAACAAGCTTAGCGGTCTGAGTCACTTCTTCATGCGACAGACGATTTTTTGAAATCCCCGCTGCTGGATTGGTAATGCAACTGAGTGCGCAAACTCGCAGGCCCAAATGATTGGCGGCGATTGCCTCAGGAACTGTGCTCATGCCAACGGCTTGGCCGCCGATCATTTGCAAATAGCGAACTTCTGCCGGTGTTTCGTAAGTGGGGCCACTCACTCCACAGTAAATGCCACGTGAAAAGCCGACGCCTTTTTTGGTCAGCACTTCGGCCATTTTATCATTGAGTTTACGATCATAAGCTTCGCTCATATCGGGAAAGCGCGGGCCAAGCTGGGCGATATTGGGGCCCTTGAGGGGATTATCGCCCATAAGATTCACGTGATCGTCGATGATCATGAAGTCGCCTGGCTTCATCTTTGGATCGAGGCCGCCAGCCGAATTAGTGAGCATAAGAATTTCGATTCCCAGCATTGCAATTGTGCGCGTCGAATGAACCACAGCGGTCATTGAGTGGCCTTCGTAGAAATGAATGCGCCCTTGAAGGCAAGCGATCGGAATCGATGAATTAGCGCCCCTGACGTGACCGAGAATCAGGCGACCGCCGTGGCCTTCGACTGACGGAGCGACGAAGCCAGGAATTTCATCATAGCGCAGGGTGGTCTCGATCTCAATTTGGTCAACGAAGGCGCCAAGTCCTGAGCCAAGGATGATCCCCGCTCGCGGCTTGAGTTGCGAACGCGAGCGGATGTAGGCGGCAGATTCTTCGAGATTTTTTTGAATATGCAAGTCTTTACGCCACCTTTCTCTTCGTCATCAAAGCGGGCACGTCAGGTTTTTGCAAGGAAATTGTCGTCGCCGACAAAAGCCTGACCTCTGCTTCTTTGAAACGACTGACTCCAGAAGGAGCGCCTGCGTAGAGCGTGTAGATTCGATCACCTTTGCTGAT
>JAYTRM010000003.1:0-9892 GCA_043746165.1 Bdellovibrionales bacterium | reverse complement strand
AACTCACCCGGACTTAGTCTGACGTACGCCATTTCTCACCCTTGAGATAGCGTATATCACATTTGGCTGACTGGGTACGCTTTTCCGATAAGCATGAATAATTCATCCATGACCCGGGCCCAGGAGAGAAAAGCTCGACGGCAGAAAGCCGAAGTCGCCAAGGCAGCCAAAGCTTCCAATAAGCCGTCGACAAATAATTCATCGATGCCGGCAAGGTCAAGAGTAAAACCGACGCTTCCGGATAAGCCCGCGGATCCCGCTCAAGCGCAGGTGACACCAGAGCAAGAGTGGGAAAAGCAATGCGCCCACGTCAGCGAGGCAGAACGCCGCAAATTAAACAGCGACGACGAAGAGCTGGTTCACTACGCAGGTGGTTGCGTCGTCGGGCTTATCAAAGCGCTCCCCGGCCTTTCAGAATCTATTTGGAGTGCGACTACCACCATTGGCTCTGGCCTTGTATCGGGAGTTAAAAATGCTTATCAATATGCGACCGACTCAAAGTTTAGAGCCGAAGCTAATCCGTCAATGGTCATTGCCTTTGAAGCTGCGACTGACGGCACTTTAATATCAAAACTGATATCCAACGCCGCCCAATTAATTGGCCAACAGGTAAATGATTTTCAATGTTACTCCAACGTTAGGCGCGGCGAAGCCGTGTGCAAATTTTTTGGCGAAGTGGCGGCTGCCGGAGCGCTTTTTAAATATCTCCCAGCAATCCTCGCTGGCTCTATGGACATACTCGGGGACACTTACGGTTCCTTGGCCAAGTTTGCTCAATCGGCGGGTCGCGCGGCAGGAGAGGCGGCCGAAAAAGCAAAGGCCAGCGAAGGTGCCGCGAGAGCCGCGGGCGAAGCTGAAAAAGTGGCAGCTGAAGCGAAGAAGGCAAAAGCTGCAGCCGAAGCAGAGGCTATGACAAAGGCTGCAGAGGCTGAAGCAAAGGCCAAGGCTGCCGCAGCCGAAGCTAAGGCAAAGGCTGCAGAGGCTGAAGCAAAGGCCAACGGTGCGCGAGATAGATCGTCGTCTGAAAAAGACGCCAAATCGGAAGCAGATATTAAAGGCTCGAGGGATCCTGAGTTTCATGTAGCTATGACCAAGATTTCGCGCCAAAAATGGCTTGTCGATAGAAGAATGGACAATCCAGAAAACGCGCGGCAATTGTTAGGTCTCGGGCGGGGAGCTTCAAACGAAGAGATCAAACGGGCCCACAGATCATGGACCCTTCGCTTTGTCAAAGTGATGAACGAAAAGGCGCATCTGACGCCGGAAGAAATTGATTATCTAGGCAAATTTCAAAAAAGCCTTAACGTTGCAAGGGATACGCTTTTACGAAAATAACGCTTTAACTGACCCCTTACTGTGTTCCGAGCTAACGGAGATATTAGAGCTATGGCAGGGTAATCGGTCGCAGTCACATTATCGAAATTGGTCAGGGCTGTCGGGAAGGAATTACGGTTTAAAGCAGCGTGAAGTGTGGCTTTCGGTTTAAACCGAAGCTTCGAGAGACCACTTTGTCGCCGCGTTGCAGGCTACGGCTGATATGAGGCTGCCGTTAACATGAAGCTACCGTTGATATGAGGCTGCCGGACACACAGCAGCCACCGCGAGAAATCCATTTTGACACGGATACTGATCACCAACTAACTTCTCTTTCGTGTCGCCCAAAAAAACCCTCATCATCGCTGAAAAGCCTTCGGTTGCGCGCGATCTCGCCAAAGTTGTTCATGCGACCGCGCGAGGCGAAGGCTGTTTCCATGGCAACGGCTACACGGTCACGTGGGCAATCGGCCATCTCGTGATGTTACCTGAGCCACACGAGATCAATCCGAGTTGGAAGACGTGGAGCTTTCGCAGCCTTCCGATGCTGCCTACCCAGTGGCCACTCGTGGTGGTTGACAAAACTCGATCTCAATTTGAAATCGTGCGGAGCTTACTTAAGAAATCAGATGAAGTGATTTGCGCGACCGACGCTGGCCGCGAAGGTGAACTGATTTTTCGCTACATCTATGAACTGGCTAACTGCAAGAAGCCGATAAAGCGCCTCTGGATATCATCTTTGACCACAAGTGCGATTCAGAACGGCTTAAAATCGCTGCGTCCATCTCGAGAATTTGATTCCTTAGCTGACGCTGCTCGGGGACGTAGTCGCGCGGACTGGCTGATCGGGATGAATTTGTCGCGCGCCTACGCGCTCAACTCACGCCAGCCTTTATTTGTAGGTCGTGTGCAAACTCCGACCTTGGCGATGATCGTCGCGCGCGATCTCGAGATTCAAGCCTTTAAGGTTGAAGAATACGCTGTGATTGAGGCCGAGTTTCAAGTCGCGACCGGGAGCTATAAAGGGATCTATCTCGGTGAGCAGACCCCTGGCGAAAAGCTAAGCCACGGTAAAGAAAAACGACTGCCTCGAGACCCGATGAAAATCGAACCTATTCTGGCGCGCGTTCGCGAGGGATCGGTGCGAGTGGCGTCTGCGGAGGTGAAAACAGTCAAGCACCTGCCACCACTACTTTATGATCTCACCGAGCTCCAGCGCCACGCCAACCGGCTGTTTGGTTTTTCGGCCTCAAAAACTTTGGATATTGCACAACGGCTCTACGAGCAGCACAAGCTGATCAGCTATCCACGGACTGGTAGTCGCCATCTCTCAAACTCGGTCGCTGAAAGTCTTTCCGATGTCGTTCGTGTGATCCGTGCGCCCTACGCTGACCTGTTGGCGGCATCGACAGGCCAGGTGAAACTCGGAAAGCGATTTGTCGACGATGCCAAGGTTACTGATCACCACGCTTTGATTCCAACACTCACCGATTCGTCAACTGCGGCGCCAAACAGCGATGAACGAAAGGTTTATGATCTCATTTGTCGCCGACTGTTGTCTGCTTGGCAACCGGACTATGTCGCCGAGGTGACCACGGTTCTGACCGAGGTCAACCGTCTCGATTTATTCCAGTCGCAGGGGACAGCGATTCAGTGCATGGGTTGGAAGTTGCTAGATCTCAAGATGAAAAACGATCCGCTTGAAAATATTTTGCCGATTGGTCTAAAGCCGGATGTCGTCGGCAAGGTGATTTCTGTTCAGTCTCTATTCAAAGCGACTGCGCCACCTCCTCACCTCAATGATGCGACTCTATTAACAGCGATGGAAACCGCAGGGCGTAGCCTTAAAGACCGAGAACTGGCCGAGGCCATGAGCCATTCAGGGCTTGGCACTTCGGCCACCCGCGCTGGCATTATCGAAACATTGTTGTCGCGCGGCTATATCGAACGTCAAAACAAGTCACTGGTCGCAACGCCTTTAGGCCATCGCCTCATCGAGCTCGTACACCCCAGCGTCAAGAGCCCCGAGTTGACTGCGCTGTGGGAGAAAAAACTTTTCGAAATTCAGGACGGCAAAAAAACGCTCAAGTCTTTTCTATCTGAACTTGAGGCAGAAATCACCGCGCGCGTCGCCGAGATTCAAAAATCCACCGCGCCGGCGGCAGCACCCGAATCGATCTCCGAATCTAAGTCTGCCTCTGGCCTTGCGACTGGCCCTGGTTACTGTACCGGCTCTGGTTCCGGTTCTGCTTCCGGTTCTGGCTCTGGTTCTGCTTCCGGTTCTGGTTCTGCTTCCGGTTCTGGCTCTGGTTCTGCCGCTGGCTCCGGCTCTGGTGCTGCCCCTGCATCCAACAGGCCCGACCGTGTTGTCACAAAGCCAGATCAACTTCTGCCGCTTCTCAAAAAACACTTCGGCTTTACAAACTTCAGGCCAGCCCAAGAGAAGGTTTGTCGCGCGGTCACTGGAGGTCGTGATGTTCTTCTCGTCATGCCAACAGGCGCAGGCAAGTCGCTTTGCTATCAAGTGCCAGGACTCGCCCGCGGCGGTACGACTTTGGTTATCAGCCCACTCATCGCATTGATCGAAGACCAAGTTGCAAAACTCAGCAAGAACGGTTTTTCTGCGGCACGGATTCATTCTGGCTGCAAAAGAGAAGACTCACGGGAAGTCTGCAGACGGTATCTGGCCGGAGATCTTGATTTCTTGTTTATCGCTCCGGAGCGACTTGCGGTACCGGGTTTCCCGGAGCTTCTTCAGCGCCGGCCACCAACCTTGATTGCAGTTGATGAAGCCCACTGCATTTCTCAGTGGGGACATGATTTCAGACCCGATTATCGCTTGGTTGGCGAGCGTCTCAAGCTGCTCAGGCCAATTGCTCATAACACGCCTGTCGTGGCGATGACAGCGACTGCGACGCCCGTGGTTCAAGCAGATATCTGCACTCAACTTGGTCTTGCAAGCGAGCAGCGCTTCATTGAAGGCTTTCGCAGAACCAACATTGCAATCGAAGTTGCTGAGCTCGCTCCCCGGGAGCGCGTCACAGCAATTTTATCGATCTTGAAAAAACCAGGCAGGCTGCCGGCCATCGTTTATGCGCCAACCCGGAAAAAAACTGACGAAATTCATAAGCTTCTTTCTGCGCATTTTAATTCGGGCGCTTATCACGCCGGAATTTCACCCGAGATTCGCGAGCGAGTTCAGACTCAGTATCAAACCGGTAGGCTGGATGTCATCGTTGCAACGGTTGCGTTTGGCATGGGTATTGACAAAGCTGACGTTCGAACGGTGGTTCACGCCGCTATGCCCGGAAGTGTTGAAGGATATTATCAAGAAATCGGACGAGCGGGACGAGACGGTCTGCCATCGAAAGCTTTTTTGTTGCACTCTTATGCGGATCAGAAAACGCACGAGTTTTTTCTTGAAATGAACTATCCAGACGTGAACAAGCTTAAAGCGATCTTCGCTGAGCTCAGCCATGCTCCGATACCGAAAGATGTCGTTCGCGATAAGCTGAAAGGCTTTGATCTCGACACGTTTGAGCGAGCACTTGAGCAGCTTTGGGTGCATCGCGGAATCGTCATTGATCCCGAAGAAAACATGGTCCGCGGAAATTCCACTTGGCATCAGACCTATCTGGCTCAGACAGAGCTTCGGCGGCAGCAAATTCAAAAAATGCTCAGCTTTACCTCGCTCACTAAATGCCGAATGGTGTCTTTGGTTGCCCATTTTGGAGATCTCAATGATTCAGGTGCTGCTTGCGGAATCTGCGACATTTGCAAGCCTCATCAAGCTGAAGCCTTAGTCAAGAAGCGTACACTCGCAGTCGATGAACAGAAGATCACTGCGCGTTTGATCGATCTGCTTACCCAGCAAAACAATCAGGCGGCAGGTCGCGTCTTTCAGTCGCTCACGGATGCAAAAGTATCAGTCGACCGCAAGGCATTTGAAAATCTCGTGTCAACTTTAGGACAAGCGGGGTGGATTGATCTCGTTCAAGAATCTTTTGAAAAAGACGGGCGAGTGATTCCCTATCGAAGGCTCGCCCTCACGCCAAAGGGTCGGCAAAGTTTACCTGCCGACCTGGCGTTACTTGAGATTGCCGCCTCCCCGGTTGGTTTGAGCAAGGGCCGTAAGTCGAAGTCGCGCACCAAGAATAAAAAGTCGTCATCGACATTTCGTTCGAGGTCGACGGTGCGAGAAAAGCTGTCGACTACCTCGCAACGCGGGTACGAGCCGCTCCGTGCGTGGCGACTCGAGCAGGCAAGAAAGAAAGGGATTCCTGCATTTCGAATTTTGACCGACAAAGCGCTCACCATCATCTGTGAGAGCGCGCCTCAATCGAAGTCCGATATTCTTGCGATTCCAGGCATCAACCGAAAGCTTGTGACCCAATATGGCGATGATATTCTTCGCGTGCTGCGAAACTCTGGTCCGGGTTAGAGCACTACTCCCGATACTAAATCTGCGAGCGCGGTCTGTCGCTTACGATTGTCAATCTGCCCTACGGCCAAGGCAAAGGCCCGCCTACTTCCGACGAAGACCGCAAGCTTCTTGGCGCGAGTGAGCCCCGTGTAAATTAGATTTCTGAACAGCATATTGAAGTGCTGACCGAGAACGGGAATGATGACCGCCTGAAATTCACTCCCCTGTGATTTGTGAATCGTGATCGCATAGGCCAGATTGAGATCGCTCAAGTCCTCTCGCGTGAATTTCACAACACGCTCTTCGCCACCGGAAAAGCAAACTTCGCAGCTCATTCCATCAGAACTCACACCCGAATCGACCTCAGTCACGCGCCCAATGTCACCGTTAAAAACTCCAAGGTTATAATTGTTACGAGTCTGAATGACACGATCCCCAACCCGAAACAAACGTGCGCCGACTTGGATCTGGCGCTTGGTCGGAGACTCCGGATTTGCAATGCGCTGGAGGGATTCATTGAGGTTCAGTGTACCCAGCGTCCCTCGCACCTGTGGGGTTAGTATCTGGATCTCGGCGTCAGTTGTTCCGAGCCACTCTGGAATTGTTTTGGTGTAGAGTCGCACTGCGGTTTCGACGGCGGTGAGTCCATAATGGAGCGAGGACCAAGGGTGAACAGATTTCAGGACCGCCATCAACTCCTTGGTGGTTGTTTCTGCGTTGGCAAATTGACTGAGATCGACGTGCTTAAACTTCTCTGGAATAGTCAGCACCGGCGCGCGTACCTGCTGTTCATCAACTTGCTCGGGACGGTAGAGCGAATCAACTTCAACACCTTCGCTAGTTTTGTGAAGGCGACCGCGCCACTCCTCACCAAGTTTGATGAGATGCCCATCGCCACCTTTTAGAGTTTGCTCGATGGCGTAATGGGCTCGCTGCATGAACTTGACTTGATCCTGCGTCGCCTCGTCGGCATCGACGAACAAACAGTCGTTTCCCTCAGCAAATGCAGCTGGTTTCGCCAGTGGCGAGATAATGCGAGGCACAGATCCAGAGTTGATTTCGTGCGCGAAGCGAATGATTGAGGAGGCTTGCGCCTGACGAAACACCTGGGTCAGTCGAAAACGTGGCACGGTGGGCGTTTTCAAAAGATCGGAGATGACGTCTCCAGCTCCTACGGCGGGAAGTTGATCTGGATCACCAATAAAGAGAACCTGACTCCCGCGCGGCACGGCTTTGAGCAGACTCGCCGCAAGACTGATGTCGAGCATTGAAGTTTCGTCTACAATCAGGAAGTCGGTCTTGAGCGGATCTTTGTCGTCACGCTTAAAACCGTTTATGTCCGGCGCCCATTCTAGCAAGCGATGAATGGTCTTGGCTTCAAAACCAATGACCTCCATCATCCGCTGTGATGCCCGCCCTGTCGGTGCCGCGAGTAAGACATGCTTTTTCATCGCCTTTAAAAGTTGAACAAGGACTTTCGTGCACGTTGTTTTACCAGTGCCTGGGCCGCCCGTCAGGATCGAAAACGGCACGGCGGCGATCCCGCACACGGCCGCCTGCTGCTCGTCACTCAACGTGATGTCATGCTTTTGGCAGTAGCGAACCACCCACGTCCGGATTCGCTCGCTATCGACGTTGACCGATATGGCCAGAAGTCCCTGAATATCTCGCGCAGCCGAGAGCTCGTCAAAGTAGAGTCCTTTTGAATAATAGCAGTTGGCCAATTCGCCCTCGCGGGTGAGACGCCGGCACTTCACCTGATCGGTTGAGAGCAGATTTTGAAGAACCTCAAGGATGCGATCAGGCTCAATTTTCTCGCGGAGAAGCTCAAGCGAGTCTGCGATAATTTGCCGATCGGTTAAAAAGCAGTGGCCCTGTTCGCGGCTGGACGACAACACATGCTTGATGCCAGCTTCGATCCGCGGCACCCCGGCTCGCTCAAAGCCCATCGCCAGTGCGATCTTATCGGCTGAAAAGAAGCCGATTCCGTAAATATCGTGAGCCAATCGGTAGGGGTTTGCCGAAACGATGGCAATAGCTTTGTCGCCGTAGGTTTTATAGATCTTGGTGGCAAAGAGAGTGGAGATGCCGTAGCCCTGAAGAAAGATCATCACGTCGCGAATTGCACGGTGCTCTTGCCAAGAAATCTTGATCTGCTCGAGCTTTTTTTCGGCAATCCCCGGCACCTTCATCAACTCTTCGATGTGGCTCTCAAAAACTTCGAGAGTTTTTTCGTTGAAATGACTGACAATTCGCCTTGCAGTCGCCGGACCTACCCCGCGAATGAGTCCGGAGCCTAGGTATTTTTCTAGAGCTGCGGCACTGGCTGGTTTTTTTTCAATCGCGCGGACGGCTTTGAATTGCTCGCCGTGTTTGGGATGATGCCCCCACGCACCCCAAAACTCCATCGTCGCGCCGGCAAAAACCTGAGCTTGGTGGATCAGGACCGTTGTCAACCTCGCCGGATCTCGGAAAGAAGTGACCTTGAGCACCGACCAGCCGTTTTGTTCGTTGTGAAACGTCACGCGCTCGACGATGCCAGCGAGTCGCTCAAGGTTTTCTTCTGATGGAGTCGTCGGTTTTTGCATCATTCCTGCCTCCCCTAGCCATCTCGTTTTTAGAACTTACGTCACTAGGGCTCACAGAGGCGGGCTTTTACCTTATAAAAGGTCACCAGCAAAGGGCCACTCTTCTCGCAACTGCTCTTGTTCGATCTGTATTCCGTTTCGGCAGACGAGCTCGTATTCTGCTTGCAGACCTGCGACTGTTCGAAACGGACCGAGAAATATCTCTTTTTTCTGATGGATCGCTCGAGCCCGTTCGATGGTCGAGTGGTCCATCAGAAGTGGCTGAAGAACCGGGTTTAAGTTTTTTAGGTAGCCAAAAATTTCATAGCCCTCTTTGTCAATGTCACCCCAATAATATATAGGTTGAGGAAATAAATGGAAAACCTCGCGCAACTGGACAGCCCGCCAGCCACCGCCCCAAACAATAAGAGATGAAGTCGTTTTGTTTACAACTGAATAAAATGTCTCGAAGTTTTCGACAATCAGAGTTCCCGAGAGCGCGACAAAGTTATATTGACTTGACCAATCTTTGGCCAAGACCCCATGAAACTGATGTAGAAACTGCCCCTGACAACTGCAGGACGGCGCAAAGAAGCGGATCTCGGCTGGTTTATCGAGCAGGCCAAAATAATCATAAAAGTCGTCCCAGCGCGATGGGCGCTCGCGCCAGCAGGAAAATAGGCGCAAAAGGAGAAGGTCTTTGCCAATCAGTTTGGTCGATTGGCCATGAGGAATTTGTCTCGGCAGCAAGCCCTTTGTTTCATCTTGATGGGCAAGAAGGTACTGAAAAACATCGAGACAACTCCGAGTCCTGGCAAGATCGGCGAGACTCTCTTCGCTATTGCTGCGCAGAAAATTTCGCGTATCGATCATTTTGTAAGAACTGATGAGGCGTTCGATCTCAACTTTGACAAAGCGAAGGTGTGGTCTCTGTTGCAAAAGCTTTTCAACAGTGAGCGCGAGGCTCGCAGGACGAGAAATTTTTGTAAATTCCTCTTTGACCAGACGATATGAAGCAATGTGAAAAACGTCCTGCCGGCGAAGCTGATCTTCGAGACGTGCGTAAAAGTTGAGCTCATCACTTTTACGGCGAATCGGGAAAACGAAATCGGCGCACTCTTCCGAGGGTCGCTGACTTTCGGAGGGATGCGGACTTTTTGCGGCGAATTTCGCGTCGAAAAGATACTCGATTTCAGCGCGATTCAAGTACTGCTCTAAATCGACCGGATCCGGCGGCACGATCAGTTCCTTGTTCACATTGAAACTTCTGAAGCTCTGCGAACTAACCGGTCGTAATCCTGCTTCGAGGTGAGATGGTAGGACTGCACCTTTGACTGGGTAGTGGAGACTTTGTGGACTAAGACGAGGTGGCTGATTCCGTCTGCTAAAAGATCGGCCTTGGACATCGGGCTGACCAGAATCGATTGAAATCCCATTTTATCGAGGAGTTTCAGAATCTCTTTTGGCTTTTCGTTATCGAATTTTCCGCCAAATTCATCGAGCACCAAAATTCTCGGAGTTTCTTGCCCGCCAATCGGATCGTGGAACTTGAATCTATAGCTCAGACAGGAGGCTAGCAAGGTGTAAG
>JAYTRM010000002.1:0-12637 GCA_043746165.1 Bdellovibrionales bacterium | reverse complement strand
GGCTAGGAGCCTAGGTGGAGAATGGGGCTACGCCCCCTTCAACCCCCGCTTATATCCCTCGCCGCAAGCGGCGGGGTCCTACGCCGAAAACGATAGATTGATGAAACTGGGGCGAGTAAAGACCAGTTAATTTTGATCTGCTGCTCAAAATGAGACGATGCCTTGATCTCAAGCTCCCTCAATCGCACGTCAAACTACGGTCGTTAACCGCACGAAGGTTTAAAGGCTAACAGATACTCGTATCCCGTAACTGATTTCGGAGCGTATGAAATTTCTCGCTGTCGACCCAAACGTGAACAGTGAACACTGGTGAGATAGTCAACGCGCGCTCGCTATCGCGCTATAAACATGATCGATCACAATGCCGAGGATCCGATCTATTCTCGGGCGTGTGGCTCTGCGAATTCGTAGTTTACCAGAAAGCTCCGTTTTTTGTAGACCTGAAAGTGCAGATTTTTTCCATTGGTCCCATTCGGTCAATGGCAGGCGAATCTTAGGATCTTCCTCGATAGAAGGCCAGTTCCTTACAGGTTTTAGCAGAAAATCCGAAACCTAAAGGTGGAGTTGGTGAATGAAAGAAGTTTGGCTCCGGGTGATTTTGGCAGCTTTTATTTCGGCGATGGGAGTCGTCGGAACCCGGCTGTGGAGCCAATCGCAGAAAAAAGTTGAGGCCCACCGGGATCAGCAACCGATTGCTAAAATTGCCGTCGCCGCAAACGAAGTTCAGCGCCGTCCGGCAGAGCGCCTGATTTGGCAGCGAAGCTTTAGAAGCCAAGAGCTCTTTGGTGGCGAAGCCGTGCGAACCGGCTCAAAAGGCACCGCCACGATTGAATTCACTAGCGGCGCTATCGCCGAGCTCGAACCCGACACCGTCATTCAAATTGAAGACACTGGCAACGGACTCAATCTCGACTTTCTGGTCGGCAACTTGACGATCCACGCGGCTCCAAACTCAGACCCCAGCGCCGCGCTGAGCGGGCTGACTGTAAAATCTGGCGATCAAAGAGTCGAAGTCAGAAATGCCGACGTCGCTCTTGGAAAGATCAACTCAGGAGCTCAACTCGATCTCGATGTCATCAAGGGCGATGCGCAGGTATTGGGCAAGATGCCAGTCTTAGGAGGCCATGAAAAGCTTAAGATTATTCACCCCAGAAGGGATGAGGTCTTTTACGCCGAACCTGGAAAAAAAACCGCAGTCAATTTCGATTGGTCGGTCTCTGGTGAGAATCTCGAAGGCCGTGTGGCCTTGGAGACGGGTCCAGATCGGCACGCCCTCAAGCTCGATCCATCGGTCAAGGAAGCTCCCTTAAAGGCTGGGCATCTTGTCGCCTCGCTCCCGCCGGGAAAAACTTACTTCCGACTCGTGTGGCTCGATCACGAGCAAAATGACAGTGCGACTTCGGTCGTGGAACTCAAACCTAAGTATCCGCCTATTCTTCTCGAACCCCAAGCAGATGCGCAGATCCCTGTGCTTGAGAGCGACAATCACATTAATTTTCTCTGGGCCAATCACGGCGATCTTGTCGATTTGCAGATTGAGATCTCAAGGAGTCCAGACTTTGCTTCGACGTCGAGTTCAGTGATTTCACAAAAGACGCAATCGGCGACGAGCGCAAACGTCAAAATGTTTCCAGGACCAGCGACCTATTACTGGAGAGTCAGCGGGCAAATCCCCAACACCTCGGTGATGATTGCAAGCCGCAGTCGAAGTTTCAGCGTGGGGCGAGAAATTATCAAAGAAATCGATCCCCCCCAGCTCCTTGAACCATCAGACAACCAACTCATTCCTGTCGCGAACGCAGTTCGAGATGGCGTGACGCTGTCGTGGTCGCCTTTGAAAAATGCGACCGAATATGAAATCAAGATTTTCAGTGCCCAGAATCAAATTGTGAACCGGACTGGCGTAGAGCCCCACCTCACCATCAAAACCTTAAAGCCCGGAACTTATCGGTGGCAGGTAATTGCCAAAAAGAGTGCTGACGACAAGAAGTTTCGCGTCTCAAAACCTTCGGAAACCCGGGCCTTTCAGGTGGAAGAAGAGCCCGTCATCGAATGGGCTGATCACCTCCTTCACACGAAGCAGTTTTTCAAGGTCATTCCTCCCGTCAGCAAGTTTTCTTGGGAAAAAGGACCTGGCGAACCCGCGAGCTTCCGAATTCGCACGAGCAAGTCCCGAGCACCCGCTTCAGAAGTCGAGTGGAAAGCGACGACTGAAACTAAGGTCACGCAAATCCTCGAAGGACCTGGTCTCTACTTCATCAATGTCGAATCTTTAGATGCTCAAGGAAGAGTGCTGGCTCGCTCGCCACAACGAACCTTGCAACTCGAAATGGCGCCACTTCTTGAGCCGCCGGAGTTTGTAGCCAGCATGCCCGAGTCGATCGCTACAAGAGCAGACGGTTCGTGTTCACTCGCATGGAATGAGGTGAACGAGGCCAAGGGATACTCAGTTGACATCCAAAATGTCGACGGCGAATCAGTTCAATCCGTAAAGGTCGATTCGACTGAATATGATGTCAAGGGGCTGACCAGTGGACAATATCGCGTCAGTTTGCGATCCATCGATAGTTTCGGCCGCGCTGGTAAAGCAGGCGAGAAGCGCACGCTCTCTGTTCCTGAATTTAGTTCAGTGGCGGCTCCGAAAATAAAATCGGTTAAGGTTCACTAAAACGCAATGCTAACCACTTAGGTTTTGCACCACCTCTGGTGATGCATCGCTCGCAGGTCCGCACGCTCTACGCCTTGACAGTATCATTACGAGGCAATTTCAACTTTTTCCGTTTGCTCGGGTGGGTACTCTGAGTAGGGAGTCTTGATCTCGATCACAGAGCCGTTTTCGATGCAGCCGATAACCCGATACATTCTCAGTGGTTCCGATTTACCTTTGACCTGGGCGCTTCCGGCCAGTTCGAGAGCAAAACGTTCTGATACTGAATGAGCGACGGCTTCGCTGAGAAGCAAATCGGTCCCGAAAGCTTTGGTTGAAGCTTCAATTCGCGCAGCCATATTGACGGTATCGCCGATAACCGTATATTCCATTCGCTCTGTTGAGCCAATAGTGCCCGAAATTGCGGTACCGGCGTGAACGCCCATGCCGATTTTGATCGCGCTTTGGCCACGGCTAGTCCGCGTATCATTGAGTTCGGAAAGCGCGATGCGCATTTCGATCGAAGCCCTGACAGCGTCGTTACGATCATCGCCAGACGAATTTGGCGCTCCCCAAACGGCCATAATCGAGTCGCCGACGAACTTATCAACCACACCCTTGTGCTTGGTAATAATCGCCACCATAACTTGGAAATACTCGTTGAGCATCTCAACGACTTCTTCAGGCGAATGCCCCTCGCTAAATTTTGTAAAATCTCGAATGTCGCTGAAGAACACAGTGACATCTTTGCGAGTTCCGCCCAAGGCTATGTCTCTATTGAGGAGATCATTGGTGATGGTCGACCCGTGGAACTTGGTCAAAAGATTTTTAACTTTATCGCGTTCTCGCAAGCCTGCCACCATCTTATTGAAAGCGACGGCCAATGCGCCGACTTCATCGGACGTGCGAACTTTCGCCTCAATATTGAAATTTCCTCCGGCCACGTGTTCAGTCGCCTCATGCAAGCGCTCGATCGGCCAAGTGAGACTGATCGAGAATACAATAACCAAAAACAACGCGCCTGAAAGAACATAGCCGGCCACCGTCAAAATCTCGATACGGACAGCTTTGGTCGGTTCAAGAATCACGTTCTCTGAAATTTCAGCGATCACCACGAGTCCAAAAGATGTTTTACTATAGGCTCCAAACAGCCATTCACCGCGCTGATCGTCGAAAAATCTCTTCTGGCCCTTTGAGGACGGATTGCCGAAACGAAGTGCCTCTTCAACGATTGGCAAGGTCTGAAATTGCGAGGCGCCGAGCGCGTATTGATCGTCTTTATGAGCCAACACCACTCCGTCTTCGTCGACGAGAAAAAGAGTTCGAGCGCCACTCACAGCAAACGCGTTTTGGAGACGGCTCAGGCGAAAGTCTCCTATCGCGATATGGTGCACAGACTCGTCCTGCTCGATGAACGGAACTCCAATGCTAAACAACGGAACACTCTTGCTGCTCAAGGTGCTATTTTTGATAAATATTTTGGACTTATTTGAGAAAACGGCATTGGGAGCAGGTCCTTTTTGCAGACGCACTTGGTCCAGATAACTCGCATCGACACCGAATTGGCGAAAATAGCTTTCGTTAACTAGCCGTTTGTACAAAACGGGCTGCCCATCTTTGAGTTCGTAAATGTCGAGTCCGACCATATCCAGGTCTCGACCAAAGAGTTGGTCGATCGCCGTTTTTCGCTGAGCCTCGCTCGAGAAGTCCTCAAGGCTGAGATTGGTCACCGATCGAATTTTTTCCATGAAGCCAAGCATCATCTCGTCGACGTCAGAAGCCTTGATATTGGCGAGTTCGCCGTTGGCGTCGTCTTGAGTGGTCCTAAAAGTCGACTCGAAAAACTGCGCACTTCGCGTGGCAATGGGAATCACAACGGCCGCGATTAAAAGAACCGTGACTGAAACGAGTTTCATAGAAATGGACGTTTTGAGACGTGATTCCAAGCTACTTGCTCATCGGAGCGAAGCAAGCGGAGCCTAAGCGCAATTTCCCCAGCCGTAGCGAGACCTTGGACAAGGACACATTTGGACCATCGCATGCTTTGCATATAAATGATGATTGTATAGACTGGAGTCTGTTTGTCGGTGACAAAGGTCAACTTTCAAAGCGGCGACCCCGGTCAAGATTTGCGCGCAGGTGCCAAGCTCGCTCGGGCCCCGCTTCGGAAGAGGCAAGATTGACTAGCTGAAAGTGCAGGTAAGATATGCGCCCGGTTCTCTGCTTAGCGATGTTTATGCTTTTGGCTATATCCACCCCGTCCTTTGCTGAGACGGTCTCACCGCCTCCGAACCAGAGCGCGGTCGGAAGTATGAGCGATATCACGAGCGCACTCGACTACCCTGAGTTACAAGTGGTTCCTCGAGCCAGCGAACGCCTGAGAATGGAATCCGTCAATGAGAAAAACTGGTATTTCACCCACTGGCAAGTGGAAGCTTCGGGTCTCGCGACGTTGACTAACGCCCTTTTAGCTCAAGGCGAATATCGCCCCAACTTATCGCAAAACGACCAGACCACGGCCGCTACGATGATTAGTATCTCTGAGGTTTTTGGAGCGGGTTGGCTCATCGGCGGTGTGATCGTGGGCTCTCAGAAACCCTATCACGAAGGTCTCGATTCAATTTCACACCTCAAAGAAAAAGACGAGCGTTCGACTCTGTTTCGCGAACGCTTGGCAGAAGAGAGTCTCGAACGGACAGCAAAACTGATGCGCCCGATAAAATGGGCATCCGCTCTTACCAACTTCAGCACGACAGTCGTTACCGGAATTTACCTCAGTGATCAGGGTCGAATTGTTGCCGGAGTCGCTGCGGTCATCGGGCTCTTGCCACTTCTCTATGAGGATCGCTCGATCGACGTCTACGAAAAGCACCTCGATTACAAGCGTAAAATCTACCGACCGATGTCGGGCCTAGATTTCCGGATGAGTCCCGATCAGAAAATCACTCCCTTGGCGAAATTGAAATGGGAGTTTTAAGTCGTTTCGGAGCGGCCGCGCTGCTTTGCACGCTCGGCTTGGCAAAACCTGCGCCCGCCCCCGCGGAAACCAAGCCAATCAACGAAGCTGCAAGCAAGGCCTTGAAAGAAGCCTCTCTCAAACTCTGTCACTCAACTGACGAATACAAGAAGACCTTGCAGTTTCTTCGCGATACGCCCGATCTTACCATTCGCGAAGACGTCGCAAGGCGAATTGCCGATCGAGTCTCAAAAGGTTGCGACGGGGCCTCGGAAAGATTCTCGGTGGTAATTTTACTTTTAAAAAAAATTGGCATATCTGAAACCAAAGCGATCGATATGTCGGTTGAGGTCTCGGCGCTTCCGCCTGAGATGCAGAAAAATTTCGTTGAAGTTTTCACCAATTCTTTTCTTGGTGAGTTCTTTGATTTTGACTATTCCCGGGCCATGCTTCTCGCCTTCGAGCTGTCCAGAGATTATCGCGGTGATCCAACAGTCGTAAGAGAGGATTTTATCAAGCTCGTCAGGTTCTGCAAGGAAGCCAATGCGCTCGAATTGCCAATCAAGATGTGCGCCGATTACATGACCAAGATCGCCAAATCAAGCCAGTACTTTCAGTCAGGAGTCGCAAAGCCTTTCCTCGAATTGTTTTCGGCGCTTCGAGAGCGAAAGGATCTCAGCTTAGATATCAAAACTTCTTTGCGGGTGGCGGAACAAGTATTGCGCAATGGGCCGCTGGGTCCAGAGAATTTCCTTCATGGCTACGAACTCGCGCGCAAAACTTTGGAGTTTGACAAACATCACGCACTCGACTTCGCAATCAACCTCGCCGGCCGTTCTTTTGTGGGCGATTCGCCACCCATCATGCAGTTCCCAAATGGAGAAGCGACAAAACTATGATCCTGCTGGGGCTTCCCGTGCTCATTTGCTTATTCATTACGCAAGCAGCCGCCACCGCACAAACTAAGATGCCAAGTCCGGTCTCGAGCCAGCAAAAAGCGGTCTTTGATCTGGATTGGGATGTCGTGCCCGACGCTTCAGGCTACGAAATTGAATTGGTACCGGCCGTAGGAGGAAAACCCATCCGCTCGGCGTGTCCTACGAATAAGTTTTCGGCTGAAGTCCCAGTCGGTATTTATAAAGTCAAGATTCGCAGCAAAGAATCATCGACGGGGATTTATGGCGTCTGGAGTTCACCGATCGAAGTGGACGTCGCGGCAAAAACAATTGCCCAGATCTTGCCGAAAGACAATTCGGAATTCCTAACAGAAAAGAATAATTTTACCTCGGTTAACTTTCAATGGACTCCGGTTTCAGGCGCCACCTGGTACCTGTTAAAAATTTGGTCGACTGATGAAACAAAGGCCAAAACGTTCAAAGTGAAAAGGTCAAAGGTCAGTGTGAGGCTTTCAGGCTCCAAGGATTACAGCTGGGAAGTAACTTTTGAAACGCCCTCGACAATTAGCTATCAATACCTCACGCCGCGACGGAAATTTCTTGTCAAAGGCCCGCAGCTGGGCCAGCCGATGCTCGATGCCATAGAGCTTCCAGAAGTCACCAGAGCCTCTTGGGCAAATGTTGCAGGTGCTGAAAATTACAATTTCAAGATTTCCCATCGAAGCTTAGATGAAACCGAATGGAGAGATTTATTAAATAAACCGAAGTTACAAGAAAACAAAATCAATTTTCCCAAACTGCGACCAGGTGTTTACCGGGTTGAAGTCAGCGCGATCTCGCGCTTGCGTCAAGAGTCGACTTCGGACTCTATTGAATTCACGGTCAAGCCGACGCGCGAGGAAATTATCGAGACGTTGCGCCTGGCCCTGCACCCAAGCCATCCGCTCGACAGTTCCAAGAAATGAATCTTTATTTTACTGGAGAAGCACTCGAGTCCTGAAGTTGATCCATCCGAAAGGGCTCATTGCTGGTATTTTTGAGTTTAAACTTGGTGCGCGGTTTTTGGCTGGGATAGTCTTCGGCATTTTCCGTCGAATCGTTTGCCGGATGCTCCGACTCCAAGGGGCTTACCGAAGTCGGTGCGGATGCCTTTTTCTTGCTGTAGGCCCAAGCGCCGAGTTTGACACAGTTGTTGCAACCGTGACCGAACGAATCACTTTCACCATCGCGCTCCGGCCCGATAAAAACTGTGTCTGCACCAATTCTCATGGCCTCGTTGCGGAAGTAGTTTTCGCACGAGATTTCGTTATCAGTTTTAATCCGACCGTTTGCGCCAGTTTCACAATTCATGTACTTGAGCCGGCGGTCCTCGCCGGGAGGCGTTTGCGGAGCCCGCTCAATTTCCACTTTTGTGGCTTTGGACTCCAGCTCAACTGCCGGCCCAACACAAGCGATAAGTCCGGTAACAGCAAAAACATTGAGGAGGAAAGTTCGATTCATTGACTCATCCATCCGTTCGAACACCGCCGCAGCTAAATTACCGCACCAACACGCCCGAGCACTCCCCAGCACTTCTTTGATGCGTAGGCTATTAAGGGGATTCGAATTACGCTGCAGTCTTGTGGTTCTGGGCGCCCTTCATAAAAGTTCCTAAAGCATCGACTAGTTCTCCGGTTTGGACCGAATCATTGCGGAGAAGCTCAGCCAGTGAGTTTGCCTTCTGCGCAGCGGTGGAATTCTGTTGGGTGATTCGATCCATCTGCTGCATGGCTTTGTTGATCTCGTCAATACCTTGGCTTTGTTCTCGTGATGCAATAGATATGCTCGATATCGCATTGTGGGTTTTGGAAGATTGTTCGAGAATCTCCGCAAAACTGGTGCGACATTGATCGGCCACTGCGACTCCAGCCTTGATCTGTACTTCTGAATCGGCCAAAAGCTCAGCCGACCGCGTGCGAACTTGATCGATAATCGCTTTGACTTGGGTCTTACTGGCCTCGAGGGTGTTATTGATCTCAGCAGCTGCGGCCCCACTCAAAGTGGCAAGTCGGCCCACTTCTTCGGCGACGACCGAAAATCCTTTGCCTTGCTCCCCAGCTCGAGCTGCCTCGACAGAGGCATTAAAAGAAAGCAATTTAGTTTGAAAAACGATTTCATTTATTACCTTTGTCTTCTGACCAATTCCTACGATGACCGTAAAGATGCTTTCGAATTTCTCGTAGCTCGATTGCATTTCGGACTGCAGAAGTCGGTTGGCTTCGGCGATTTTTAGCACCCGTTCGTTCATTTGGGTGAGGACGTTTTGCCCGCCCTCGGCCGCATCCGACATTTCTCGCGAGAGGTTCTCGGTAAGGCTCGTGCCCTCAAGGTTTTTAGCAACCATGGCACGGATTTCGTCGACGGCGGACACGGTTTGCTGGAGGCTTGAGGCCTGTTCGCTCGAGGCACTTGCCAGAGCGCTCGAGACTTCGGTTAGGGCTTGTGAATGATGTTGGACTTGCTCTTCTGAACTTACAAGGCCATGCGAAATTTCGTTGAGACGTTTGACAACTTGGCGCCCAAACACGATCGTGACGATCGCCATCGCTAGAGTCATTCCGGCCGAAAGAAAAAACAAAATCCATTTTAGTCGAGCCACTGTGGCAAGCGCTTCATCCTCGACCACACTGGCAGACACATACCAGTCCATCTGCGGAAAATAGCGAAAAAGCGCGAGTTTAGATTGCACTTTTTGGGTCACAGGATCAAGCCAGCGGTAGGAAATTTGTCCGCTCTTTTTCGCGATGACTTCAGAAAAAATCTTGCGGCCATCTGCATCTTCGACGTCGAGAACATTTTTATCTTTCAGTGTGGGATGCAGCACCATTTGACCTGAAGAATCCAAAATAAAAAAGTAGCCGGTGTTCAGGAGATGCTTATCACGCAAATAATCTTTGATCTTGCCATAGCTCGTTTCAGGCCAGCCCATAAAAAATGAGCCGACGACTTTGCCGTCTTTGAACAGAGGCTCGTAAGCCGTGATATACCAAGCTCCGGCAACTTGCGCGCGCCCCACAAAACGTTTGCCTTTGACCAAGGCTTCGTAAGGCGGCGAACCTGCCGCAACGTACGTGCCCACGTTGCGGCTTCCATCATTACGTTTCACAGTCGTGGAAACACGATAAAATCCGCCTTCGAAGCGGCTAAAAAGCGTCACCGCTTCTCCGGTTTCATCGCCAATTTGATCGACCCAATCATTTTGGTTCGCCAGTTTTCTGCCGTTGATGTAAATTGTAGGCATTCGGGCGTTCATCTTTTCGTGCGTGACCTGGTTTTCTGCGGTGACCGGCATCAACTCCTGGTCGTGAAATTCAATCTGACCTGCGACTCTCTTAGACCAATAGTCCATCAGTTTTTCTTGATGCTCCAGATTGTCGGCACTCGAAACCAGAATCGCCGACTCCACGCCTTTAAGTTGATCCTGCAGATTGTGGATCGTTAGGTCTCGCACGATTGAGGCAGTGAAGTAATAGCTTACGATTCCGCACGTCGCCATGCTGAATAGAGAGATCGCGGTAAAGCCAAATGTCAGTTTTTTTTGAAACCCGATGTTCATGATGTCGCATCGGTCACAGTGAGTGGTGACTTAAATGATTGTAGCTAGCCTTAGGTTCGGATCTCTAGGCTCCTAGCCAAGACTCAATCAAATCGATCCTCGCCAAGGATAGCGGCGAGGATCGATCCCTACCAAAGTACGGGGATCTCAATGGCGTTTTGCTTATTAATGACGTTTTGCTTATTATTGAGATGAACGCTTACTCTTGCGGCTTAAACAACCCGTGACCTTGCTTGATGATCGGGATGATCGTTCCAGTCAGAATCGTGGTGGCCGATCCGTTGTCGCCTGCCGTGATGGCGACATCAAGTTTCGTCACACCGGCAATAAGCTGGTCCATGATATCGTTGAATTGTTGAATTTCAGCTTGCTTGCCGGGGAGTGGAACGCCCGCGCTATCGATCAAAGAATCAGGCAGACGAGGCTTGGCGTTTTTCACATCGGCCACGAGCGTGTCCGCTGCCGCCTGCAGATCACCTTGGCTAGTCGCCTGGTGTTTCAGCAAAGCATTTGTGAGCACTCCGAATTGGACGCCCATGTCGCGCATGACTCCTTGCAAGCCAGAGATACTGTCCTCAGCAGCAAACGAAGCCGACACGCCTGTGAGTTGCAAAGTCATTAAAGTGACCAGAGAAAGTTTGAGCATTTTCATTTACGGTACTCCTGAAATAATTTGATTTTTGGTTGATGGAGAAATCTCAGAATTCAAAGGCCTAAATAATCATAAAAAGTGAGCGTTTGCCATGAGGATTGATCGATTTTGAATTTTTGTAAAACTTGGGCGTGCAAATAGCAGGAATTTAATGGCGTGACCGGCCCGCGGCATGTACCTAACCGGCGAAGAACTCCCAGGAAAAAAGGCTCCGAGGAAAACAGGCAGATTAGGCATATTTCTCGCACAATCTCAAAGAGCATGAAAATGACAGCATTAATCTTCACAGGTAAGCTCTATAAGAGCATAAGCGTTCTCAGCCCGCTTACTGTTTTGACAGCTGTCTTGCTTATTGCGCCCTCTTCGCCTGCTGTCACTAGCCCCCCGAGCGAAGAAGACTCCAAAATCACCTTCAGTCCGTTTTCGCAAGACCTAGACAGCGCCTTTCATGAAACGCAAATTCAGCTGCATGGTAATGAAAGTGCCCGTCGGGCCCTCGTCAAATGTCAGATTGGCTTTCGCAATTCATTGTCTGCCTGCGAGCTCGAATCCGAGCGAAATCCTTATTGCGCGGCTGCCTCTCATTCACTACCTGATATGCCTGGGCTTAAAAAAGACCTCAATGTTTTAAACTGCGCCCATGCTCTGCACCACTGCTTTGCCTACGGCTCAGCTGGCAAAGATAAGTCGTTTGAAACCGCCCAGTATGATTGTCTGCAGGCGATTGGAGAGGTGACGAACCAACCGGCCGTGGATGCTCTTTTGCAACTCAATGAGATCGCCAATTCTGAATTTACCGACCAGCAAAAAACTTGGCAATCCCGAGCTGAAAGGCTTGAAAACAAACTTCGAAGTCAGCTTGGCGCACAACTCCAATGCTACGGATTCGATAACTTGAACCGGGTTTGCTCTGCTAGCAAGGGCCTAGAATCGGCTGGAGCGATGACTCCTGGTGGCGACGGACACTTTGAGTTTGCGGGCTTTTCGCCAGGGCAAATGCTTTTCGGGTGCTCTGGAAGTCTGCTCGGCGACGGATCAACGTTCGTCACAGCCGGCCACTGCACGAAAGACCTCGGCGCGACCGGTGGCCATGTTGACTTACGGGTTTTTGATGTCGACGGTTTTCCGCACAATGTGGGGGCGGTGTGCGTGCGCGGCGCCTACACTTATGCCGGCGGCGGCAACCCCGACGTTTCAGTTTGTCGGTTAGATCATACAATCTCGGCCCCTCAGCAGTATCTGGCGGTTTTAGATCGCACAGCGGGTGAATTCTGCAAGCCAGAGGGTTGGATTCTCCGCTGCGGCCTCAGTTTCTTTTCGCAGTTTGCTGGCCAAACAGCCCGCGTTTATGGTTTTCCCTATTTTGATGGCCAAGAGGCAAAGAGTCCCTTCGATGTCCCGAGCCGAGTCGAATTCAATGCTGAATCGAATTCTTTTACCTTCCAACATTGGTGCACGGGCGGCTGCTCCGGCGCAGGCATCTTCGTGCAAGCTCGAAGTCGAAAAATTATTTTGACGGTCATCAGCTGGGAGTCCCGCGAGGAACCCCAGGGCGGCGCTGCCGCCATCCCGGCTGATGTTTGGCAAAGAATTTCAACCGATCTCAGCCACTCGACCGGCCCTTTAGCTCGATAAATAACGATCTATCAGGAACTCTCGATCAATTTCCTACCAAGTCTCATTTTTTGTTTATTTACTATCTGCGTCATCAACAGTCATTCTATCTTGGCTAGCTCGACCTGGTCTTTTTCCAGGAATCGCACCGCGTTGACCCTCGCATTTGGTGTGAAAAATTCATGCTTATCGGAAAAGCGTACCCAGTCAGCCAAATGTGATATACGCTATCTCAAGGGTGAGAAATGGCGTACGTCAGACTAAGTCCGGGTGAGTT
>JAYTRM010000001.1:0-7722 GCA_043746165.1 Bdellovibrionales bacterium | reverse complement strand
CCTCTTGCGACTCGTTCTGACGAGCAGTCCGTTTTGGAATCAATCAGAGATCCCCCTCAAGGGTAATATGGAACTTAAAGCTCTTAACGCATTAGATCCTTCGGCTTTGGCCCAAGACCAGCTGAGTGGTTTGAAGTTGCTATTTTGGATGGCTGTTCTAAAAAAATGTTTCACGGTTGTTTTTTTAAACATTTATGCTGACTCCACTTTGGAACATCTTGGCCGGGAATATCAGGGTCTCGGACTCCCGGATCTTGATACATATTCGATGAGCCTATTTAATGAATTGCATCCGCCATTTTATTACCTCTGGCTTGGCATGTTGGGCCGCTCCGCAAGATTCTTCTTTTTCGATGTGATCATCCCGTTCGGATCATATGTTGGAGTCGCACGCTGTTGCGGATTTAGGCTATGGCGCCATACCTACCGACCACTTTCGTCAAAAGACATGAATGATTTTTTCGGTCGGGTCATGTTTTACTACAACACCATGATCGTCGACCTCTTTTTTATGCCGTTGTATTTTCAACTGAGCTGGTTGCGCAAGCGACCAAGACTCAGGATCTCTTTGGCCGCTTTCCTTTCCGTCGCCGGCGGCGGATTAATCTTTCATGTCATTCGCGATTCCTATGAATTCATACGTCTGGGTATTGGACCTGGGGCTCAAGTTCTGCTGGTTGCGAGAGGTCCGTACTTTATTTGCTTCGGCTTGGTTTCTGCTACGTCGGCGGCTCTCAAGCTTCGATCCCGGAATCGGCCACCAACCTTTGCTCGCCATTTGGCAGCCCTCGTATCGATCTTATTGATCTACAGTTTTCTTCTCTCGGTGGTCAGCCAGTTTCGCCTTGTAACCCTGGGCGATCGGTTTAAGTTTTATTTAGCGATGTTTGGGATAAAATAGGGTTAACAATCTGGCCACAGCGGACTTTTGGGAGGATTTCTGACGAATGTAGCGGAACTACTTGCGCTTGGCTCAAAAGATTCGAGAGCCAGGCCATCGCTATTTTGCCGAGACCAAGCCTGCTCTTGGCACGAGCTTCATTTAAAAGCGGCCAGGTTTTCCATGAGGCTCAGAGCCGAAGGTATTCGCCCCGGTGATCGCGTCGTGATATTTCTCGACAAATCGATAGCTTCGGTCGCAGTTTTATTTGGCATTTGGCAAGCCGGAGCTGTTTCTGTTCCAGCATTTCACGGTCTTAAAGCACGCCAGCTCAATCATATTTTAATTCATTCAGGTGCTAAACTGCTCATTACTTCGCAAGAGAAATTTATCCGTCTCTCGAACAGCGGACAGATGTGTTTGACCAGTATACTGCTACTGGGAGATGAAGATACCCTTGCCGCTGCCGATGGAGAGAAGTCTCACGTCATCGAAAGGACTTCACTCACTGACCCGGCGGTAATTTTTTACACCTCCGGATCGACGGGGCCAGCGAAAGGAGTTTCGGTATCACATGGCAACTTATTTGCGGGTATCAGGATAGTATCGAGATACTTGAATTTAACCGATAGAGATCGAATTCTCAGCGTTCTGCCTCTCAGCTTTGACTACGGAATGAACCAATTATTGAGTGCGGTTTCGATTCAGTCGTCGATTGTCCTTTTAAACGAAGTCTCAGTGGGTGATGTTTGCCAGTCCTTAGAGAGGTTTGCAATTACCGGTCTTGCGGCGGTACCGCCATTTTGGAATCAGCTCTGCGGCTCGCGATCGACTTTTTTATGTAAGGATTTTCCAAACCTCCGCTACATCACCAACTCAGGTGGAGCTCTGCCAATTCCCTTAATCCGGCGGATCCGCGAGCGCCATCCCGATGTGCAGATTTATCTCATGTATGGACTTACCGAGGCATTCAGGTCGACGTATTTGCCACCAAGTGAAATAGATTCGCGGCCAACATCCATCGGTCGGGCTATTGCTGAAACCGAAATTATTGTGCTGAATCCAGATGGCGAGAATTGTGAACCCGGTGAAATTGGCGAACTCGTCCATGTTGGGCCCACCGTAGCGCTCGGTTACTGGAATGACCAAGAGGCGACGGCCGTGAAGTTCAGGCCGCATCCTTTTGTTCCAAGAGAGGCTGAAAAAGTAGTTTTTTCTGGTGATTTGGTTAAGACCGACGAAGATGGTTTCCTTTATTTCATTGGTAGGGTCGATGAGATTCTAAAGATTAGGGGCCATCGGGTAAATCCCTCTGAGGTTGAGCAAGTGATTCACGAATCTGCAATGGTGTCCGAAATTGTAGTCAAAGGAGAAATAGATCCTTGCGCTGAGACGATACTGGTCGCTCACTGTGTACCAAACACTATCGATTTTCAAGCCGAACAGCTTCTGGCATTTTGTAAGAGGGAAATGCCTAGCTACATGGTTCCACAAGCGATCATCGTCCATGAACAGTTTGCGAGGACGCCCACTGGAAAAATAGATCGTCAGATACTCAATTCAAGATCACGAAAATAATTCTAAAATCTCATTTTGTTGGTTTGCAAACAAAGTGGCCTTACATTTCCGCCGTGAGCGGGAGAAATGCACGCTAGGCATAGGCCCGGCACCAAAGAATCCACCAAAGAATCTACCAGGTTGGCGAAGGTCGTCACCCTGGCGAAGCTTTGGTCGAAATCGACTTTGCAACTGAAAATCGCGGCCCCGCCGCTTTGACTCGCAAGACTACAGTTGTAACGAGCACTTACGACGTCATCAGCCGGCGACTGACCGGGAACCGCTGGGCAAACTGGGGCCCCAAGGGAGTGGAGTGGTCCTTGCATTAACTTCGAAAGATTATGGAAGAAGTAAAAAGCTGCCACCCCGAGGACTAAGTTGAAGATCAATCGACGTAAAACCCTTCATCTCATTTCGCAAGTTTGCGGAGCGCTCTTTCTGGCTTCGTGTGGAATGAACGGTGGGTTTCAAACCCTCGGCAAGCAAAATAGCAAATTGAAAAACTCCCAGAGCTTTGACGACGAGGTCGTCGTCGATCCCTACGGCAGTTGCCAAAATGGCGATATTTATGGCTACGGTCATTTTACTAACGGCTACGGCGATGGCTATGGAGCTGGTTACAGCCACGGCTTTTATGGTTATGGTGCTTGCTCAGAAATGGATGACTACTCACTCGGCCGCGATCTGACCGGATACGAATATTCACCGCCATCCGATCAACCGGCGCCAGCCGCGCCGGAATTGACGTCCGCTCCCGATTCAGCCCCTAAGAAATAGTCATTTTTTTAAAGCTTAATTCAAGGCATGCTCTATGGAGCATGAGCCAGTTTTTTAAGATCCTAGATCAGCGCCTGAACTTACGCTACCTCCACTACCGACTTTGGGTTGAAGCGAAGGAAATTACCAGGTTTATTGGCCAGCGGCGAAGCTTGAATCCGCAAACACGGTTTTCGATCGTTGTTCCTTGCTACGGAATTAAACTGATTTACGTGATCGAAATGGTGGAGAGCCTCAAGCGTCAGTCGTACAAGAACTGGGAGCTCTGTATTGCTGATGACGGCGATCCCGATCCGCAAGTCTGGCAGTACTTCAATCAATTGAAACTAACTTGGGGTGAGCGCCTGAAGCTGACCCGTCATGAAAAAAATGCTGGAATTTGCGCGGCGACACGCTCTGCGATTTCGCTCGCTAAGGGCGACTTCGTCGTTTTTATCGATGCCGATGACACGCTTCATGCGCAGACACTGCAGCTCTTAGCTTTGCGAATTGCCGAGGTTTCTGATTGCGACTTTGTTTATTCCGATCACGATTTTATGACCGACTGGAGTTGGAGAATTTTCCCGCTTCGCAAGCCAGATTGGAGTCCGGAGCTCTTGCTCACGGTCAACTACATCAACCACATCACTGCCGTTCGGCGCGAGATTTTGACCAGCAACACGGATTTTTTTGCCGATCGCTTTAGCGGTGGACAAGATACCGACTTTGTTTTGAAAATGATTTCGCGCTCGCGACGGGTGCTGCACGTCCCATTTGTGCTCTATCATTGGCGCACCCGCCCCGGATCGGTCGCGGCAAGCGTCGATGCCAAACCCTGGGCCTTTGCGGCCGGAGCTCTGGCACGCTCAGAGTACGTTCGATCGCTCGGGCTGGGACTCAAACTCAATAGGGGAGTGCTCGCGCGAGAACAAAACAGCGAGCCTCTCAAAATTCATATTGCGGACGAGGAGCGTCGTGATGGCGGGGAGTGGATTTCATTTCTGACCTCGGCCGCTGAGGGAGAAGCTGCAGAAAAGCTGCTGTTCTTCGGCAGTGACTCGATCGAAGGGGAACTCGAGCCGCTGCTGGCCTACGTGACCCTTCCGCAGGTCGGAGTTGGTCACGTGTTTTTTAAAAAAGGTCTTCGCGCGGCCTATTCATCGGGAAAGCAGAATCCAGGCGTTATGAAACGCGTGACGGGTTCGCGCAGTGCTTATTCTCATTACACCGGCAATATCCAGGCTGGTCCACTTCTTGGTGCGGCCATGCAGGTCGGCTCTCTCAGGAGGATTCTCGAAGCGTTAAAAGTTCGTCCTGACTTTTTGTCGATGACGCTGTCGTTGAGTGCTGTCGGCGTTTTCATGGGTTTAACCGCACTTCGCCTTGGACTTCGCAACGTGAGCGTCGATGGTGCCTGGATCAAAGAGCAGGCGAGAGATCAAATTGACGATCAGCTCGAGGTTCCGGCTGAACTTTGGCCGCGCTTTGATAATTATTTTTGATTGTGGCTCGAGTGGGCGCTGTCTTATTCCGATTCATAAGTAACCAGTAAGGTGTCAACGGGAATTCCAGGAAGGTGTCCCAATGTTGAAGGGATTGACCTGTGCACCTACCGCCGCACCGACCGCAGCACCGACCGCCGCATCAGCGGCCGCACCGACCGCAGCAGCAAAGGCCGCTCCGCTCAAGGGCGCGCAAGTTTATTGAAATATTCGTGTTCATCGCGCTTGTGGGGGTGGCTTCGCAAATTGCCACACTCTCCCGCGCCTTTGCTGCAGGTCTGCAGAGCGCGCCACAGATATTTGACGTCCGGCGCTCGCTTCCGCTCGATCCAGCCGAGCCAGTTTATCATGATTTTTACATCAATGCAGGAGCCGAGGCGGGATTTAAAAAAGGCTGGATGTTTAACGTTGTACGCGTCATTCCCGTGCATGACCCCATTCAAAATAAGCAGCAAGGTGAGCTTCAAGTCAATGTGGCCCGTTTACAGGTTTTGCAGGTCGCTGCGACGATGACAGTCGCGAGACTGATTTCCGAATTTACGGATGAGGAGCGGCCGGCGCTCGATTTTGAATCGGTCATGATCGGCGATCGTGCCGACATTTCTACGTTAACTGCTGAAGTCCCTAAACCACCGCCCAAGAAAAAGATGAAGGCCGCAAAGGCCGATGCGGAAGTCGAGAGCGAAGAACTGCACGCTGACATTGGCGCAAGCCAAGGCGCAGGCCAAGCGGCAAGCTCGCTCAGCTCGAGTGCCACACTTGCGGAGGCATCCGGGCAGTCGGGGCAGTCGGCCCCGAGCAAGGTTTCAGAGGGTGGTCAACAGACAATGACCGCGCCCGAAGGGGTACCGCCCGTGGTGGAAAATGCTTCCCCAGTTGCGAAATCACCTGATATGGTCCGCGTGCCCGTGCCCTCATCGTCTGCCGCCGGAAAACTCTAGCTTCCAGCGCGGCGTCTTTCGAATGGGCCGGCCATGAGGAGCGAGCCATGTCGGAAGACGCGACAACTGGATATTTTTTTCGTCTCAGAGCCCAAGGCTTGAGTCGCAGCGACGAAGACGCTTTTACCTCTTCGTGTTTTGATCTGGGCGCCGAGGGCGTCGCCGAAGATTTGAAGTTCACGCAAAAAGATCTTCGCTACGACCCAGATGTTGTTCCCACAGAAAAGTTCGACGTGAATGTCTATTTTTCACAAGCCCTCAGTGAAGATTCACTCCTTCGCCTGCAGAGCGAATATTCTGAAGTTCGAATTGAGATCGTCAGAGAAGAAAACAAGGATTGGCTCGCAGAATGGAAAAAGGGCTTCGTGCCGTTTCGTTTCTCCGAACCATTTTGGGTCATCCCCAGCTGGTGCAAGCCTCCGCCCGAGGCCTCCGCCAATCCCAACCATCATATTTATATTGAACCGGGGATGGCGTTTGGAACCGGAACCCATGAGACCACGAGGCTCGCAGCGGGACTGCTCGTTGAGTATTTGAAAGCCCATCCAAGCACTTCTCTACTTGATGTCGGCACCGGCACAGGAATCTTGGCGCTGATCGCACTGCGCCTCGGGGTTTCACAGGTGATCGGGCTCGACAATGATCCCGAGGCGAGGCGAACGGGGCGTGAAAACCTGGAGCGCAATCACGCGAGTGAAATTGCGATTCCGGATGATCAGCTCCAAGATGTCGTCGAAACGTTTGACGTGGTCGTCGCCAACATCATCGATGGCGTGCTCACGAGCCTGCGCCACGACCTGCGTCGCCGCTTAAAGCCAGGCGGGCGAATGATCCTGTCTGGAGTATTGACCGATCGCGAAGACGACTTCTATTCCGGGTTCACACGCGACACCGGACTCAGTGTGATCAAAAAAGTGACTGAAGGCGAATGGTCGGCGGCGCTGCTAATGCCCGTTGCTGATCCGGGCGCCGCGCAAACAGAGATGAAGTGATGCGCCGCTACCGGATTCCGAACTCAATGCTTGAGAATGAAAGTGAAGTTCGCCTGACTGGCGAAATCTTGCATCACATTCGCGATGTCTGCCGCATGCGGATCGGTTCAAAGTTTGAAGTCTTAAGCGAAGATGGTCGGGCGCTGCTCGTTGAAATCACCGCTGAAAGCCGGCTTGATTCGATCGCCCGGGTTTTGAGTTCCCGGCAGATTCCCGCCTTGCCTACGCCCTACATCCACTTGGCTCTTGCTGTTCCTAGGTTTCCCGTGTTTGAAGCGGTTCTGGAAAAAGCGGTCGAGCTTGGCGTAAAGTCAATTCAGCCGGTTTATTCCGAGTTTAGTTTTATTCGTCGCCAAGACGACGTCATGAAGAAGAAGTGGCCGCGCTTTGAAAAAATTATTCTGGGCGCCACTCAGCAGTCCGGTCGCGGCGATCTTCTCAAACTTGAAGAAACTCGCGGGCTTGAAGATATTCTCAGGACTTTTAACCAGTCTGGACTTGTTCAGGGTCTATTTGCGTACGAGGGTGCCGGGGTGTTTTCGGCCTCCGAAGGTCTGCAAGTGATGAAAAAACAAGCACCTGACGGGGTTCCGAAAGATATTTCAGTCTTCGTAGGCGCTGAAGGAGGTTTTTCCGACCGGGAAGTGGCCGCGTTTCAAGCCCACGGCCTTCAACCCGTGACGCTCGGGGGCCAAGTTCTCCGTGTGGAAACGGCTTGCGTCGCTCTCATCAGCGTCATAAAGTATGCTTTTGATCTGATGCGTTGATCAGCTGTTCGGAATGTTTTGCGGAGGTCTCGTGGATCCATTTGACGATGAGTTCGAGTTCAAACCCCTGACCGAGGGATTGGGCTTTCATAAGAAAGCGGATCAGCAGGTAACAGCTTCAGGCCGTGAAAAACCGGCAGTTCAATCACGTCGAAGCTCTCAGGTGGAGCCTTTACCACCTCGACATCTGCACTCGGATGCAGAAAATGATCTCTTGGGGCGTCCCAATCCAGATTTCAATTCGCGTTCCTCCGCCAGTATTTCTGATTTAATGGCAAGCCTGCCGCCAGCACTCGATTTTGTTGGCGAGGATACGGATCGACCGAC